>DATMOO010000039.1:0-67095 GCA_035568275.1 Candidatus Sulfotelmatobacter sp.
CGCGCAGATGGTTCGTGAAGTTGCCAGCAAGACGTCCGACGTCGCCGGCGACGGCACCACCACCGCCACCGTTCTCGCCCAGGCCATTTACCGCGAAGGCGTCAAGACCGTTGCCGCCGGCGCCAATCCAATGGCCCTGAAGCGTGGCATCGAGAAGGCCGTCACCATCATCGCCGGAAAACTCGACAAGGAAGGCAACCGCGTCAATGGCGAACTCGACAAGCTGTCGAAGCCCGTCACCGGCGAAATGATTGCCCAGGTCGGCACCATCTCCGCCAACAATGACGAGACCATCGGCAAGATCATTGCCGAGGCCATGAAGAAGGTTGGCAAAGACGGCGTCATCACCGTCGAAGAGTCGAAGACTCTGGAGACCCAACTCGAAGTCGTCGAAGGCATGCAGTTCGACCGCGGCTACCTCTCGCCCTACTTCGTTACCGATCCTGAGCGCATGGAAGTTGCA
Organism: Candidatus Sulfotelmatobacter sp.; assembly: GCA_035568275.1. GTDB lineage: Bacteria > Acidobacteriota > Terriglobia > Terriglobales > Acidobacteriaceae > Sulfotelmatobacter. Next base: position 464 of record DATMOO010000039.1, read on the forward strand.
CTCGAGAACGCCTACATCCTGATCAACGAAAAGAAGATCAGCTCGATGAAAGACCTGCTCCCGCTGCTCGAGCAGATCGCCAAGTCCGGCAAGCCGCTGTTGATCATTGCGGAAGATGTTGAAGGCGAAGCGCTCGCTACTCTCGTCGTCAACAAGCTTCGGGGTACGCTGCAAGTCGCGGCCGTCAAGGCTCCCGGCTTCGGCGATCGCCGCAAAGCCATGCTGCAGGATATCGCTATCCTGACTGGCGGCAAGGCCATCACGGAAGACTTGGGCATTAAGCTCGAGAACGTTCAGATCAGCGATCTCGGTCAGGCCAAGAAGATCACCATCGACAAGGACAACACCACGGTGGTCGAAGGCAAGGGCAAGCACGCTGAGATCGAAGGCCGTGTAAAAGAAATCCGCAGCCAGGTTGATAAGACCACCAGCGACTACGACCGCGAGAAGTTGCAGGAGCGGTTGGCGAAGCTGGTCGGTGGCGTAGCCGTCATCAAAGTCGGCGCCGCAACCGAAACCGAAATGAAGGAAAAGAAAGCCCGCGTGGAAGACGCAATGCATGCGACGCGCGCGGCCGTGGAAGAAGGCATTGTCCCCGGCGGCGGAGTTGCTCTGGCCCGTTGCGCTGCAGCACTCGACAAGGTGAAGGCCGACGGCGACGAGCAGATCGGTATCAACATCGTGAAGCGCGCCATCACCGAGCCTCTGCGCCAGATCGTCGAGAACGCCGGTGAAGAAGGTGCAGTGATCCTGGGCAAGGTGCTCGAATCCAAGGAATCGAACTACGGATTCAACGCCTTCTCGAACGAGTACGAGGACCTGGTGAAGGCCGGCGTGCTCGATCCCACGAAGGTCGTGCGCACGGCTCTGCAGAATGCTGGCTCCATCGCCAGCCTGATGCTGACCACCGAAGCCCTGGTCGCGGAGATTCCGGAAAAGAAGGAAGCTCCCGCGCCCGGTGGACACGGCGGCGGCATGGGAGACATGTACTAGGACGCTGTCAGCTCTCAGCTGTCAGCCATCAGCAAGAACGGGTGCCCCACTTCTGGCCGCAGTTGCCAGAAGTGGGGCTTTTAGTTTGTGTAGGGACGGACGCATTCGTCCGTTCTGCCGAGCGATGCTCGGCAGTTAAGGGGGCCGAATCTTCTACGCTGCCCGTTGGGCTGTTGCGGACAAAACTCCCAACTGTTGCATTAACCCGAGTGTGTCCCAATTGGTCCAACTTTCCACAATTTTTCCGTTTTCCACTCGGCCGCAACTGATGCCAGTGACAGAGATTCGCCGTCCGGTCGCTGGAATGGCTCCCAGGTTTCCGGTGTGCATTCCGCTGACCGTCCACCGCGTCATGACCATTTGTCCCTCGGAAATTTCATCTTCCACAGTGAAGTGAGAGTCGGGAAACGCGGTGAGGTAGTAGCGTACGAACTGTTTGTATCCTTCGATGCCTTGTACGGACGATTGGGGATCGTGGTCGACAAAATTGGAAGCGATGATCTCATCAGCTGCGCTCAGGTTCTGCTTGTTCCAGACTTCTTCAAAGATTCGGCGAGAGAGTTCCTTGATATCGGTGGCCATTGAGCATCCTCCTTATCGATTTTCGGATTGGTCCTGCTGCGTACGAGGGCCGTTTCGCTAAAGGTCGGTCCCGTGGGCCCGTGGGAAACTGCCCGCCATGATAGTCCGCGACGTGAAGTTGTCAAGCCTAAGCCCAGCAAGTGCCGGGACGGAATTTCGAAGATCCCCGGTTTGCGACAGCGAGGCTTTACGAGGATCTAATGAAGTTGAGCCCACGGAATCGCGCCCGATTAAGAACAAAACGCTCTCAGATGTAATAATCCGCGTCCCGAACTGCAGTCGATCATCAAACGCTAGCGCAACACAGGGAGAACCCACGTGAAACTCAGCGAAGCGATTCTTTTGGGCAGCACCGTGCTCGCTCCGAAAGCTGGCGACAGCATTTCTCCGAAACGCAGCAAGGCTGTGCGCTTGGCATGGCGGCGGTGGCGCGGGGGTGTACCTTTCGCACTGTCATCAGACCAATCGACGACAGAGAGCGGCGAACCCTCGGCGTCGAAGGCGTCTGGGAAGCTTGGGTGCTAGGGCGAGTGGAGCGTCCTTGCGACTGTTGGCGCATCTGGATACGGCGCAAGATGCGGATCAAGGATATCATCGCTCACCTTTTCGACTACCCATCATGGAGAAGAGGAATTGGACGCTGGAGCAACTGGTGGCATGGGTGGAGACGGTAGAACCCAAGGAGGTTCAACCCGAGGACGGTCCGAGCCTCGTGATTCAGCGGCGAGAGTCACGATCGTTCGAACTCCGGAGGTTGAGGAGGCGGAAGAGTGGCACGCCGTCCGCGACGCCTTCGAGGCTCGGCATGCCTCACCGAGAAAACGGGAGTTGAGCTGAAGAGAGGTCTTAGCGGACTGACGAAAGAAGCGGAGAGAGGGTACTTTCCCCATTTTTCTTGGAGCCGAACCAAATCGCAACAGCTCGTGTTTTCCCTCACCCCGTAGCGTGACCGTCACGGACATCCCCGCCTATTTTTTTGAGAGCTTAGAGTAGCCACAAAATGTGGTTATACCTCCAGGGACTCAGAATCCGCTGGGGGCTTTGTTTTTTGAGACCAGTACCCAGTAATAATCGAGGTCTTTGACAACTTGATCGCGGGAAAACAGGCCTGCTCTTCGTTTGCAGTCCCAATATCCCTCCACGTCCGCACGAATGGACTAGACCGATTCACGCGGTGTCTCGATTGCAGCGGTCCACAGCGATCCGTGGTGAAACCGGATTTCTGAGGAGCGTTTCATGAGATTTCTTTTTGTATTGTGCCTGGGACTCGTCTGTACCAGCATGTTTGGGCAAGGCCCAAGCTCGAATCAAAACACGCCACTAGCTGTGTCAGCGCATCTCTTTCCTACCGCAGAATTAACGAGCGAAGATGGGCAGGTCCCAGTTGCAGATCTGCAGAACCCCAAGCCGACAAAACTGGCCGATGTTCCGTCAGCCACGCAGGAGTCGAACTGCACTCAGAACACCGGGAAACCATGTCCTGAATGGGTGCATAAGCTGATTGGCCGGTATCCCCCGATCGATGTGACCGAGCGCTGGAACAGGCAACCGGACCATTTTTTCACGTTTGGGAATGCCCGGCGAGTACTCCATCCTGACAAGAAATCCCGGATGCTGTTTGCCGCGGCGCATCCGGGAATGTGGGCCTCAGCGGTGATTGCCGTCAAAAATCACCGAACCACCAAGGAAGAAGGGCATTCGGAGTATCCCGCAGCAGCGTTCATGACCGGAATGGACCTGCTGGTTTTCAAGACGATCAGCCCGTCACTGTCAGTTGGGCCGGCGACATACGCAATGTTCCACTACTCTAAGGCGGCGGCGAGGTAACGAAAGAGTTCTATATTCTTCGTTCCTTGCAGATGTCTGCGCATCATTCGATGCGGCGCCTGTCGTTGCGGGCCGGGGAACACGGTTAAATGATCTCCATCGCGGTGGTGGCTGCGACGATGTAGAATCCCAACCACCAGGGGATGGGGCCCACAACATGAATGCAACTCTGCCGATAGCCGGAGGCGACGCAGTCCACGCGACTGCCGTGCCCGCGGACACCGCGCGCAAGCGCCATTCTGCGCTGGTGCGGGTGACGCACTGGCTTACCACACTGGCGTTCCTCGCGCTGCTGGTTACTGGAGGCGAGATCGTCCTCTCGCATCCGCGCTTTTATTGGGGAGAAACCGGAAACGTCAACATGCGGCCGTGGCTCAATTTACATCTTCCGTCCTCGCGCAGCACGGTCCCCACCGGCTACGGCTATGTGCTGCCCGACCAGAACGGATGGAGCCGCTACCTTCACTTCCAGGCCGCATGGGTCGCGGTAGCTACTGGTTTGCTCTATTTGCTTTGGGGCCTGTTCAACGGACACTTCCGGCGCAATCTCGTTCCGACCTCGTTCAAGGGAATGGGCGCGTCGATCATTGAGCATCTGCGCTTCAAGCGGCCGGGAACGGATGAGGCCTGGTCGTATAACCTGCTGCAGCGAATCACGTATCTGGTGGTGATCTTCGTGTTATTCCCGCTGATGATCTGGACGGGGCTTGCCATGTCGTTTGGTTTCGATGCGGCATTTCCGCTGGCGGTGCGGCTCCTGGGCGGTCACCAGACAGCGCGCTCGCTGCACTTCATCGTGACGATCTTGCTGGTGCTGTTTCTTTTGGTTCACGTTCTGATGGTTATTGTTGCGGGATTCCGAGCGCGGATGAGCGCCATGATCACGGGCCGCGCCACACCTCCGACGGAGTGAATTATGAGCCAGATCTCTCGACGTAAGCTCATCACCAGCGGTATCGCGGCTGCGGCCGGAATATCCAGCGTGGCCGTCGCGGCGACACTGGCCCGGCGTCACGGGCTGATTCCACCAGACTCGAGCGGCATTTACGGGCCCGGCGAAACGTTGACCTATGCCGCGCAGCGGCTGTTAACCCGCCATTCGTTGGCCCGGGAATTTTCCCGCAGCGAGATTTCGAAAGATCCGTTTGCCAATGAAGTCGATCGCCTGGGCGATGAATTCAATCGGCTACAGGCGGGGAATTTTGCGGACTGGAAAATGACGGTCGATGGCATGGTGGCCCGTCCCACTGTATTTTCGCTCGCGGATATCAGGAGTTTCCCGACCAGCTCGCAGATCACCATCATCGGCTGCGAAGAGGGTTGGACCTATATCGCCGAATGGACCGGCGTGCCGCTTTCCTACATTCTCGATCGGGTTGCCGCACTACCCCAGGTCCGTTATATCGTCTACCGCTCGATTCAACCCGATTGGTGGGAGAGCATCGACATGGCCGATGCGTTGCACCCGCAAACCCTGGTCGCTCACCGTATGAATGGAGCAGACCTTCCTGTGCCTTTCGGAGGTCCATTGCGCCTGCGGGTCGCGCGCCAACTCGGTTACAAGAACGTCAAATACATCACTCGCCTGACTCTCACCGATACCCTCAAACCGTTTGGCAAGGGCCTGGGCTCGGCCTCGCCCGAGGGCGGATACGCCTGGTACGCCGGTATCTGAGCAATTTGTGTAGGGGAGGACCAGCCTGCCCCCGGAGCGCAGTCGAAGGGGCCGCGCCACACACCGCGAGAGCCGTGGCGGCGGCGTTGGGGTTGCGGGTGGCAAAGCCCTGGGGGGAGAGTTCGCGGTATGACCTGATCGTGGATACGGGGAAGAAGCTGCTGCGGGTGCAGGTGAAGTCGGCGCATCGGGCGGGGGAGTATGGAGGATATACGTTTCATGCGCACGGAAATAGTTCACGGGTGTACGGGGCGGATGAGATCGATATGCTGGCGGCGTATGTGGTGCCGGTAGGAGCGTGGTATCTGTTTCCCGTGGAGGAGTTCCGGAAATATAAAGCCATGAAATTGTTTCCGGAGAGCCGAAGGAGAAGATCGAAGTTTGAGAAATTTCGAGAGGCTTGGTGGATGATGGGAGTGGAACTGGAGAGGTGAGGCGTTGCACTTCGTTTGAGATTTCGCGCGAGGCTTCTTTTTACGAGGGGAAGCCAAAATCCCCACTTCTCGCGCGAGAAATGGGGCACGCACGAGTACCGACTGTCACTTACGGCAAGATCACTTGCGCGAATTCCAATCGGTAGTGTCTGGCGGGGCTTTGGACTCGCGCAGTTCGAGTTCGTCCTGGCGGAGTTTTGTGGCTTGGGCGGGATCGGTCCCGGCGGCTACGGAGGTTTTCTCGAAGAAGTACCGCCAGCCTTCGTGGTGGTCGCCGGAACTTTGCGATTCCTGGAAAGCCTTCAGTGTGGATTCCGCCTTCTGCTTCCCGCGAACGACCGCGATCACCCCCGCAGACCGGTAGGTTCGGACGTTGTGCAGGATGATGGCGTACGTAGCGTTGTTGTCGTCGCTTGTCAGAAGAAATCCATTTGCGATGGAGTCAACAGACTATCACCACCGAACTGCGTGCAAAAGAGAAGAGGCGATCTCCGTGGATATCGCCTCTCCGCAGAATTCGTCGGCTTAAACAGCCTGAACGTTTTCGGCCTGCAAGCCCTTGGGGCCCTTGGTGACACTGAATTGCACCGTCTGGCCCTCTTGCAGGCTCTTGAATCCGCCCGCCTGGATGGCCGAGAAATGCACGAAAACGTCTTCGCCCGACTGGCGGCTGATAAAGCCGTAGCCCTTGGCGTCATTGAACCACTTCACTGTTCCTTGTTCCATGTGTTTTGTACTCTTGTTTCCTTTTTGATAGTTACGCTGGAGGGATTCGGAGGAACTTGCGCAGGTGACTTGCTGTTGAGGCGAGAGCTGCTCAAGACCGACTCGGTCTAACGCACATAGTGATCGTACGTGGAACGCGCGGAATTAGCAATCGAATTCCGGGTCGCCACGCGCGCAACTGAATTGAACACGAGACCCCCACACGTCCAACCACAAGTTTCTGTCTCGATCCGCGATGCTTCCGCAGAACGTCTCCTAAACAGGATATACTGAAGATACTTGACCTCGAAGATACGCCACGTAGCTTGCGCCTTCGCGATTGAGAGATCGAGAGGCGTCTTTATTCCGGCGATCATTTCACCCAAGCCATCGCACATTTTCTGGATCGCCGGCAGCGCTGGGCGGGAGTGTACATTGTGACGCCGTTCCGTTTCCGTCGCCGCCTGGAAGATTCTGATCGGCCAGCGGTTTATCCTTCACTCAAACCAACAGGAGCCGATTATGTCCGCACGGAATGGTGATAAGTCCAGATTCCATCGCGAGCGCAAGCAGAAGATCGCGCGCCGCAAGCGAAACCAAGGCCTGCTGCACAGCGCCGGGACGCCACAGAAACCTGCGGCTTCCTCTCGCCTCAAGCCGCAGACGGTGGCGCAATGAACACTCCGGCCCTTGCAGCCTTGCCGCTTTCGGTCAACGTACCGGTCGTCGACAAGAAGAAAAAAGTTCTTCTCGTGGATGCCTCTTCTCGCAAGCGCGATCTGCGCGCCGAAGTCATGCGCAAGCTCGGCATGGACGTCGATTGCGCCGCCGACATCGATGAAGCGCGCTCCTGGTGGCGTGCCAATCTCTATGATCTCGTTCTGATGAATCTGGAAAAGGGAACCGGCCGCCGTGACAAGTTTTGCCAGGACATTCGCGGCGCGAATCCTCCGCAGCGCCTCGCGTTTCTGGTCGGCGAGCCTGCCTATCTGGCGGATTCACCCAGTGAGGATGAAGCGCTGCCCTTGCGGAATTCGGACCACCAGTCGTTAGCGGCCGACATCAGGGCCGCACTTTCCGTCGGCATGAAAGATCTCAATCAGCGCTGGGGCATCCTCGAAGCATCTCGCAGAATTTCCGCCGTTCGCGCCGCCTGCACTGCGCGCTCCCGAGCGATGCAGGACAGGCCCGCGCCACCACGCGACTTCGAAGGACGTCCGTCGAAGAACGCAGCACCAACCTTGGACGATTTACTGAGAGAGGAAATGCAATGAAGAACCTGTATGTCGGCAATCTGCCCCACAGCACGACCGAGGCCGAACTGCGCAACGTGTTCGAGCCCCACGGCGCCGTAGAAAAAGTCACCCTGGTGACCGACCGGGAGACAGGCCGCTCGCGCGGTTTCGGATTCGTGGAGATGACCGATGCCACGGCGGCGGACAAGGCCGTCGCCGCGCTCAACGGAACTGAACTGGGTGGACGGACATTGACCATCAACGAAGCCAAGCCGAAGACCGATCGTCCAAAGGGCGGTGGCGGCGGCGGCCAACGATTTGGCGGAGGCGGTGGCGGCGGAGGACGCGGACGCGATCGCGGCCAAGCGCGCGAACGGCGCGAGCCGCGCTGGTAATTGCGCCGGTATTCAGGAGGTCCGCGAAGCTGCAGACTCCCGGCGGGCAAGGTCGCCGGCATTGATATCGCCGGCTAACATGAAGAACGAAACAATGAGGGGATGAGTATGCCACGAGGCCGATCAACATTTACCAAGCGTCAGAAAGAACAAACCAGGCAGCAGAGACAAAAAGACAAGGCTGAACGCCGGACCCAGCGAAAACAGGACAAGCCCGAACCCGGCGGCCTGCACGAGCAGGACGAACTTCGCGCCGCCGCCGAAGCCCAGGCCGCGCTGTTCCACATGGGCCACGATGAGTCGTCCTCCCAGGAATCGACTCCGTCCGCCGATGAGCCGGTCAAGTAGACCGCCGCTCCCTGAACTGAATCCAAAACTTGAACCCCGCGCGGGGGGACAATCGTCCCCCCGCTCAACAGGGACCGACGGCTCTTCTTGCTGACGTGGCGACAGCCGCCTCGGCTGTCCAAGCCTGGGCGAAGCCCGGCGCTATGAGCACAATACCCGTGTAGGGACGGACGCTTTCGTCCGTGCAACAGCCGAATCTCTATATCGCAGATGTTTTAATCTTGACTGCATGAAAAATTCCCGCTGCGTAGGCCTGATCGGCGGACTGGGTGTCGGAGCAACCGTTCACTACTACGAACATCTGGCGCGCGGATGCGAGAAGCTCGGCATCGCTCTTGACATCGTGATCACCCACGCCCAGATACCGCGCGTGTTCGCATACGTCGAGGCCAGGGATCGCACCGGACTGGCCGAATATCTGAGCGGATACATCCGGCGCACGCAAGCCGCCGGAGCCGAAATGGCCGTGATCCCCGCGATCACGCCTCTGTTTTGCGCAAAGGAACTAGCCGCAACGTCTGCCCTGCCGATCGTGTCGCTGATCGACCCTCTGCTCCGCGAACTCGCGGCGCGCAAGGCCCGACGAGTCGCCATCTTCGGCACGCGCTTCGTGATCGAGTCCGATTTGTTTGGCGCGCTGAGCGGCGTTGAACTCGTCCGCCCCGCGCCGGACGAAGTGGACATGATTCATGAGACCTACGTCGAACTTGCCGCGAACGGCGAACCGTCGGCAGAGAAGCACGAGAAGCTCACGGCTCTCGCGCATCTCCTCGTGACCCGCGACGCGGTGGATGCGATTCTTCTGGCGGGAACTGATCTGACGCTGCTGTTCAATGAGAGCAACACGGATTTCCCTCATGTGGATTGCGCGGCGTTGCATATTCGGGGGATTTTGCAGCAGGTGACAGGACGAATGCCGAGCGGGGAGAGTTGACGGCGTACGGAGCGTTTTCTGGTCCATGCGCTCCCTGGCAAGTGAGAATTGGTTGTTTGAAAACGTCGCGTCTGTTAACGGGTTTTCGGGAGGAAGGACTTGACGACTTGATCTTTACTCGTACCGAAGCGCCACCATCGGATCAACGCGCGTTGCCCGGCGCGCCGGCCAGTAGGCCGCGGTCAGCGCGACCGCTAGCAGGAACGCGCCGACGCCGCCGAATACCAGCGGATCGCGGGGGCTCACTCCGAACAGCAGCATGTACCCCAGCGCAAACGGGATGGCGATGATCGCGTGCGAGACCACTAGCGCAGCGGCGAGGCCGAGGAATGCTCCGCCGCCAACCAGAGCCATCGTGCGGCCCAGCACCAGGCGCAGGATGGAGACGTGCGGGGCGCCCAATGCCATGCGGATGCCAATCTCACGCGTGCGTTGGGCCACGGCGTGAGCGATGGTGCCGTAAATTCCCACGCTAGCCAGGAACAGTGCCATGCTGCCTACCACGGCGGCGAACAGCGTGGCGAGGGTGGAAGGCAGGTGCTGGAACCAGAGCGCGTCGTCCATGCTGTGTACGTTAGCGAGTGATGGCAGCCTGGTGTCGATCTCGGAAGTGACGCGTAATGCCGGTGTCAATGCCTGGCTTGCATCGCTGCTTGTCCGCAGGAAAACGTCATCGAGCGGAGCATCGGGTGAGAGCGGCAGATAGAAGAAGTAGGGCTCGACCTGTGCGAGATTCATGATATGTACGTCCTGCGCCACGCCAATCACTTGCAGGGAACGCTGTGGTTTGCCCACCTGGATGAGCTTGCCGACGGCGTCCTCGCCCGGCCATAGGTTGCGGGCGGTGGCCTGCGAGACGATCACCACTCCCGCGCGATGGGCGATATCGGTCTCGGTGAAGTCACGCCCGCGTACCAGCGGAATGCCAAAAGCCGCGAAGAAGCCCGGCGAGACGTCATTGTTTAGCGCGTCATGCGGTGGGGCGCCGGGTTTGACCGCCATTGCCTGGCCCATGCCGACGCCGAGCAGCGGCACGTGGCTGGCGAACGCCACGGCACTGACTCCCGGGATGAGCGACATGCGCGCGCGCAACTGCTGGCGCAGGTCTCCAATCCGCTTGGCGTCGTAGCCGATGCTATCGAGCCCGCCGAATTCGATGTTGAGCACGTTATGGGTGTCGAATCCGGGCTCGGCGGACTGTCCGCGCACCATGCCGCGCGCCAGCAGCGCCGCGCTCACCAACAGCACCACGCTCAGCGTCACCTGCACCGCAATCAGCAGGTCGCGGATGTTCAGCCGAAAACCGCGCCCGCGCCCGATGGTCAACTCGCATCCCTTCAACACTCCGTTCAGGTCGACGCGCGACGATTGGAGCGCCCCCGCCAGACTGAACAACGCTCCGGCCAGCACCGAGATAGCACACGTGGCGGCCAGCACGCGCCAGTTGGGCGTGAATGTGAATGCGAAATAGTAGAGATCGGTGAAGCGCGCGATGATGCGCTGCTCCGCCTCCACCCAGATCAGATCGCAGATCCAGGTCGCTGCCAGCACCGCGACGGCCCCTCCGGCGAGTCCCAGCAGCATGCCTTCGGTCATGAGTTGGCGCACCAGGCGGACCCTCGAGGCGCCGAGTGCGGTGCGCACCGCCATTTCGCGGCGCCGAGTTGTTGCCCGCGCCATGAAAAAGTTGGCCATGTTGGCACACGCCACCAGCAGCACGACGCTGAAACTTGCCAGCAGCAGCCCTGCCAGTGCGCGATATTGCGGGGTGGCGTCGGGATCGATGAAATATACTGCCGGCCCGCCGACTATGGATGCCGTGACCGGCTCAACCCCGCGGTCCTTCTCGTCTTGCAGCGCGAGCGCGGTGAGTTCACTCTCGGTTTGCGCCACAGTGGCTCCCGGCTTCAGCCTGCCCACGATACGCAGCCTTTCTTCCTGCTCGTTGCCTGCAGCACGCTGCGGCATGATCACGGTCTCGGCCGAGAGTGGAACCCACAGGTCGGGCGGCACTGGAGGGTTGCCGCTCCCGACGAACTCCTTCGGGGCAATTCCCACAATCGTCACCGCCGCGCCGTACACCAGGATCGTCTTTCCCAATACCCGGGGATCTTCCCGGAAACGCCGTTGCCACGACGCATGGCTCAGCACCGCCACCGGAGTCGTCTCGCGATCAGCTCTTCTGAATACTCGCCCCGCGCCGGCTCCAACGCCGAGCACGTCGAAGTAATTATTCGAGACAAGCTTGATCAGCGCCTGACGCGGCTCGGCAAACTTTCCCACCGCGAGATCCGGGAGTTGTGCCAGGACCGTGTCGTACCCGTCTTCGGCTGCCACGCCTGAGAACGTCCGGCTTTGCTCACGAATAAGCTGATAGTCAGCGAGCGAGAATTGCGCGCGATAGCCGCCCTTCAACAGCCTCCGCTGAAAGATCGTGAGCCTCTGCGGATCCTTTGCCGGCAGGGGCCGCCAAGCGGTAGCGTTGTAGGCGTTAAACACCAGCGTGGTACCCACGATGCCCAGCGCCAGCGTCAGCACTGCCGCCGCGGTGAATCCCGGCGAATTGCGCAGCATGCGGACCCCGCACCGCACGTCCTGCAGCAAACTCTCCATTGCAAAACCTCCGGATCCGTTGCGAAATGTTGCTGCGCTGCGCTGTCAGTCGCAATCGGTTCGCCATTCCAAACCGCGCAAGTCATTGACCGTAGAGGCGACCTGGTCGAGTTCGAGACGCGAAGTTGTCCGTTTTCCGTAGGTGTCTGTTCGAATCTGGACAGGGGCCGGGCCCCGTCCCGTTGTGTAGGAAAGGGTGGGGAAATGCAGGGACGGGAGGTTTACCCTATTTTTTTGGAATTGTCTTTTCGCGACTCCTTCGACAATAACTCCAAACAACTTGCAAAGTTTTCCACAGCCTTACGACCTCGCATTGTGGAGTTCGAGTTGGGACCTGAGTGCTAGCTCCACATTGGCTGAGTTAAAAGTCTCAGTAGAGGGTTGAATGTCAGCACCTGACGTTCACCTGCAAGGGTTCACAGTCGACGCACAAAACCAAGGAGTTCACGGCAACTAATGCCGGTGGGCGAAGCCGGTTGCGGTCGCAATTCCCGGACTTGAGAATTACGTTACCTTTACGCTCGATCCTCCGTACCTCAGACGAGCATCACCATCCCTCTTCAAGCGAGGTGTTATGAACAAGCGTTCCCCTGCGTTGATTTCGGTGTCGGCATTGTTGCTTGGTGTTTTGTTGAATGCGCCTGCGGTTGCGCAGAGTGTGGCGCCGCTCGACAAGATTCAGAACCAGGAGGAGTTGAACAAGGTGGTGACCGCCCTCGATGCTGCATTGTTTGATGCCTACAACAAATGTGATCTCGTGAAGTTTGGATCTTTCATCGACGAGAATGTGGAGTTCTATCACGATCAAGCAGGCGTCACGCTGGTGCGGGCGGCATTGGTGGAGGCGGTGAAGAAGAACATCTGCGGCCAGGTTACCCGCGAACTGCTTCCGAACACGCTGCAGATCTATCCCATGAAAGGCTACGGCGCGATCGAGATGGGCGTGCACCTCTTTCATCATCCGGGCCATCCGGAAAATGGTGACGGAGAGGGGAAGTTCGTTCACCTGTGGCAGTACAAGGCTGGGGCGTGGAAGGTGACGCGGGTGCTGAGTTATGACCATCATGAGGCGGGGAAGTGAACTCGCTATCCGACTCGTAGCGCCGAAAGATGCGAGACAAAGACCGCGACTTACGTGGTTGCTGAATAAGAATTCAAAATCCCCACCCTGTCGCACACTTCGCGACAAGGGTGGGGCACCCTCGGAACGCGAGGTTGCGGACGGGCCACTTGCACGTTGGTACGTTGTGATGGGTCCGAAGAGACTTGACCTCCGAAGAGACTTGACCATTGTTGAGTCTGGGGAATCACGCCGCGCTGCTGCTGCAAACGACAAGTCCAGCGATAAGAGCCAAGACTCAACCCAACAAGTAAGAACCGCTAGCACCGATGTGAACTCGGTTCGGCCCTGCTCGTAAGAGCGGGGCTCTTCTTATTGCGCTGCGAGGACTAGCATGCGGGCGCTCGGCCTGTCATGGCGGTGATTCGCGTCCATGCGGGATAATAGCGGGCGGTCTACTGTCCAGAGCCAGAGGAACACAGAGGATGGAACATGGCGAAGCATAATGGGCACACCGGAGCTGCGAGTGATCCGACAGCGCCGCAAAATGATGCAGGCACGGCGGCCGATACGAGGACTCCGGCGATCGAGCCGCAGGCGGCGCGCGATGCGCGCGAGAACCGCCACAAATATTTCATGAACATTGCGATCGCGGTCCGGCTGCGGGCCAACTGCAAAGGCAACCGCGTCGGCGCGCTGATCGTCCTCGATAATCGGATCATCTCCACCGGGTATAACGGCACTCCAGAGAACATGGTGAACTGCCTGGATGGCGGATGCTATCGCTGCGCCAATCGCGACAAGTCCTACAAGTCCGGCGAGGCATACGATCTGTGCATCTGCGTGCACGCCGAACAGAATGCGATCCTGGCGGCGGCAAGGTTTCGAATTGCAACGGCGGGTAGCACGATGTATACGACCATGCGTCCGTGCTTCGGTTGCGCCAAAGAGATGCTGCAGGCGCAGGTGCGCAGCGTGTACTACCTGCACGAGTGGAATCCCAGCGCCAAGGACGATGTTCTGAAAACGCAGGCGCAGACAGCCGAATACGAGAAGTTGATGATACGGTTTCCCGGCGGCGTTCACCGGCTCGAGGTTCCCGACCCGGACGTGAACTGGGCGGTTTCCAGAAAGACACCTGCCAGTATCAGCCTGGACCGGCACGGCACGGTCGATATCTAACTTCCGGAGCGAGAATGAGACGAATCAGATTGGGCGATGCGATGGCTGTTTGTGTTCTTGTCGGCGGATCTCTTGTCGGCAGCGCCAGTGCGCAGACGATCAATCTTTGGCCCGGTGTGGCTCCGGGATCGGAGAGTTGGAAGCAGAAAGAGATTGTCACCACAGACACGCCAATCGGAACAATCATCAACAATGTGGTCACGCCTACTGTAACGCTGTTTTTGCCAGAGAAATCCAAGGCCACTGGGACCGGCATCGTCGTGGCGCCGGGAGGAGCGTGCATCGCACTCGCTATCGATCTCGAAGCGAACCAGATCGCACGATGGCTGCAGGAGAGGGGCATTGCGACCTTCGTGTTGAAGTATCGATTGCAGGAGAAGAAGGGCGAGGGGATTCCGCCCGATCTGAATATGGATGAGGCCTGCAAGTACGGCATCGCCGATGGAATACAGGCGACGAAAGTGGTGCGGCAACACGCGGCGGAGTGGGGTATCTCGACGGACAAGATCGGATTCATGGGATTCTCCGCTGGAGCGATGGTGACCAGCGGAGTGCTGCTGCAGGCGGATGCTGGGGCGCGTCCGGCGTTTGCGGCGCCGATTTATGGAGGGCCGTTTGGGGTGATGCCGGCAATTCCCGCGAACCTGCCGCCGATCTTTATGGCGTGGGCGCAGGACGACGAAGTGGCGCAACAAGCCGTCGTGAAGTTTTATGAGGCCCTGAGAGCCGCCGGCAACAAGCCGGAGATCCACATATATTCGGCGGGTGGGCACGAATTTGGAATGAGGAAGCAAGGGACCACCAGCGATCACTGGATCGAGGAATTCTATTGGTGGCTCGAGGGGCGGGGGTTTACGAAGGCCAGGAAGTAACTATCTGGTGCCGCTTGGCTTCGCCTTTGCGGGATAGGCGAGGCGCCTGTCTCTACGCGGGGTATTGCTGGTCGCGTATCATATGGCGAAGGTCTTTGTTGCGCGGGCCTCAGCGGTCCGCTGCAAGATTTCCTGAAAGAAACGTTCCTACTTATGAGCAAGAGAATTCGTGTGTTTGCTACGTGCGACATTGGAGACGCGATCGAGCTGTTGCGCAAACGAGGATATGAAGTGGAGGTCTATCCGCGCCCGGAGGCGCCGCCGAAGGCGCTGATTGTGGAGAAGGTGAGGTCGGGGATCGATGGGCTGATCACGACTTTGCGCGATCCCATTGACGCTGAGATATTCGAAGCCGGAAAGGGCACGTTGAAGGTGGTGGCGCAGATTGCGGTGGGGTTCGACAACATCAATCGCGCCGATGCGAACCGGTACAAGGTGCCCTTCACGCATACCGCCGATGTGCTGACCGAAGCCACGGCCGAGTTTGCATTCTTCCTGATGGGAACGCTGGCGCGGAAGATGTGGACGGCAGAACATTTGACACGGGACAACCAGTGGGGCTTCTGGCATCCGTTCCTGCCGTTTTTGGGCGATGAGGTTACCGGGAAAAGCGTTGCGATAATCGGAACAGGGCGGATCGGGCTGGCGTTTATGAAGAAGTGCGTCGGGTTCGACATGAACATTCTGTGCTACGACCCGGCGTACGAGAATCATGCGTTCGTGAAGACGATTGAGGAGATCAACAAGCTAAGACATGCCCGCGGCCTGGTGAAGGAGAAGGCGTGGATCAAGTACGTGCCATTCGAGCAGGCGCTCCGTGAAGCGGACTTCGTCAGTGTGCATGTGCCCCTGCTCCGCAAGGGCGAAAGCGCAACCCCCACGTATCATCTGTTCAACGACCAAACCCTGAGGCTGATGAAACCGACCGCGTATCTGGTAAACACGTCTCGAGGGCCGGTAGTGGATGAGGCTGCGCTGGCGCGCGCGTTGCGGGAGAACTGGATTGCCGGCGCGGCGCTGGATGTGTACGAGAAGGAGCCGTTGCCGGCGGATTCGCCGCTACGCGATCCGGCGATTGCGGACCGATGCAGGCTCATGCCGCACTTTGCCAGCGCGGCGCGGATCACACGGCTATCGACTGATCCCGACAAGGGCATGGCTGGAAGATGTGCGCAAGGGCTGATCGATGTGCTCGAAGGAAACTACGCTGGTGACGTCACCAAGATGCCATATGTTGTGAATAAAGAAGCATTTAAATAGCGAAAAACACCTAAAAGTCGTAGTAGTGCCAGGTTAGCAAAGAGTTCGGTATCTTTACTCGTACTACCGATCCGGTGGGGGAAGTACAATGGTATGGCTATGACGAAACGACAATTGGCAATCGTGGCATGGGCGCTGGCTTGGGCCCCGCTTTTATGCGGACTGGATTCTCGGAGCGACAAGGGTGTGAAACTGGAGCCACAGCCCAAGGAAGTGCAGCTGCGCGACGGCGGGTTTCAGGTTGGGCCGCGGACGAAGATCTTTGTGCAGCTGGGGCATCAGGCCGAGGATCGAATCGCGGCCGAGACGCTGGCGGAAGAGGTCCAGGACCAAGCCGGATTGAAGCTGAACATTTTCGGGATGAAGGCGGAAGGCAAGGCAGAGGGAGGGGCTATCGTACTGGCGCGGCTGGAGGACGATCGCGTGCGGCATTTCCTGGCGCGAAATGGATTGAAGGCCGATTCGGCGGTCGGGCCGGATGGGTATCTGCTGTTTTCCGACAAGTCTCATTTGATCGTGGCCGCCAACACGGGACAGGGATTGTTCTATGGCGTACAGACGCTGCGGCAGCTGTTGCGTCCGACGGGGAATGGCCTCATTTGCCCGGCAGTGGGGATTCGGGACTGGCCGAGCTTGCAAAAGAGTGTGCCGGCGTTGAGCCAGTTGGGAAGGCCAGAGTTTCCAAGTCGTCCGCAGTAAAAAGGGTTATGCCTTGGTTTGCGATTTCAGGCGTCCCTCTGGGACGCCATTGTTTTGCGGCGTGAAACCCGGCGTTGAAACGCCGGGCTATTTTCAACTCGTGCCTTCTGGCGCGTGCATTCGAGAGGCCCACACATCGGTTGGCCATCGCATAAAATCCATCCATGTTTTCTGAGAGAACGAACTGGCGTCTGACGCAAAACCGATTTACGCAGGCGGTGGAGGAGGTGCGCGCGCGAGGCACTCGGGTGCTGGACCTTACGGCTTCGAATCCGACTCGGGTGGGGCTGGAATATGACTCGAGGGCGATTCTTGAGGGTCTGCGGTCTGAGCGGGCGCTGGTTTACGATCCACAGGCTAAGGGACTGCTTTCGGCGCGAGAGGCTGTGGCGCGGTACTACGGCGAACGGTGTTCTCGTGGTGAGAGAGACGTTGCCAGCAACGTCTCTACGAATTGCGGTGGCGGTCCGGGGGGGCGGCTTGAGGTCGATCCTGAGCGGATTCTGCTTACTACCAGTACCAGTGAAGGGTACTCGTATGTCTTCCGGCTGCTGTGCAATGCGGGGGATGAGTTGCTGGTGCCTAAGCCGAGTTATCCGCTATTTGAATTCCTGGCGGATTTGCAGGATGTGAGGCTGGTGCCTTATCCGCTGATTTACGATCACGGGTGGCAGATGGATTTTCATTCGATGGAGAAAGCGGTGACGGCGCGGACGCGGGGAGTGGTGGTGGTGCATCCCAATAATCCGACCGGGTCGTATGTGCATGCGGGAGAGTTGGGAGCGTTGAATGAGTTCTGCCGGGCGCATGGACTGGCGGTGATTGTGGATGAAGTGTTTCTGGATTATGCTCTCCCTGGGGAGATTTCGGCCGCCGGAGCCGTCGAGCTTCGCTCGACCGGACAGCCGATGGCGGCTGTCCCCACATTTTTTTCGGCTGCGCCGAGTTTTGCGGGGAATCAGGAGGTGCTGACGTTCACGTTGAGTGGGCTTTCAAAAATTTCTGCTTTGCCGCAGATGAAAGTGGCGTGGGTGGTGACCAGCGGGCCTGCTGAACAGGCGCAGGCAGCGATGGCGCGGCTCGAGGTGATTGCCGATACGTACCTGTCGATGAATGCGCCGGTACAGTGGGCGATGCCGTTGCTGCTTGAGCAGAGGAAGAGTATTCAGCGGCAATTGCTGGAGCGGGTTCGACAGAATCTGGCGGAGCTGGACAGACAGCTGGCGGCGCAAAAGGCTTGCCAGCGGTTGAGCGTCGAGGGCGGATGGTATGCGGTGCTGCGTGTGCCAGTCACTCGTTCGGACGAGGAGTTGGCGATTGAGCTGGCGCGGGAGAAAGCGGTGCTGGTGCATCCGGGGCATTTTTATGATTTTGAGAGCGATGGATATCTGGTGTTGAGTCTGATTGCGCCGGAAGTTGATTGCGGAGAAGGGATTCGGCGATTGCTTGAATTCTTGTCGCATTCAGGGGCGTGATGATTGTGGGGATGCTTCGACTCCGTCTGAGCTCCGCTTCGCGAAACTCAGCCTCCGCTCAGCATGACAGTTTCTGAAATGTTCCGTGCATACCTACAGATACTTGTGTGTCTAGAGAGTCTGGGATTCCAACCGTGAATCCTCTGGCGGCATCCAATCTCGGCCGCTTTTGGAGGATAAACATGCGTCTTGAACTCAAACTTACGGTTTCACTTTTCTTATCGGCTGCGTTGATGGCGCCAGTAGGCGCAATGGCCATGCCGAAGCCGCAGGACGAGCACGAACGGCACGAGCAGGAAGAGCACCAGCGTCGGGCATACGACCAGGAATATCGGGACTATCACAATTGGGACTCGCGCGAAGATCTGGCGTACCGTCAGTGGCTGGCGGAACGCAAGCACGACTATGTAGATTACGATCAACTCCGGGCGGAGGACCAGCGGGAATACTGGAAATGGCGGCACAAACAGGAAAAGCGTGATCGGCACGAAGAGCACGAAGAACATGAACACAACTAGGGCTTGATCGGTGGTTGCGGCGGCGGAGGATTCAACCTCCGCCGCCAGCGTGTTTCGGGCTATAATGCCGCATGCCTGCTGCCTCTGGGGGAGCCACTAAAGCCGTCGGGATGGTGCCTGACGAGCTCAAGTTTGAACCGAAGTCCAAAGGCCTTGCCACGCCGCGCAAGAAGAAACCCAAAGAATTGGCGGTGATCACTGAGTGTTGTACCGGCTGCGCTGGATCTCCTGCCTGTGTCGAATACTGCCCGGTGGAAGACTGCATGTTCTGGGTGCCGGATGAGGACAATCCGCCGTTTGGACGGATTCAGATCGACCCGATTCTGTGCATTGGTTGCAAGAAGTGCGTCAGCAAAGGGCCGGACGGGTGCTTCCTCGATGGATGTCCGTGGGATGCGATCGCTATGGTCGACACGGCTGAGGTGGAGAAGGAAGTGGGAGTGATGGCGATTTAGTATCAGGTCTCAGCCGTTAGCTTTCAGCACACCATATTTCCAGAGGATCTCGGTTTTTGCGATCCGGGGCCTCTTCAATTCTGCATCAGTTCAGCTCCTAATTGATTCCAGTGTCCTTCGGGACGCAAACTACGCGGCCCTCAGGATGACAAGGTTGTTAGCTCGAGCAAATCCCACTTGCTGCCGTAGAGATCTTCGAAGACCGCTACTGTTCCGTATTCTTCTTCCTTTGGTTCTCTAATGAACTTCACACCTTTTTCCCGTATCGCGTTGTAGTCCCGCCAGAAATCGTCTGTGTGGAGGAACAGGAAGACACGGCCGCCGGTTTGGTTTCCAATGCGGCTAACTTCCTCGGGAGTGGAGGCTCTGGCCAGGAGGATGGCCGTTGCGGCGGAGCCACGGGGAGCGACCAGGACCCAGCGTTTTTCACGGCCCCGGCGGTCTTTGGAGGGCGTGTCTTCGATGAGGTCGAAGCCCAGGGATCGGGTAAAGAAGGCGATGGCTTCGTCGTAATCGCGAACGACCAGGGTTACGTAGCCTATGGTTTGGGACATGTCTTCTCCTTGCTGCGGCGGTGCAGAGACTGCGTCAGCTTATTTTCGACGTGGCCCGTGCGGGGGCGAGACGCCCCCGCCACAGCCGGCGGGACGCCGGCGCTACTTCGCTCTGGCTTGTATTGCTTTTTCTGTTTCCTGCGCTTGCTGGCGGACATCGTTTGAGACGTCGGGGACATCGCGCTCGTAGGGGCGGATCGCCGGCAAGTCGTCCGGTTGGCCCATCAGATAGAGAGCTCGCAGGGCTTCCCATACCTGCTCGGTGCCGGGATCGATCACGGCGATTTCGGCGCCTGATGCGATTTTTGCACCGGTTTGCGCGACCGAGCGGATGCGGCCGGGGATCGGGGAACGGACCTCGAGCGGCTGCGAAGATTCGTCGGTTTTCAGCTTGGCGACGAGTCCTCCTTGATGGATTGCGGTACCGGGACGGTCGGTATCGACGATGGTTCCAGCGGCGGGAGCGGTGATCTGCGCGGGCTGGAGCAGGGCGACGATTTGCGGGCGGCCGGTCGAGTCTCCGAAGCGAACCAGCGAGAGAGCGGCGTTGCCGCGGACCATGGGAGATTGGTCCTGCAACATCTTCAAGAGTGAGTCATGAAATCCTGGGCCGGAGGTGTCCTGGCCCATGACCCAGGCGTCGGTGTTGCGGACTTCTTCTACCGGGTTTGTCGCCAGGCGAAGCAGGTCGGGATACCACTGCTTCGCATTCGCGTCCGCGTGGCCCATGCGATCGCCGAGTTGCACGAGCGCATGCTGGATGTGGCGGGGCTTTTTGTCGTCGTGTAGGTATTCGGTGAGTTGCTGGTCGTTCAGATGGCGTCCGAACCAGGTGTTCCACCAGAAGAGGAACGGCATGAGGACGATGAGCCATCCGGTGGCGAAGAAGAGGAGCTTCTGGGTGCGGGACATGGAGCGCCTGGGCTTTGGGTCAGCTGTGGTTTGGCCTGAAGCGGGCTGCGGATCAGGGATTGGTGCGGGAGTCTGTTCGGCGGACATGTCCAAGGTAGGAACTATAGCAGAACGTTTGGGGCAGTCGTATGGCTCGCAGCAGCATGCTGGCTTGATGCAAGAAGCCTTTAACCGCAGAGAACGCCGAGGTTTTCGCAGAGATCGCAGAGAGAGGCTGCTCCGTGTGTACTCCCGGTCTCCGAGTACATATGTGCGTGGTCGTTGGATGTGTACGTTGTGAATTGTGCGGCACACGTTGCGCGCGGTTATTCCTGACGCAAGACATACCACGAACTCAGGCTGATAAGCATCAGACTGGTGCCTACAACGAACAGAGATGTGCCCGTCAGGGCCTCCAAGAAAGTGTGATCCATTGTCAACAAGTGACGGGAGAAGTTGGGCATCGAGTTCACGAGTGTGGGAACCAACCACGGTACGGCGAGCAAGGTCGCAACTCCGGCGCAGATGCGGGCGATGCGGATGGGTCGCGTCGCTTTGGCAATGGCTTGCTGTTTGGCGAGTGCCTTAGCGCGCTTCCACACCAGACTCGCATCGGGGAGGCGAAGCACGTCCGCGGTTCGGGCGACCTGATGTAAGAGTGCGTGGGAAAGCTGGGCTACTTCTGCGCATACTTCGCACACACTAACGTGGGCAAGCAGGTCGTCAGGGAGAGCGCCGGCGAGGAGGGCGGCGACGACAACCTGTTCTTTTTCGCAGAAGCGAGTCTCGCGGGAATACGTTTTCACTTGGATACCTCCCGTGCCGGCGATTTCGTTCCAATGAGGTCGGCCAGCTTGCGCCGCGCTCGAAACAGCAGCAGGCGGATGCTTCCGGGTTGCAGACCCGTGTGCGCTGCGATTTCCTGGTGGTTCGTGCCTTCGACGTACGCGAGCCAAAGCAGTTGACGCTCGCGGGGTTTGAGACGGTCAAAGGCCTGCCGGACGCCAAGCCTTCGGTCGTAGTGGGGAGTGGGAGTTGGTATTTCAACCGAGTCCGCGGGCAGAGGCTCGTCTTTGCCGCGACGCCACCGATCACGGATGAGATTGGTGGCGATACGAAACAGATAGTTCCGGGTCTGGCGGTCGTCCATCTCGGGGAGCCTCGCCGTGAGGAACCGGCAATACGTTTCCTGCAACACGTCTTCGGCGACGTCTGGCGTTCGCGTGATGGCGATCAGATATCGAAGCAGCGGGGTGGCCGTCTGTTCATAAAATGAACGGAAGGCGGACTCGTTCATGCGGAGTCCGCCATCCGTCTCAGGTTCGACGGCCTCGGCTGACGTCGATGAGAGTTCCAGATTCATGCGATGAAAGTAAACGCGAACCGAAATCGCACGGCTATGCTCGACTGCCATTCAGCAGGCCGAAGGACTTTGACAAGTAATACGAGGCGACGGCCGACAATCCGAAGCCGGTTCCCAGCATAGTGCTCAACGTGCCGAATACCAGGAAACCGTCTTGAGTGCCGGGAATCCTCCCACGCAAAAAAAGGAATGCGGCGCCCAAGGAGATCATGACGATCGAGGTTTGCAGGGCGCCGATGATGCGTGAGTGCGGCGAGAGGCGCTCGACTTTCAGAGACTCGAGCAGCTCTTTGCCCGCTTCGGTCTGGGCGTAGGCGAGCAGGTCCTGACCGGAACCGACCTTGTCGAGCAGTTTTGTTTGTACATCGGCTTGCAGCTTCGCAATCTTGTAACGGCGGATCGTACTGAAGACGACCCATGCGATCCAACTGAACATGAATGGGAGTGTTACTGCCACAATGAAGTCGGGATTCACGTTTGGCTCCTTCGGGTGGACAGTCTGGATTGTGAAGTTCTCTGTCCGCGCTGCCTATATAACAGCTGTCGGGGGACTTGGTTAACAGTACGGAAAGAAATCGGGTAAGTTCCGTTCTTTGAGGGGGAGGCTACTCCACGTCTGCGTCGAGGACGGGTTCCTGTTCCAGATAGTGGGACATGGCGTATTGGGCTAGAAGGGGCGTCTGGAGGCGGATTTCGGCGCCGATCCATTCGCCTTTGACGTGGGGTGCGTCGGGGGGATGGTTGCAGCGGCCTCCGCTACCGAATTGAGGTCCGAAATCGGCGGACTGGATTTGGTCGAACTGGCGGATTTCTTTCCAGGCCGCGTCGCCGACTGTGCCGGAGACGTCGATTTTGAGCTTCAGGATGGGCATACGAAGCCAGATCCTCAGGGGCTAAAGCCCAATTCGAATCGCAATCGTAACGCGGCCCTGAAAGGACCGCTCTTCCACGGTTATGCCAGCAACGGTGTCAGAGACGTCGATTTTTAGCTTCAGGATCGACATGAAACCAAAATCATTCACCACTAAGGACACTAAGGTACACGAAGGAAAAGCTATTTCAACTGTGCGGGAACCACTGGTAGAGCATGAAATAGACGACGACTCCGGTGACCGACACGTACATCCAGAGGGGCCAGGTCCAGCGCGCTATGGCGCGGTGTTTGTCGTAACGGCCTTTCAGACCTCGGGTCAGGGTGATGATGGCCATTGGTACGATTACGATCGCGAGCGTTACGTGCGAGATCAGGATTGCGAAGTAGACTGGGCGAGCCCATCCTTGACCGAGAAAAAGGATGTTGCCCACCTTCCAGTGAAAGAACAAATAGCAAGTCAGAAAGAGAGCTGAGGCGGCCACCGCGGCGATCATGCAGACGCGATGTGCGGCCATGCGTCCCTTGGCGATCAGGACGCGGCCGGTGAGGAGAAGCACGGCGCTGGTTCCGTTCAGGCTGGCGTTGAGGGCCGGGAAGTAGGCATATTGGTCGGCGATCACGCGGCAGGCCTCGTGGTGCGGCGGTTTGCCATCAGCACAGCCAATGCAAACATCACCAGGGAGAACAGGACCAACGTAGCCATCGCGGACTTCAGTTCGAAGCTGTGGTCTTGACTGGGGTATAGGAGCAACCGCAGGGCTTTGACGCCGTAGGTTAACGGATTCAGGCGCATAATGGCGCGAATCCATCCGGACGCGCTGTCGAGTTGAAAAAGAGCCCCAGACAGAAGCCACAGGGGAATCAGGAAGAGATTGACGATGCCGTGGAAGGCCTGGGAGGAATCCATGGGCCAGGCGATGGCGAAACCTAGGGCAGTCAGGGAAAAAGAGACCAGGAATACGACCACCGCGACCAGCAGAACCTGAACAGGCTCGAGGTGAACTCCGGCGAACGGGGCGAATATCAGGAAGATCAAACCCTGGACCGCCGAGAGAGTAGTTCCGCCGAGAACCTTACCGAGCACGATGGCGGTACGCGGGACCGGCGCGACTAGAACGGACAAGAGGAAGCCTTCCTTGCGGTCCTCGATGACTGACATCATGGTGAAGATCGAGGTGAAGAGCACGATCAGGATCAGCGTGCCGGGATAGAAATAATCCAGATAGTGCTGCTGATCTCCACCGGTCGAGCGAAAAGAGGTGCCGAAGCCGGAGCCGAGTACGATCCAGAAGACCAGCGGAGAGGCGAGCACGCCAATGACACGGCCGGGTTGGCGGTAGAACCGGACGATCTCGCGCCACCAAAGGGTGAATGCGGGCAGCAGGACTCCCGCGGAAGAAGGAGTCGTCGGGCGCGCGAACGTTGCGGCTTGGGTTGCCATGCTTAACTCGCCTTTGCCGCCGGAGTCTTAGTCGGCGGAGATTGTTTCTTGCCGATCAGGCCCTTATCTCTTGCTTCCCAGAAGGCATTCAGCAGGAAGCATGCCGAGAGGGTGAGCAGGATCAGCGTCATGAAAAGGCCGTCGACCGTAGCGGAGAAAGGTGAGACGGTGATCATGCCGCTCAGGAATATCCATACGACGCCAACCAGGGGAACAACAGCGAGCACGAGAGAAAGCACCAGAATCATCGGACGCAAGTTACCTCCTCTTCTTCTTTTTATCGATTGCCTGCAAATCGGGATCGGGATTTTCACTCCAGAACTTGTGGCCGGTGCGGTGGATGAACACATCTTCAAGAGCGGGCTTGCTCACGGAAATCGCCTGAATCTCGCCGGGGAAGGCTTCGACCACGTCGGGGACGAAGCGGTGCCCGGCTTCCTGTTCGATCCGAATTTGATTGCCAAGTACGGTGGTCGCGACGTGGAAGCGACCACGAATATGCTGGGCGAGGGAATCGGCATCGCGGGCGGCATCGAGCAGGATGACGTCGCCGCCAATTTCACTCTTCAGCTCCGCGGGCGTGCCAAGGGCGACAAGATTGCCTTCGTTCATGATGGCCAGTCGGTCGCAGCGCTCGGCTTCTTCCATGAGGTGCGTGGTGACGAGCACGCTCACGTGTTCTTCGTCGCGGAGGATCGTCAAGTATTGCCAGAGATCGCGGCGTGCGCCAGGATCAAGGCCAGTCGTGGGCTCGTCGAGGAGCAGAACTCCGGGATGGTGCAGGAGGCCCTTGGCCAACTCGATGCGGCGTTGCATGCCACCGGAGAATGTTTCAACGCGTTCTTTGGCGCGATCCGAGAGGCCGACCCGGGTCAGGATCTCTTCCACGCGCTTTTTCAGCGCCGATCCTCTCAGGCCGTAGAGGTGTCCCTGATGCCAGAGGTTCTCATAAGCTGTCAGCTTTGGGTCGACGCTCTGGGCCTGGAACACGACGCCGATTTGGCGGCGGAGAGTCGAAGGATCCTGGGCGGCATCGCAGCCCATGACCAGGGCGCGCCCGGAGGTCGGAATCATCAACGTAGAAAGAATCCGGAAGAGGGTCGTTTTGCCACTGCCGTTGGGGCCGAGAAGTCCGAAGAGTTCTGCGGGACGTACGTCGAAGGAAACGCCGTTCAGCGCCGTGCGATTCTCGTAGCGATGGACCAGATCCTGTACGGAAATCACGGGCTCGGCGGACTGGCGGTCCACACCTGCAGTTTCAGCTAATGCGGCGACTTTCGTAACCAATGAGAACCCCGGGGACTAGTCAACAGTTTACGACATTCGGCGCGCAGTTAGGGAGACGGGAGTGCATTTACCGGGGAAGCCCGCTGATTGTTGATTTTTGATTGTTGATTAAAAAATTCGTCGTGTTCGCTGCTGGATGTTCACTTGACGATTTAGCGTATTGACCATCGGGTGACGGAAGGAATCGCCTGCAGGCAGTCGCGGTGGGGGTAGGGATGCTTCGACTCCGCCGCGATCTTCGCTTCGCTCCGATCGCGGCTGCGCTCAGCATGACAAGTGAGTCCGGGTGTGAGCCTAAGCGGCTGAGGGGTCGCGATGGGGCTGCGGCAGGCGTTCCTCAAAGGCCACTGGAGCGTGGCGCCAGACCTGAATCGCCAGGATTACCGTTGAGGCCAACAGGAGCGCTCCGACGGCCACGTGGGTCACGGTGCTTACGACCATTGGCAACTCCGGCTGGACGGCGTCTCGTCCCCAGGACACCCTTGTCAAAAAGGCAGTGAAGCCGAGGCATAACTGCGCAATCACGAGAGAAAGCATCACAATGGCCGGGCGGCGGACGGCTTCGATGTTGGAGTAAACAGTCAGTGCGCGGACTGCGGTCCATGCGAGAACGAATGAGACGACAACTGCGTGGACGACGTGTGGCCACCAGCTTAGGCCATGGTGGCGGAACATAGCTCCGAGGATCAGCTGGACGTAGAGAACAAAGATCGAGAGAACGGTCAGAGTGAACAGGCTCGGACGTCTGGTATCGAATTCGACGCGCGGCTGTTCTTCCACCCATTTCTGCCCGGTGAAAACAGCGATGGCAACGGCGATGCAGAAAAATGTCTGCGCCAGCGCTGCGTGAGCCGAGGAGATTGGCGGTGGCAAATAGAAGAGAACTGTGAGCCCACCGAGGATGCCCTGGGCAATCACGGTACCGAGCGCTCCCCAGCCGAGAATCCGCATCCAGTGGCGTTTTTCAGCGCGCCAGATCCAAATAGCCAAGACGATCGTCAGCAACCCGGCTACCTGAGCTATCATGCGGTGGGTGTGCTCGAACTTTACACCGCCGACGAGCTTAGGAATTTTGTAGAGCGATCCGAAGGAGGTCGGCCAGTCAGGCACGGAGAGGCCGGCATCGTTGCTCGTTACCAGAGCTCCGGCGATGATGAGGACCAACGTCCACGCGGCTAGAACGATAGCGAAGCGGTGAAGGCCGCGATTGTACCTTGTGGCGACGGAGTTCAGAGCAGGGCCCCTTGATGCGGACGCATCTTGTCGTGACGTGACCGGGCAGACTGGATGTGCGCAACCTGCTCCGGATCAACGGGATATTTTATCAGAGTAAAAGCGGGGGCGAGACGCCCCCGCCACAGCCGGCAGGATGCCGGCGCTACACGTTCAACTACATTCCTTTGAAGGTGGCGTCCACCGTCTTGCTGTCTTTCGGGCCGACGGTAACTTTGATGTCCTGGGGCGGAGTGAGTTTTTCATGTACGAACTCCAACGTATAATTACCCGGCGGCAGGCCTTTGATTTCGTACTTGCCGCTCTTGTCGGTTACGGCGTAGAACGGGTTCTTCACCACGTTGATGTACATCTTCATCCACGGGTGCTGGTTGCACTTCACGGGCAGCATGATTTCCTCGCGCGCGAAGGTTTTTTCCAAAGCGGGTGACGATGGCGGCTGCGACTCGTTCCACTCGCGGTTGTCCTTCGGAGTGGGGTGGATGTTGTGTGTGGTGGGATCGTCGTTCTTGATCTGCATGGTCTGTCCGGTCATCACGCCAAGAACATGGGGATGGTACTGGCAGCCCTTCTGATCGAGGACGATCGCATCCTTGGGCACGTCGAAAGTGCGGCTGCCGAGCCCGTCTTTCACATAGACGAAGACGTTGGCGAGATCGCCGTTGCTGACGACGGTGTTCTCGGATTCATTGGTGCCCTTGCATCCCGGATCCTGGCTCATGTCGATCTTCGCGGGTTTCGGAGGCGTGCCATCGAACTTCACGGTGCCGCTAACTGTAGCCACCGTGGCGGGATCGATCGGTGTGGCCGCGGGCGCGGAAGCGGCGGGAGTCTCAGCCCCAGGAGCGGGCGCTTCCTCTTTCTTGTTGCATGCTGCCAGCACAAGTAATGCACACATGCCGGCTATCAACCAAATGGTCTTTTTCATGATGTCGCCTTTCTATTCAGGGGTTGGATGAACTTTTGGATCATTTTGTCATTCCGAGCGAGCCGGAGCGGAGTGACGACGAATCGATGAGTCGGCTCTTCCGTTGAGCATTCTACCGCGAACCTCCGCCCGCCGTATGATGCGATTCAACCGCTGCCCGTTTGCGATAGGTTGGACGCTGTACTGCTGCCGCAGCGCGTGGCATCGAGGCCGCCACGTGGCGCTGCTCTTCCGGCGTGAGCTGGAAGATGTAATCCGTGAGCAGCTTGCGATGATCTCCGTCATATCCGTTGAATGTTGGTGGCGTTGGCCCGGCGAAGACCCACTGGTTGTTCTGTTGCCTGAACAGGCCTGAGGGCATCGATGTGCCGGGGCTGACGGCTTGCGGATCGGTGATCCAACGCTCGACCCAATCGGGCTTCAGGCGCTCCTTAGCCAGCAAGAAGTTCGGGGCTGTGGCGATCTTGTCATGCGAAGGATCGCCGGTCGCGTGACACTTCAAGCAGGGAGCGGCGGTGCTTGAGAACAGGCTGCGGGCCATGTCGGTTTCTTTGGCCGTTAGTGTGGGCACTTGTTCAGGAATGTACGGCAGCGGTTGCTGCGACAACGCTTCGAAGAAGCGGACCAGTTTCCGGAGCTCGTTGTCGGAGAACGAGAACGTGGGCATGCGGACTTTCAGATAGGGTCGTACGCCGTTGCGGTCCGTGTCGGTCGTGCTCAGAGATGGGTTTGACAGGAACTTGCGCAGCCACTCGGGATCGACGCGGGCGCCCTCGGTCAGAAGCTTCGGAGGCAACTGCTCCTGCGCGTCCTGATATTGCGGCAGCGTCATCAGAATCGTGCGCTGGCCGGGAATGATCTGGTGGCAGGCCATGCAGTTGTATTTCACGACCACCCACCAGCCTTCCTGAATATCGTGGCGTGCATCGCCCGGTTTGTATTGATAGCTGGCGGGAAGGGAAGTCTCCTGGCTGCCCATCAGGAACGTGGTGAGATCGAGCACCTCTTCCTTCGTGAGGTGCACGTTGGGCATGCGGAGTTTCTCGGTCTCACCCTTTTCCTTGCCCAGGTCGTAAACATTCGGCTCGGCGAGTTTGTGCTCAAAGAATCCTTTGTGGTCATACCAGGGCTTCTCGGCTGGGCCATCGGGCAGGCGGGCGAGGTCTTCTTTGTCCTTGATCGGCTCGGAATCTTTTCCGCCGCGCTGGGCCGGTTCGGTGGAGAGCGCGAAATCAAGGCGCTCGATCGGCTTGCTGCCTTCAAAGGTAAGCTCAGTGCCGATACGGCCTTCGTCTTCCATCCCGGAAATTTCGTGGCATCCGCCGCAACCATAGAAGCGAACCCACTTCTTCCCTTCTTCTTTCAAGTTAGGGTCGTCCATGAATGCTGCGTCAGCGTAGGAAGATGGTTCCTGCTTTTTCTGTGAGATCAGATAGGTGGCGATATCTTCGGCGTCTTCGGGGCGTAAGCGCAGACTCGGCATCACCGTCATGTTCTGCACTTGCAGTTCGTGGCCGTCGTTGGGGCACTTGCTGTGTTCGAGATCCCACTTATAGGGAAGATTCTTTTTCGCGTAGTCCTCGGGACCGATGTCCTTCTTTTCGTACGGGCAATAGGGACGCGTGCGCTCACGCGCGTTGTGAATCCAGCGGACGAGATAATCGTAATTTGCTTTTTCGCCGACGCGGGTCAGGTTGGCGGCAAAGATTCCACCCTTCATCTGATCGCCTTCTCCGATCGAATGGCAGGCGAGGCAGCCGCGGCTCTCGAAGAGTTCCTGGCCATGGGCAGCATTGCCGGGTTTGTGTTCGGGAAGCGGATCGGTGAAGCCGGTCTGCCAGATGTAGGCCGAGATCGCCTGGATTTGATGATCGGTGAGGCGAAAATTCGGCATCTTCGTGGTGGGACGGAAGTCGGTCGGCTTCTTCAGCCAGACAGGAATCCAGTTCTTGTTCAGCTTGAGGCGAACGTCTTTGAGGTTGGGGCCGATCTTCTTCATGTCCTGCATCAGGCTGTGCGACTGGAAATCGAGCTGCTGCAGGCGACCGTCGAGCTTGCTGTTGGCCACGCGGAGATCGACTGCCTCACCATTGAGTCGGTTGGCGTCGTCGTTGGACTCTGCCGCGTCGGCCTGTTTCATCAGGTAGGCGGTTTGCTTGATGTTGTCTTTCTTCTGAGTTTCGATCTGCTTGATCTGCTGGCCGATCGAATTCAGGTTCTCGGGCTCCGGGTCGTAACCCTCATAGCGATGGCAACCGTTGCAGCCACGCCGGCGAAAGATTTCCTTTCCGCTATTGATGGTTTGGAATTGCACGTCGCCGCTTACGAGCATCATGTCAACGGAATGGCACGTCTGGCATCCGGCCTGGGCGTTTTCTTTGGGAAACAGCGGCCAGAGCCAGTGCTCGTAGTTGCCGTGCGCTTTCTCGACGCTCGTGGTGGCGCGGCCATTGCCCTGATGGCAAGGGGAGCATCCGAACTTATCGGGATCGTGGATTTTGAGCAATTCTGGCTCGGGATGGCTGACAAAAGCGTTCGCGTACTCGTCGGGTTTCTTTTCGCCCTTGGTTGTCATAGCGGCGGGCGTGATCTTCACAGGCTCGCGCGCGCCCATGTGGCAGGATTCGCAGCGGTCGACGATGTTGGCTTCGGCGACGTTGATCTGAACGATGGTCGGATCCCAGTCGGAGATCTTTTTCTTCAAACCGTCGATCTGAGCGGGAGTGAGATCGACCATGTGATCGGTGACGTAATCATCGAGCTTGGCGCGAGCATCGGTCACGGGCTTGAGAGCTTCGCCCAGTTCGAGACTGATCTTGGTGCGTTCGTCGCGGATTTCGTTGTAGATCTTTTCGAGTTCTTCGAAGTTGAATTGCTTCTTGCTGCCGTCAGGGAATTCGACGGTCGCTTTCTCAGCTTTGTATTTATCGATTTCTTTTTGCTTGCTGGCCTTGGACGAGGCACTTTCGCTGGTTTCGAGTTCGTAGGTCAGAGCGTTGACGTAGGCGCGACGGTCGGTGAAGACGCTCTGGACGGCGAGCAACCGGGCATTGGCGTCATCGAGTTTCTCGCGGGCTGCTTTGGCTGCGGCGGAGGAGTCGTCCGATGCTTCCTTGACTGCGGCCGAGAGTTCGGCGTATTCCGGATCCTTCTGGACGTCCTTTTCCGAGTCCTGGGACTTCGTGCGCGCGGTGTTCAGGAATGCGGTATACCGCTGTTTGAACTGTTCCTGGAAAGCCTTCCACGGGCGCTGTCCCCACGCTTCGTCCCATAGGGCCCAGAAGAGCGTGATGATCAGGATGACTGTCGCGATCAGGTAGTGCGCGGCGTACGACTTACTCGTGATTGGGTCCTGCTCGGGGATCGGTTTGTCGGGCACCAGTTCCTCCGAAAACTAGTCAGTCGTTGGTCGGTTGTCGTTGGTCGTTGGCTTGGCTCTCATTTGACCTTGTCATTCCGAGCGAAAGCGAGGAATCTCTACTGCCGGCACTCGTGCTTGGAGTAGGGATCCTTCGACTCCGCCAGGATGACAAACGCGAACGACTAACGACCAACGATCAACGACGGTTTTCAAATGTTGAACCACGGTGTAATCCACACGTACTTGATATGCCACAGCAGGCGCAGAGCCATCTTTAACGGCAAGGCGACCATGGTGAGCAGCAAGAATTGCATGATCGAGAACTGCAGCAGGCTCATGCGCTGAAAATCTTTTCCCATGCGGCGGCGGAAGAGGGAATAGACCAGGCCTCCGCCCAGCAGATAGTAGCCGCCTACGATGATCGCGCCGAAAATGCCCTTGCCCAAGTTCGATGCGATGC
Source organism: Candidatus Sulfotelmatobacter sp. (assembly GCA_035568275.1). Taxonomy (GTDB): domain Bacteria; phylum Acidobacteriota; class Terriglobia; order Terriglobales; family Acidobacteriaceae; genus Sulfotelmatobacter. The sequence goes on from DATMOO010000039.1 coordinate 32,118, forward strand.
CGAAGATGTCAGGCAAGTCGCGATTCACCTCGTAGATGAGGCGGTTGTGATCCCACGTTTGGCCGGGCCAGAACCATTGCCATCCAGGGCCGCGAATAAACGTACCGATGATGATCATCGCGACCCAGAGAATAATGAAACCGAACAAGAATGTTCCGATTGAGAACCGCCGCTGTTTCCAGGTGTAATAGCCGCTGCCAAGCGGGTTGGTGTCAATGTAGGGGATCACCATCAACCCGATGATGATCATGGTTGGCATCACGACGCCGGCGATCCAGGGATCGAAATAGACGAGCATCTCCTGCAAGCCGAGGAAGTACCAGGGAGCCTTGGCAGGATTCATCGTCAGGTTAGGATTGGCGGGTTCTTCGAGTGGCGCGTTGAGGCTGATCGACCAGACCATCAGGATGATGGTGACGATGATTGCGGCGAGAAATTCGATGCGAAGGAGGAATGGCCAGACGTGTACTTCTTTGGCCCAGCCCGGTTTGAACGGCCAGGTCTTGCGATGGTGCGTCTTGGCCATCGCCGGATCGGCTTCAAGCTGCTCGATGAGAACGTCGTTGGCGTGCGCCTGCTTCCACGCGAGGTAGATGTAGAAAGCGAGCAGCGGAATCAAGCCCACAATCGGGACGTTGTCGGGGGCCGAGCAGATTTCCCAAAGTTGTCGCCAGTCCATAAGTTCTCCACGAACCATGTGGGGACGGCCGCCTTCGGCCGTCCGGTCGAGCAAAGCTCGACTCCTTCTATGCCCTCAGCAAAAACCTGTCGAGCTTCGCTCGACGGACGGACGAAGGCGTCCGTCCCACACAACCAAAATCATTCTCCTGCCGCCTTCGGGCCTCTTCTTGGCTTGTCGGCTTCTTCGGTCAACATCACTGGAGCTGGGCCGGAGATGCCGCCGTCTTTTCTTACGCGCCAGAAGTGGACGATCATCAGCACGCTGGCCACGATCGGGATGCCAATGCAATGCCAGATATAGGAGCGGAGGAGGGCATTGGCGTCGACGATCGATCCGCCTAAGAGGCCAAAGCGGACGTCGTTGTATGGCGTCATGCCAAGCATCGAGCCGAAGGGGCCTTCATGTCCGAGCAGCGGTGTGGCTCGCGCCATGTTCGTGCCTACGGTTACGGCCCAGAATCCAAGTTGATCATCGGGCAATAGATATCCGGTGAACGAAAGTAGCAGCGTGAAGACCAAGAGCAGCACGCCGATGTTCCAGTTAAATTCTCGCGGTTTCTTATAGGAGCCGGTCAGGAAGACACGGAACATGTGGAGCCAAACGCCGATCACCATTAAGTGCGCGGCCCAGCGGTGCATGTTGCGCAGAATTTTTCCGAACGGGACATCGTGCTCGAGGTAGAGGACGTCGCGAAACGCCTGCACCTTGCTTGGGTGGTAGTAGAACATCAGCAGCACGCCCGTGTAGGTGAGGATGATGAACAGGTAGAACGTGATCCCGCCCATGCCCCAGGTGTAGCTGTAGCGCACGGCATCGCGGTTGATCTTCGCCGGATGCAGGTGCAGGAAGACGTTGGAAAGCACGCCGAGAGCACGATTGCGCGGCGTGTCGTCGTGCTTGTGGCGGAAGATTGACGTGTAGACCTGAGTCTTCGTCGGATCTTTCAGGCCCTCGATCTGCTCTTTGGCCTTGGTGGGGATGTCGGTTTTGAGAGCTTGAATGTCGTCTTTGACTCCCGTGGTGACCTTTTCGAGGAGTCCGACCTTGGCGCCGTTTTTTCCGTTACCGCCGGTCGCGCCACTTCCACCGTTGCCGCCGTTCGGTTTGTTTGCGTCAGCCATATCAGTCCTGGAATTTCGTCATCGAGCCATTGCGTGATTGCGTCATTGAAAGACCTATACGCCGGTCAGGAATGCTCCCGGATCGTTGAATTTGCTGGGCTGGCCTTTGGGCCAGGAGTAGAGCTTCGAGGTGTCGACCAGAATCTGGCCGTCTGGCGCGAGTTCGATGTGTGCGCGGTCCATGGGGCGCGGCGCTGGTCCTTCGAAGTTGATGCCTTCGCTGTCGTATCCGCTGCCGTGGCAGGGGCACTTGAATTTGTTTTCGCTGGGCTTCCAGTCTGGCGTACAGCCGAGGTGCGTGCAGCGCGCGTAGATTACGAAGAGGCGATCGGGTGTGCGGTCAACCCATATCCGGTATTTCTGCTGAAACTTGGTATCGACGCCCAGCGCGAATTCAGATGGGTAGCCGATCTTAAAAACCGAGTTGGGCTCAAACAGGGTGCGAGGAAGAAAGAAGCGGAAGAAGGCGAGGAACCATGCGGTCAGGAATGCAGTGACCATGACCCAGACAAAGCGGCGGCGCTTGCGGTCGATTTCAGTGGAGGGCGCGGTCCCGGCGATACCTCCGGCGGCGGCTGCTTTCGAGGTGCCCACCGCCGGTGTGCCAACGTATTTGGTGGCATCGGCGCCAGGTTTGGCCGGCGTCTTGGGTGATTCCGGATTCGGATTGACCTTATCGGTCTCCAACTCCGCCATGAGTTCCCCTCCTTGCTTCGTCTGACTTGGCCCTAATCTAACCCTGCGGCCGCCGCATACTGTGGCTCCGCCAACTTCCTCCCGTGAGTGCGTATCGGAACAGATAAAGGTGCGGGCTGCACGAGAGCGTGCTGTACGATCTGCCCCAGCGCTTGTACGAATCTTGGAGAATCGTTCAGGCCGGCGCTCATCTCAAATTGCGTGAAACCGAGTTGCCCAGCGAGATGCCGCGCTTCGTGATCGATTTCGCCGAGCGTCTCAACGTGATCGGAAACAAAAGCAATCGGGACAATGCAGACCTCGTGCACCTTCTCGCCTGCAAGTTGTCGGAGTGTGTTGGTCAGCGAAGGCTGCAGCCAACGGCTGGCGCCGACTTTGCTCTGGTAGCAGAGGCGGTGGGAATTGCTCCATCCGCCGCGCTCCATTACCAGAGCTACGGTTTCTTCAATCTGTTTCTGGTAAGGGTCGCCTTTTTCGATCACCGACATCGGAATACTGTGGGCGCTGAACACGATCTCGGGCCGCTCCGGCTGCGGGAAGCGGGAAAGCGCCTGGTTCACTTTTTCTACGATGGAGTCTTGATACATCGTATTCCGATAGAACGTCTCGACGCAATGGACGGGGACTTCGTTGTGAAAATGACGATTCCATTCGTTCAGGCTCGATCCCGTCGTTGTCGAAGAGTACTGCGGATACATGGGGAGCAGCACAACTTCGTCGCACTCGGCCGCCTGGAGCTGCGCGATCGCCTCGCGCGTGAATGGGTGCCAGTAGCGCATGGCGACGAAACAATGGGCGTCGATGCCCTGGCTGCGCAATTCAATTTCGAGGGCCCGCGCCTGACGCTCGGTATTCGGCCGGATGGGCGAGCCGCCACCGATCGTCGAGTAGTGATGCTGCACTTTGCGGGCGCGCGTGGTCGATATCAGTTTGGCCAACGGTTTACGACCGATGCGGGCAAAGGGGAAGTCGATAATATCGGGATCGCAGAAGAGGTTATAGAGGAAAGGTTGGATCGCTTCCAGCGTGTCGGGTCCGCCGAGCTGAAAGAGAACTATCCCCACACGCCGTGTTGTGCGCGTCATTTCCCCAGAATCCCCAGAACGCTGCACTTTACTCCGAACCTAGCGCGGGAGTCAATGGCGGAGTTTCGGCGCAAGTTGTCCAGTTGAGCTAGTTTGCAAACTTCATTCGCTCCATGCAAGCTGATATCTATGCCCGAGTTGCCTGATATTACGGCCTATATTCGCGCGCTGGAGAAGCGGATTGTCGGGCAACCGCTGGAGCGCGTGCGGCTGGGAAGCCCGTTTCTTCTGCGGACTGTAGAGCCTCCGCTGGCGAGCGCTGAGGGACTTGTGGTGAAGAAGTTGAGCCGAGTCGGGAAGAGAATTGCGATCGGACTGGATGGCGATTTATGGCTGGTGCTGCACTTGATGATCGCCGGACGTCTGCACTGGAAGAAACGAGATGCGAAACTGGGCGGTCGTCAGAATCTGGCGGCTTTCGACTTTCCCGACGGTTCGCTAGTTCTCACGGAGGCCGGAAGCAAGAAGCGTGCTTCGCTGCACGTGATCCGCGGAGAAGAGAATCTAATTTCGCTCGACGCTGGCGGCATCGACGTGTTTGCTGCCGACCTGGAATCGTTTCGCAACGCGCTGACGGCGGAGAATCATACGCTGAAGAGAGCATTGACGGATCCGCGGCTGCTTAGCGGGATCGGGAATGCGTATTCGGACGAGATTTTGCATGCGGCGCAGCTGTCACCTGTCACGCTCACGACCAAGTTGAAGCCGGAAGAATGGGAGAGATTGTTTGCCGCGACTCGGAACACCCTGCGGCTTTGGACCGACCGGCTAGGAGCAGAGGCGGAGGTGGAGTTTCCAGAAGGAGTGACCGCCTTTCGTCCGGACATGGCGGTCCATGGGCGTTATGGGCAGCCTTGTCCGCGTTGTGGAGAGAAAGTCTTGCGGATTCGCTACGCGGACAAGGAAACGAACTACTGCGCGCGGTGTCAGACTGGTGGAAAGGTTCTGGCGGATCGGAGTCTGTCGCGGTTGCTTGGGTCGGACTGGCCGCGGACTTTGGAAGAATTGGAAGCGCTGAAGAAGAAATAATACCTCCGCGTGGGGGCGAGACGCCCCCGACACAGCCGGGCGGAGGCCGGCGCTACGCCGTTACGGTAGGTTCAATACGGCTTTTTCCGGTACTACGATGTTTCGGCGCTCTCCCTGGTACCAGTAGAGGATGCGAAGCACCTTGTGCACATGGGGATCTGGATCCAGTCCCAGGTGCTCGTTGTCCACGCGAGTGTGTATACGCCCATCGTCAATCATGTGCCGTAAGCGCTCGGTGACGTTTACGAAATGGCCTTCGCCGCCGTAATAGGCACGCATGATGTGCAGACCCCGTTCGCGGTAGTCGTATCCAGCATCGGGATCGAGTTCCAGGCTGACCATGGTCTTCTCGGGAAAAGCGTACTCCTGGGTGTCCCCGTCCCAATGACGGATGCGAATGACCAAGTCTTTGGGCCGACCGGGTGCGGGATCGACGCCGAGCACCTGCCGTGTAGCTTCAAACTGCAAGATTCCATCATGGAGCATCGAGCGGATCTGCGGCGTTACGTTCGCGCGGTGTCCGGGGACGCCGAACTCCGCTGCCACTAATGTGCCGCCTTGTGCCACGGCTGAGCCTGCCAATAGCAGCGTACAGACGAGTCCGGTGAGGGTGGTTATCTGCGACTTTGTCATGCGGCCTCCATCGCGTAAGAGATAGCACTAACAATCAAAGCACAACTGGGTCCGGTTCAGGAGTGAGATTAAGGGAACACGCTGGTCACGCCTTGGCTGGGGCCATTCTGGTTCGATGTGCTGGATCGAAGTACCCACGGTGCGTGGAGAGTGTAGGATCTCGGCTGCTGCACCCGGTTGTTTGACATTCGTAAGGTCCCTCGGAGGGCTATCGCCCTCCTCAGGATGACAATCGTGAGCTTAGGGCAACTGCCCTTACGGCAACTGCACATCGGTTTTTTCGTCAACCACTATATTTCGACGATCTCCGCCAATCGTGTACAAAATGCGCAAACGTTTGTGGACGCCGGGCGCCGGATCTCCACCCATGCTGTAATTGTCGACGCGAAGCAAAAGGCGGCCGTCGTCAACCCGGCTGCGTAAAGCGTCGGTTACATTCAGGAATTGCCCGTCGGCTCCGTAATACGCGCGCAGAATCTGTACCCCTTGTCCGCGGCGGTCGTAAGACTGGTCGCGGCGTTCATCGCGGTCATGCCGATCATGCTCGTCACGGCGCGCATGCCAGTCGTCGGGATCGAGTTCGATCCGTGCAAAGCTGCGCTCCGGATAGCTATAGTCTTTGATGCCGCCATCCCACTCACGCAGGCGGATGACCAGGACCTTGTTCTCGTGCGGCGCCGGATCGATCCCCAGATTAAAACGGGTAACTTCAACCTGCAGCACGCCGTCATGGATGAAAGTTCGGACGCGCGCCGTTACGTCGACCTTGCGTCCTGGAACTCCCCACTCCGCGCCTACGAGTTCACCACCCTGCGCCACTGCCGAACCCGCCAGCAACAGCATGCAGGCAAAACCTCCCAATGCCCCAAGCCATGATTTCATGAATATCTCCTTCACTCTGAAATCATAGGATCGTACGCGTACAGAATCACTGCACGAAAGGTCACACACTAGTGGTTAGGAGTTGGTGCGGCAGATTAGCCAGGAGATTGCATCTCGGCAATCACTGCATCGGCGAATTCTGAAGTGCCGGCCTGTCCGCCGATGTCGCGTGTCAGTTTCACGCGGTGGCGGTAGACGCGCTCCAGGGCGTTGCGGATTTGCGTGGAAGCGGCGTGCTCGCCAAGATGGCGCACCATCAGCAGGGCAGAGCGGAGCAGCGCTGTGGGATTGGCCAGATTTTTGCCGGCAATGTCGGGAGCCGAGCCGTGCACCGCCTCGAACACCGCGCACTCGTCACCCAGGTTTGCGCTGGGAACAAACCCCAAACCTCCGACGAAGGCAGCGCAAAGATCGGAGAGGATGTCTCCGTAGAGATTTTCCATCACCAGCATGTCGTATTGATAGGGATTCATCACCAGTTGCATGCAGGTGTTGTCGACAATGTGCTCGCCGTAGGTGATTTCGGGATAGTCTTTCGCCACAGCGCGAGAGCAACGCAGGAAGAGACCATCGGACAGCTTCATGATGTTGGCTTTGTGGATGGCGTGAATCTTTTTGCGCTGGTTCTTGCGGGCATACTCGAAGGCGAACTTCGCGATACGCGTAGAAGCCTTTTCGGTAATGACTTTCAGACTCTCGACTACGCCGGGGACAACCTCGTGCTCAAGGCCGGAGTAAAGGCCTTCAGTATTCTCGCGGACGATGATGAGGTCGACATCCGGATAGCGCGTGGGGATATGCGGCAGGTTCCGTATGGGACGGAAGTTAGCGTAAAGTTCAAATTTCTTTCGCAACGCGACGTTAATGCTCGGAAAGCCGCCTCCCACGGGCGTTGTGACCGGACCCTTCAGGCCGATGCGGGTGCGTTCCAGCGACGCAATGAGGTCTTTGGGGATATATTCGCCGTACTTCTCGTAGGCTTCGGCCCCGACGACGAAGGTTTCCCACTCGAACTTGATCCCGGTCGCTTCCAGAATGCGGACGACCGCGCTTGTAACCTCGGGGCCGATTCCGTCGCCAGGGATTAGGGTTATCTTGTGAGTCATGATTGAGGATTTCCAGGAAGAGGGATTAGGGGATAGGAAATAGGGTTAGGGTGAATGTTTCGCTAATCCCGATTCAACTACGCCCCAGCCCCTAGCCTGTTTTCACTTTCACCAGATCCTTGAGTTCATTCATGAACTCTTTCACGTCCTTGAAGTCGAGATACACCGAGGCAAATCGCACGTAGGCGACTTTGTCGTAGCGGCGGAGGCGGTTCATGATTAATTCGCCGAGTTCGCTGGTCTTTCGCTCGCGCTCTGGAGATTCAATAACGAACGACTCAGTCTCGTTCACGATCTGTTCGAGCTTGCTGATCGGTACGGGGCGCTTCTCGCAGGCGCGCAGCAGGCCGTTCAGAACCTTCTGCCGGTCGAATTTTTCGCGGCGGCCGTCTTTCTTGACCACCATATAGGGAATCTCGTCGATGCGCTCGTACGTGGTGAAGCGCTTGGAGCACTTGAGGCACTCGCGGCGCCGCCGGATCGAATCGGCTTCCTTACTCTCGCGCGAGTCCACTACCTTGTCATTCGCAAATCCACAGAAAGGACATTTCATGGCGCTGGCGGATCAGATACTCGAGGCGGGTCCGAAGCCTTCAGCGTCGCTACTTAGCAACGAGGCGTAAGATCCCCCTGCTCTGACCGGTATAAAAATTGTAACAGTAGATGCGAATGGCAGCAGTGACGGTACAGTGACACCCGAGAGACTGACCAGGACACAAAACGGCGCCCGCACCCCCTGCGGTACGAGCGCCAGTTTTCCCCCAAAGCCTCCCCGGTGACGGAAGGCTTGAAGTTCGTGGTCCTCTCGGGGACCCGAAGGCCTACGTCGAGGACCTGGAAAGAAGTTTCCCCTACGAGCTTGCGGTTTTTGTCATCAGAATGTTTGCAATTTGTAAAAAGTGCTGGCACTGGGCGCGTAGGTCTGCCAGTCGTAAAGCAATGAGTGCTTCTTACGGCTGCTATCATGAAGGCCCCGCCCTTGTGCGCCTGACGCCAAATCTCGCAGTTCTACTGTTGGCTCTACCTGCTTTGGCCCAGAGCGACTCCGGAGAATTGCATCTGAAAGTGCGGGATCCACACGGCGCCGGGGTCAGGACGGTCGTCGAACTGGTATGCGAGGCTAACGACTTCCACGAAAATTTGGAGACTGACGACTCGGGCGCTCTTGTTGCCAAGCGGTTGCGCTTCGGGGTGTACCGGGCCCGGGTTCAACAGGCGGGATTCGCCCCTGCCTCGGCTCAAATCGAAGTCCGCTCAGCTATTCCTGTTCACTATTCCATTATGCTGACGCTTCCATCCGTTAGCGAAACGGTTACGGTCGAAGCCTCACCGACGCTGCTGGACCCTCACCGGACGAATTCCGCCAACCAGATTGGTTCGGGAACAATCGAGACGCGTACAAGCTCGCTGCCTGGACGCTCGCTGCAAGACCTGGTGAACTCGCAGCCGGGATGGCTTTATGAGGGAAATGCGGTGCTGCATCCGCGTGGAGCAGAGTACCAGACGCAATTTGTGGTCGACGGAGTCCCGCTGACGGACAACCGGTCGCCGGGAATGGGTCCCGAGATCGATGCCGATGACGTGGATTCCCTGAGTGTGTACACCGCGGGAATTCCGGCGGAATTTGGACGCAAGATGGGCGGCATCATCGAAGTGAACACGCTAAAAGAAGCTAAGCCGGGAATGCATAGACAGTTGGACATTTCTGGCGGCAGCTTCGATACCGCGGGGGCATCGGGCCAGGCGCAGTACGCCTGGAAAAAGAACACGATAGGAGGAAGCGGCTCCGGAAGTATGACGAGTCACTATCTCAATCCTGTTGTTCCTCAGAACTTCACCAACCGGGGGACGACAGGGGATTTCGGTTTGCACTACGAGCGCGATCTCGGCGAGCATGATGGGCTGGGGTTGATCCTACGGCACGCTCTTTCGCGGTTTCAGATTCCCAACGAACAAGTGCAGCAGGCAGCGGGCCAGCGGCAGGATGGGGACAACTTCGAAACGATCGGGATTGCGTCTTATCAGCACCTGTTTTCGTCGAACGCGCTGGGAGCAGTGCGCGGGATGGTACGCGATAATTCCAGCAATCTCGCCTCGAATCCCGAATCAACGCCAGTCATCGCATTCCTGAATAACAGTTTCCGGGAGAGTTACTTCAATAGCTCTGTGTCGGTACACCATGGGCGGCAGGAGTGGAAGGCAGGGTTTGAATCGGACGCGCTTTTTCTGCATGAGAAATTCCGCGATATCATTACGGATCCGACAAGATTCGACCCCGCGACGCCTGCGTCGTTTGCATTTGCGAACGCTCGCCCTGATCTTGAGCAGTCGGCCTACGTGCAGGATTTGATTCGTCTCGGTAACTGGACCGTGAGCGCAGGCCTGCGCTGGGACCACTACCAGCTCCTGGTCAATCAGAACGCCGTCAGCCCGCGATTTTCAGTCGCGCGATACTTTCCGGCTGCAGGTCTCGTAATGCATGCCTCGTATGACCGCGTGTTCCAGACGCCTTCAGCCGAGAACATCTTGCTGTCGAGTTCGGCGCAGGTGGTGTCACTCAATCCCAGCGTCTTGCGGTTACCGGTGGAGCCCTCGCATGGAAACTACTTCGAGATCGGTGGAAGCAAGTCCCTGCTTGGTCAGGCTCGCCTTGATATCAACTATTACCGGCGATATGGGAACAACTTCGCGGATGACGATCAGATTCTGAACACGGCCGTCACCTTTCCGATTGCATTCAACAAGGCAGTGATCTATGGAGCAGAAGGAAAGATTGAGATTCCGAAATGGGGGCGCTTTTCCGGATACGCCAGTTATTCCTATATGGTTGGCAACGTCTGGTTCCCGGTCACCGGTGGTCTTTTTCTTGGAGACGACGTGGTTAGTGCCGAAAGCACGTTGAGCGGGCATTTTCCTGACTCGCAGGATCAGCGCCATACCATGCGTGCACGCGTGAGCTACCAAGTATTACCTCGAGTGTGGGTCGCGGGGTCGGCTGAATACGGTAGCGGTTTGCCGTTTGTGCTGGGTGCATTCACGAGTTCCTATCAGCAGGCGGTGGCGCAATACGGACAAGCCGTGGTCGACCGTGTCGATTTTGCACACGGGCGGGTTCGGCCGTCACTGGATATCGGCGCATCTGTTGGCGTTGAGTTGCACAAGAGCGATCACTTTACGATGAACCTCCAGACAGACATCACAGATTTGAACAACCGGCTGAACGTGATCGACTTCGGCGGATTGTTCTCAGGCAATGCGATCGCACCACCGCGGAGTTATTCCCTGCGGCTTCAGGCGGGGTTCTAGCCGCACGTCCAGAACAATCCAGGTGACTTTGTTGCCGAATCGTGACTATCATCAGCAAATTTATGGACCGATGTCCGCAGGAGGTTTCTATGCTCGCACTGAACCCAGTGTTGGATGCACTCCGCTCAACTAAGCAAGATTTTCCGAAGGAGATGGAAAAGCACTTTTACGATCTCGTGTACATATGCCTTGCTTATGCGAGCGGATATGTTTACAGGTTAGGAAAGAACTGGTATCAGCACGGCAACACACCGGATAGACAAGCGGCCTTGTGCCTGGAGGCGGAGAGACTGGTGAAAATTCGCGCGACGCTGTCCAACGCAACCGATCCCCTGCCCAAAGTCACAAGCGCACAGGCGGTGGTTGGAAACCAATTGAACCAGGTTCTCGAGAAGCTGTCGCACTTGCTCACAGAGCCCGAAGTTTTAACGCAAAACTCCCATCTCGTGGAAGTGCTGGGAAAATATCTGCTGCTTTATCGTTCGACCGGGATTGTTTCGGCTTTAATGCACTGGATCTTTTACTTCCTTGTTCTTGTATGGGGACTTTTTGTCTATATTGGGTCCACGACTCCAGGACCCGGCACCGGTGCGAAACTGGGTATAGGTACGAACATAGCAGTCGCTCTGATTCTTCTAATTCCCGTTGTAATTTGGAATTACTTGACGAGAAAAGTAGATGGGTGGTAGCGATCCCGACGCGCAGCTTCAAGTCCGGCAACAATTGCTGTCTCGCCCAAGTAGTCCGACGCTCAGACTAGACCACGAAGTACTTTGCGCTCGGGTGATGCACGACGATTGCCGAAGTACTCTGCTCGGGTTCGAGCAAGAATCCTGAGGTGAGCCGCACGCCGACGTTCTCCTCGGGCTTGAGGAGCTTGAAGAGCTTCGTCTGATCTTCGAGACTCGGACACGCGGGATAGCCGAAGGAGTAGCGGGACCCGCGATACTTCTGATGGAAGAGATCGCGGATTTCCGGGGCGTCTTCTCCGCCGATGCCCAATTCCTCGCGCATCTTCTTGTGATGGAATTCAGCCAGGGCCTCGGCGGTTTCGACGCTCAGACCGTGCAGGTATAGATATTTGGTGTATTCGCCACCTTCGAAGAGTCGCTGCGTTTCTACGCTGGCCGCGGGGCCGATGGTAACGAGGGAGACTCCGAGCACGTCCATCTTGCCGGAGGACTTCGGCGCGAAGAAGTCAGCGATGGAAAGGCGGCGCCCTTCTCTTTGACGCGGGAAGGTGAAACGCAGGAGTTCAGGAAGCCGTTCTTCCCAGCGGGTGCCGCAAGGACGCGCGGCCTGTGCCTTGGGCGGTTCGTAGACGATCACATCATTGCCGTCGCCCTGGGCAGGGAAGTATCCGTACACCACGGCGGGCGCGAACAGGCCGGACTCGAAGACCTCGTCCTCGAGCTTTCGCAGGATGGGGCGGAACTTTTCTTCGACCAGCCGCAAGTAATCCGCTTGCGACGCGGTTTTGAGCTGCCACTGATTCTTGAACAGCGCGGTCTCGTTGATGTAATTGAAAAGGTCGCGCAGGCTATAGTCTTTCTTGACACGAACGCCCCAGAACGGAGGCGTGGGGATATTCGGCGCATCGGTTACGACCGGGCTGCGCTCGGCGAAGACAGGGCCGGTTTCTTCGTCGACAGCCGCGGCCTTGGCATATTCCTTCACGGTGCGGCCTTCCGCGATGCGTGTAGCTCGCGCTCCGTCGGCAGTCGCCAGGTCCTCCATGATGTGCAGGCCTGCAAAGGCATCGTCGGCATAGAAGACGCCGTTCGCGTATTCGCGGCGGAGGTCGTCTTCCACGTATTTGCGGGTGAGTGCTGCCCCGCCACAAATGACAGGGAAGGCCAGTTTCTGGCGCTCCAGATCCTGGATAACGTACTTCATCTCAAGCGTTGACTTCACCAGGAGGCCGCTCAGGCCGATCGCGTCCGCCTGATGCTCCTGTGCGGCGCGGATAATCGAGTCGCCTGGTTGTTTGATCCCGAGGTTGACGACCTTGAATCCATTGTTCGAGAGGATGATGTCGACCAGGTTCTTGCCAATGTCGTGCACATCGCCCTTCACGGTCGCGAGTACGATCGTGCCCTTCTGCGAGCCGGATTTCTTCTCCATCTTGGGCTCGAGATAAGCGACGGCCTGCTTCATGACTCCGGCGGAGTCGAGCACCGAAGGCAGTTGCATTTTGCGGGCGCCAAACAGGTCACCCACCGTCTTCATGCCGTCGAGCAGGACGGTGTTTATTAGTTCGAGCGGGGAATAGCTGGCAAGGGCATCTTCAAGCAAGGCCTCAAGCGATTTCTTGTGCTCGCCTTCTCCGACGGATTTCTCCCCGTTGATGATGGCGAACTTCAATTTGTCTTCCACCGAGAGCGTGTCGACATGCGCCGTGGTGGAGGCCGCAGGCTTGCCCTTCATCCCCGTGAAATGCGCCATGTAGACCTGCAAGGGATCGCCGGCCGATTCGTCGCGGTATATCAGCTTGTGAGCGAGTTCGACTTCCTCGTGCGGAATCTTGTAGAGAGGATAAATCTTCGTATAGTTAACGATGGCCATGTCGAGGCCATGGTTGACAGCCTCGTGCATGAAGACAGAGTTCAAAACGCGGCGCGGGTAGGCGTCGAGGCCGAAAGAGATATTGCTGACGCCCAGAATTGTTTTGACCTGAGGCAATTCCTTCTTGATGCGCTCCACGGCCTTCAGCGTTTCGATTCCTGCGGTGCGGTACTCTTCCTGCCCGGTGGAGATGGGCAATGTCAGTGCGTCGAAAATCAGATCTGTCGAGTCGAGGCCGTACTTCTGCGTAGCAAGGTCGTGGATACGGCGCGCGATCGCGACTTTCTTGTCGGCCGTCAGCGCCATGCCATCTTCATCGATCGTCAACGCAATGACAGCGGCACCGTAACGTTTCGCCATCGGCAAGACTTTCGACGTGCGCTTCTCGCCATCTTCGAGATTGATGGAGTTAATGATGGCACGTCCCGGAATGCGCTTCAGAGCTTCCTCGACAACGTCAGCCTCGGTGGAATCGACCAGGATCGGCGCGGGGACCCGCGTGGCGATCTTTTCGAGGATTGAAGTGATGTACCCCTTCTCGTCCTCGCCGACGATGGCGCAGCACAAGTCGAGCATGTGCGAGCCTTCGTTCACCACCTTCTTGGCAAGCGCCAGGATCTCGTCATATTTCTTGCCCTGAACAAGCTTGCGGAAATGATCGACCCGCGTGGTCGTGTTCATCTCCTCGGCGACGATAAGCGGCTTGGGCTCGAGGTCCAACGGAACGCTGGTGTAAGCGCTGGAGGCCGCACCGACGCGTTTGACCTCGCGCTTGGCTGGCTCGACGCCGGAAACCGCGTCCACAACGGCTTTCAGGTGTTCAGGAGTCGTGCCGCAGCATCCTCCGACGATGCGGACTCCGTAGTCTTGGACGAAATGCTTGTGATAGTCGGCTAGTTCCTGCGGAGAGAGATTGTAGACCGCGAGGCCGCCGACATTCTGGGGCAGGCCCGCGTTGGGCAGCACGGATATATGCTTCGTCGAATTCAGCCCCAGATAGCGCACCGAATCGTTCATTTCCTTTGGACCGGTTGCGCAGTTAATTCCAATTGCATCGATGTCGAAAGGCTCTAGAGCAGTCAGCGCGGCACCGATCTCCGTGCCCAGGAGCATCGCTCCTCTTTCGTCCTGAAGCGTGACTTGAACCTGTAAGGGCAATCGTTTGCCCGATTTCTGCATGGCCTCGAGGACACCGATAGTAGCGATCTTAACTTGCAACAAATCCTGCGCAGTCTCGATCAGCAGGATATCGACCCCACCTTCGATAAGTGCCAATGCCTGCTCTTCGTATGCTGCGACCATGGCGTCGAAGCCAATGTGGCCGAGAGAAGGTAGTTTCGTGGTCGGACCCATCGATCCGGCGACAAACCGTGGCCGATCCTTTGTCGAGAATTGCCGCGCTATCTCTTTGGCGAGTTGCGCGCCCTTCACATTGATCTCGTGAACGCGGTCGCCTAGATTGAACTCTGCGAGGGCGACCCGGGATCCTTGAAATGTATCGGTCTCGACGACGTCGCAGCCCACACGGAAAAAGTCCGCATGGATCTCGCGGATGATGTCGGGACAGCTCAGCACCAGCACTTCGTTGCAGTTCTCTCTGCCCCAGTAATCGTCCACAGTGGGATTGCGCTTGTGGATGTTGGTGCCCATTGCGCCGTCGTAGATGACGACGCGTTCCTGCACAGTTTGTAAGAAGTCAGCCATAGAAAATCGTCGCTGGTCGCTGGTCGTTCGTCGTTAGCTCTTCGGAATCGGCGTTCGGGATCGTTCCTGACTGGCGAACGACCAACGACAAACGGCCACCGACTGTTCTTATGCACGAACGCCGGTCGCAAATGGACCGGCGTGAGTCGATTGCGAAAATCGTCTGGAAGTTTAGCTTCCCGGCACCATTTCCGCCGGCGCCCCACCATTCACGTCGGCCTGATTGAATACGATATTGGCTCCCATGTGTGCTGGCCGGGGGGCCAGCATTTGCTCCTTGCGCATCACGAGATTGGTGGCGTTGAAGCTCGCCAGTTCGAAGCCGTGGCCGTGCGTGATGGCGTCGGTCGGGCAGGCCTCGACACAGTATCCGCAAAAAATGCAGCGGTTGTAATCGATGTTATAGACCTTGGCGTAACGCTCTGCGCCGCTGACGCGGTTCTCCGCCGTGTTCTCGGCGGCTTCGATATAAATGCAGTTCGACGGACAAGCCGCGGCACAGAGGAAGCAGGCGACACACTTCTCCAGGCCATTTTCGTCGCGCTGCAGCACGTGCGCGCCACGGAAACGGGCTTCAATACGGGCGCCGCGGAGCGGGCCCTTCCCGTCCGGATAGTTTTCGACGATCGTGGGCCGGAACATCTCCGAAAAGGTGATGCTCATGCCCTTGGCGATCGCGGCAATGTTCTTCAGAAGCGGCATGTCTTATCAGTATACCGAAAGAGATGCGGGAACGTCTCGCTCGGACGCGTTAAATGGGGATGGAAAGAGGTCGAGCTGCGCTCGACGGACAGCCGATGGCGGCTGTCCCCACATGAACCTCACGTCGACGCCCCCGCTGAACGCCCTTGAACTCGGCTGCGCGGCTCAGAACGTCAGATGCATCGAGAGTTGCAGGAAGCGGTTGCTGCCGACCGTCTGCCGGATTACGCCATAGTTGGCCGAATTCGGCGAGCCAGGTGCCAAGATCTGGGTCATGTCGCTAGGAAAACAAGGATATGGGTTGAAGCAGCCATTCAGCGCAAAATTGCCGTTTGGGGCATCGAAGCTGGGATGGTTGAAGAGGTTGAAAGCATCGGCTTCCAGTTTCAACGCGACGCGCTCGCTCAAAGTGAAAGCTTTCAAGATCGAAAAATCAAAGCGTGTCTGGAATGGCGATCGAAAGAGATTGCGGCCATTGCCTCCGTATCCGGTTTCGCTTGTATCACAAGCCGTCCCGCCGCCCAGGGTCGGACCACAAGGGGGAACGCCACTTTGACCCGGAGCAAGGTAAGGGATGGAGAAGGAGTTGGGATTGATGTACGGAACCCTGATTCCGGCGAGGGGGCCCGAGGTGAAGGACTTGTCCGTTCCGCCCTGGGTGGCCTGCTTCGGCGTGATTCCCGTGGCGAGCGGAAGAATTGGATTGGTGATGAAATCGTCAGCACTGAAGAAGATGCTGGCAGCGGTTCCTGAAAAATCAATGACGCTGAACGGCTGCCCACTCTGCGCCACGGTGACTCCCTGCACAGCCCAGCCATTCGCCACCGCTTTGAGGAACTTTGAAGCATTCTTCATCGTCGGCAGTTGATACACATAGCTGACGGTTAACACATGCGTACGGTCGAAATCTGACGAGCCATAAGCGGTCCTCGGTTTTAGCGGATCGTTTCCATTGAAGAAGAGCCCCGCACCCAGCCCGCTGCCTTCATCGAGCGAATGCGAATAAGTATAGGAGGCGTTCACCATAAAGCCATGGGACATCCTCTTCGTTGCCTGCAACTGCAAAGCGTTGTAAGTGGAGATGCCCTCGGCCCTCCAGAAGTCCGCGTTGGGATTGAACCCGATGTAGGGCGTGCGCAGAGCCGTGTTTCCGTCGGATCCTGAAAATGCTCCGATCGTGGTCTGCACCTGTTCGGTCAGGAGCGGACATGGAGGATTGGGATTAAAGAAACCACAGCCAGGTGATGAAGTATCGGCGCCCTGGAAGCCGTAGCTGTAAATCTGCCCGTTGATCGGGTTCGTAGGAGTCGCAACGCCAGGCTCGTTGAACGGGATGGGGATGGGCTGATGTACACCGTGATTTCCGATGTAAGCCATCGTCAGCACCAGATTGTTCTTCGGCTGCCACTGCAGATCCAGACTCCAGTTTTCCGAGTAGGGCAGCTTGTTTGTAGGATCGTAACCTCCGAACAAAAAGTCGGAATTGGGGAAACCCGTAGGGGTGCAGGTGGGCGTTACCGGTTCAGCGCAACCGCTCAGTTGCGACTGGTTGTAAACCAGGCCTGCCAACTCGCTGAGATTGCTTGGCGGAGGCGTGAGAGAGCCCGTGCCGAAGGGTGCGTTGAGACAGCCCGTGCAAGTGTTCGCATTGACGGGGACGGTGAAGGGCTGCTGGGTGGTCACGCTGAACGGGCCGCTGATGCCCAGCCCTGCGCTGGCGGAAAGCTCGGTGAAGTATTCGCCTCGATCGGCGAAGACTCCAAAACCGCCACGAACCACAAGGTTCTTGAAGCGCGATGGGCTCCATGCGAATCCGAAGCGCGGTGCAAACATCCATTGGCGTCCTGTCAAAGTCGAGTTGCTGACACCCTTAAAGCCAAACGCCTTATTGTTGCCGGCAACCACAAGGCCAATTCCCGGCTGGCCATTGGCAAGCGTTCCAAACGAATCCGTAGCCAGATCATATTTGTAGTCTGCTGGATAGAAATTCGTCATAAGCCCGTTTAACTCGTAGAGGGGCCCATCCCAATCCCAGCGAATCCCCAGGTTGAGGGTGAGATTCGGCCGGAGCTTGATGTCGTCTTGAGCGTAGAGTCCAGCCGAGCGCGATCGGAAGTGGCGATTGGTTTCGCCGTTCAGGAACTGACCTCCACTGCGATTCTGTCCTAACGTCCCAGTGATGAAGTCCGCGAAGGTATTGAAGCTGAGCAGAGCCACCTGGTTTTCGCGATTCTCGACGTTCAACTGGGCATAATCGAAGAGGCCGCCAAAAGCCATCGAGTGGCGGCCGTGAACCCAGTGATAGTCGGAGGAAAACTCATGCTGGTTTTGAAAAATTCCTGCGTTGGCGAAGTTTGTCGAGGGACCAATGCTCATCTGGTTGCCGCGGAATGGAGCGACAACGCCCCCGCCGCTGACCGGGGCCCCCGCGTCCGCGTTGGCGATGGTGATGCCGGGGAAGCGTGTGCTTCCGAAGAGGCTCATCCCCGAAGTCGAAGGCGTCAGAGACTGCGCCGTGGTAGCGTTTGCAACTTCCCGAATGAATCCATACCGGTTTTCCCAGGTCGCGTTGGGCGTTAAGACACTGGTGAGATCCAGAGAAAGCAGTTGACTGCCGGCGCGCATGGTCTGCGGGAACCCGTCGACCTGGCTGACCGCAAACGGAATATTGGTCGGATCGCTTTGGAAGTAGTACTTGGCGGCAAAGCGTTGCTTGTCGCTGAAGTTGTAATCGATATTCGCATTCGCCTGGTTCGCGTTGAATTGGCTCGGTGGGCCTTTGATGAACGAGTTGAATGGTTGCGAGCCGCTCTCAGGGTTCGCGGCATTTTCAGAAGGGATGATGAACGTTCCGTCCGCCGTCTTGGCTTGCAGAAGCGACAGAGCGACGGGATCCAATTGACCGGCGGTGATGCATGCCGGGCCCGAAGTCGTGCATTGGTCATTGGTATTTACCAGGTTCACCAGCGCTGTCTGATCGGCGCGATTGGAGTCCGTCAGGCCCGGAAGTGTCGGAACTCCGTTGAATGCGCCGCTGAGAGCATCGCTGATTCGCTGGCCTTGATATGAGCCAAAGAAAAACATCTTGTCCTTCTTGATAGGCCCGCCGAGCGTGACGCCAAAGACGTTGCGGTGAAGCGGAGGTGCGCCGGAGAAGAACGGATTCTGCGTCAGGAAGGTCGGGGCGGCATCGAAGGCGTTGTTCTGGAAATACTCGTAGAGCTGGCCATGGAGGGCGTTCGACCCCGACTTCGTCGTTGTTTCCACGTGTGCGCCGCTGGCCGAACCCATGGAGGCGGAGTACATCGATGTGCTGACGTGGACCTCCTGAATCGTCTCCACCGGTGGCGTCGGCAGGGCTTGGCCAATCGCATCGAACACACTGCTGTTCGTCTGCACCTGGCCGCCCACTCCAAAAATTTCGCCGGTGTTCAGGGTGAAGCGGCTCTCAGAGATGTTACTTGTGGAATTTCCGTTGAATAGATTGTTCGCGTTCACGCCATTGAACGTGAACAGGTTGCTGGTATCGCGCTGGCCATTGGCTACGATCCCTTGATTGCCCAGCCCTTCGTTCGAGCCGGAGCCAGATAGGAAATCCGCGTTCACCCCAGGAGCCAGTATCGCGAGTTGGGTGAAGCTCCCCGTTCCAAGTGGGACTTCCTCGATCTGTTGTGCGCCCATCGTATAACCGTTGGTGGTGTCGGTTTCGTTCAGGAGCGGTGTGGCGTTTACGGTGACAGAGGTGGTGACGGCACCGGGATTCAGCTTTGCATTGACTGTGCTCGTCAGGCTGCCTTGCACGATTATCTGCGGGTACACGGAGGTCTCAAATCCTTCTTTGGCGAAGGTGACCTCGTAGGTGCCGATGGGGAGATCCGCGAAGGCGAAAGAGCCGTCGTGTTTCGTCTGCGCAGTCACAGTCAGGTTCGTCGCGACCGCACGCGCTTTTACCGACGCTGCTTGCACCACCGCGCCGCTGCTGTCCGTTACGGTGCCATTCATGGAGCCTAAGGTCTGCTGGGCGGAACAGAACACGCTCAGCAGGGTGAGGTTCAGGCAGATGGCAAGAACTGCGCAAAGAGACTTCAACGGACACACGAACAGTCGCGAGTGAAATCGATGCACGGTAGTATCCTCCGCGGATTGAGGCCTTATAACAAACCACATGGGGAAGATTCAAGGAAAGTTAGTGCAGCGGCGTTCAAAATTCGATGAATTTTTCTTCAGGTTCACAGAAGGCAATCCGATGGTCCTTGCGTGCATTACTGCGTGGACACCGTCCCGCGTGTCCGCAGGTCCCCCGCCCCCAGGTCGACCTTGTATCCTGAGATCGTGAGTCTAGACGAGAGAGAACAGCCCATGACTCGGGTCGGCCTGTGTGCCGACTGCCAATTTGTACGGCGGATGGAATCGGATCGAGGTTCAGTCTTCTACATGTGCCAACGATCCGCGACGGATCCGAGTTTTCCTAAGTATCCGCGACTGCCGGTGCTGCAGTGCGCGGGGTTCGAATCCGCAAACTCGGAGAGTCCTTCCTAGTCGTGTCCGGAAAAGGGCGGGAACAACGCTCCTACCGTGATTCGTGTCACTGCGCACCCAGAAGCAATTGAGCAAGATAGGAACGTCCTTTTGTTTTTTAGGACCCTCGGAGTGCCCATGTTTCTAAAAATTGTCGCGGTCGCCGCGATCGGGCTGTTTTTCGTTTGACTGATCGCCGTGCTCCAGGCATGAAGCAAAAGCGCAGTTGCTGATCGAGCGGTCGGAGTTGCTTTTCTGGCAGTGTTTGGGATCGCCGCGGGTTGGGGATTGAGAACGTTAGGCGTATGGCGGTGAAAACGATGGTCAAAGCGAAAAACCAGAGTGGCGCTATTTCTCAAAACGCGTTCGCCGGGAGACCGGAGCGGCCGACGGAAAGAGAAGTAGAGGCAGTGTTGGAAGAGAGTTTTGCTCTGTGGAAGCGGCTGGTCGCGGAATTAAGAGACGATCTGAAACTCGACAAAGAAGAGTGGAATTCGTCGGGAGTGAAATATGGGTGGTCGCTTCGCCTGCAACTGAAGAAGCGCAATATTGTCTATCTCGGGCCGCGTTTCGGATCGTTCATGGCGTCCATTGTCCTGGGTGACAAGGCAGTCGCGGTTACCCGGAAGAGTAAACTTCCCGCATATGTGCTCAAGATGATTGCTGAAGCAAAACGCTATGGCGAGGGAACACCCGTTTGGATCGAGGTGAGTGAGCCAGAGGATCTGGTCCCGGTGAAGACCTTGGCGAGGATCAAGGTCGAGAACTAGGAAAGCTATCCCAGCCCCAACTCCGTCGCCAATGCTTTCCACTTGCTGTCGACCAAAGCTTTCGTCTTTGCGTCCATCACAATTTCATCGGGCCAGCGGCGGGTGAAGCCCTCGCTCGCCCACTTGCGTGTGGCGTCAATACCCATCTTAGATCCGAAGTCCGGAAGCCGGCTGGCGTGGTCGAGAGAGTCGACCGGGCCCAGCGTGAATTGAATGTCGCGCTCCGGATCGATGTGATTGAGGACTTTCAAAGTTACGTCCGCCAGATCCTGGACGTTCACATCTTCATCCACCACCACGATGCATTTAGTGAACATCGCCTGGCCGAGCGACCAGATGGCGTTCATGACTTTGCGGGCCTGGCCGGGATAGGACTTCTTGATCGACACGATCATCAGGTTGTGGAACACGCCTTCGACTGGCATGTTGATGTCGAGCAGTTCAGGAATGGTGAGTTTCATCAATGGCAGGAAGATACGCTCGACGGCCTTGCCCATGTACGCGTCTTCCTGTGGCGGTTTGCCGACGATGGTTGCGGCATAGATGTGGTCCTTGCGATGCGTGATGCAGGTAACGTGGAAGACGGGGTAAAGGTCGTCGAGCGAGTAGAAGCCAGTGTGATCGCCGAAGGGGCCCTCGCTGCGGAGTTCGTCGAGATTGATGTAGCCCTCGAGGACGATTTCGCTGGTTGCGGGGACGTCGAGATCGACCGTCTCGCATTTGACCAGATCGACCGGGGCTCCGCGAAGGAAACCGGCGACGAGATACTCCTCGATCTCGGGCGGGGCGGGAACAATCGAGGCGAACGTAACCACAGGATCGGTACCGATGGCGACTGCGACTTCCATTTTGCCGGAGGGACGATCGCCTTCCGCCAGAACACTGCCGCCCGAACTCCGGGCCATGATGTCGACTGCCGCGCGGGCGGCGTCGGTGCCTGGGGCAGCCGGGCTTCGCCCTGGCTGGACAGCCGAGGCGGCTGTCGCTACGTGGTCCGACATCGCGGCGCGCATTCGTTCGCGGGCGTGTTCGGCGGCGTTTTTTTGGCGCTGCCAATGCATACCCGTGGTGCGCTCGTCGTAGACCTGCATGCGGTACATGCCGAGATTGCGCTTTCCGGACTTGGGGTCGCGCGTGGTGACGCAGGGCAGGGTAATGAAGCGACCGCCGTCTTTCGGCCAGCACTGAAGGATGGGGAAGTCGAGGAGCGAAAAGTTATCGCGCTTAATGACTTCCTTGCAGCGGCCCGTAGGCACCGTGCGCGGGAAAAACTTTCCTGCCTCGGTCAGCAGCGGGAGCATTTTCAGCTTGTCGAGGAATCCCTGGGGAGATTTCATATCCATGAACATCCGGATGCGGGCCGCAATTTCATCATAGGAGTTCACGCCGACCGACATCTTCATGCGTGCGTCCGAGCCGAACTGGTTAATCAGCAATTGAGAGCCGGGATGTCCTTTGAGGTTTTGAAACAGAAGAGCCGGCCCCCCGGCTTTGCCTTTGGCGTCGCGGCTTTTCGAGACGCGGTCGGTAATTTCCGAGATCTCCAGGATGGGGTCGGCTTCGATCTGGATGCGCTTCAATTCGCCGGCGCGGTCGAGTGCTGAGATCCACTGGCGTAGGTCGTCAAAGGGCAAGGGATTCCTCTCAGGGTGACGGACGATTATAAGGGATTGGCCGCGGGGGAAAGCTTCTTTGCCACGGATTTGCGCGGATCAACGCGGATAAAACGAATCTTGGTACTCTTGCGTCATCTCGACGCTGAGAGATTACATAGATCCTTCGCCAGACAAAAAGCGTCTCGCTCAGGAAGAAAAGGCTTGGAGCTATTTCCGTTGTTCCAGTTTCACGCTGGCTGTGACTGGGCGGCCGTCGCGCAACACTTTTACTTCGACCACGTCTCCGACCTTGCTGCGTCGAAGGGCGTCAGTGAAGTCATACAGATTCTTGATCGGTTTGTCGCCGAACTGCACCAGGATGTCTCCTGCCTTCAGCCCAGCCTTGGCCGCGGGCGAATTCGGCCGGACGTCGGAAAACTTCACACCATTTTCCACCTGCCCGAAATCGGGGACCGAACCGAAATAGGGACCGTATCCGCCGCCACCTCCTCCGAGCGGTTTCTCTTCGGCTACGACCTGGAACGCAGGCGGCTGGTCAGTGTTTGCCAATTGCACAGCGACGCTCTCAACCATGTCGAGGAGGCGTGCCGCCGAGGCGCCATTTATCTTGTCCCAGGTGTCAGAAGGTTTGTGATAGTCCGAATGCAGTCCTGAAAAGAAGAACAGCACCGGAATCTTCTTAGTGACGAAAGAAGTGTGATCGCTGGAGGAGTAGCCTCCCGCGGAATATTCAATCTTGAACGGCGCTTCCTTCTGGGCCTGATCGAGAACGGTCTTAAACGTTGATCCGGTGCCGACGCCCCCGATATAGACTTTGTCATCTTTGATCCGGCCAATCATGTCCATGTTGATCATGGCGACTGCTTTTGCGAGTGGTCGAGTCGGCTCCTTCACCCACTCAGCGGAGCCCAGCAAGCCGAGTTCCTCGCCGGCAAAATCCATGAACAGGATGCTGCGCTTCAGCTTCCTACGCTCAGGAGCAAGCAGGCGCGCCAGTTCCAGAACACCCGCGGTGCCGCTGGCGTTGTCATCGGCTCCGGGATGAATTTGCCCGATCTGTGACGGCGCGAGTGAGTCGAAATTGCCTCGGCCAAGATGGTCGTAGTGCGCGCCGATGATGACGTACTCGTCGGTCTGTCCCGGCAGCCAGGCGAGCACGTTGTCCACGGTCGCCCTCATGGTTTCAATGTCGATGTTCAACGAAACATGAAGCGTTTCAGGGAAATCGAAGGAGGCTGGCTTGGTGCTGGAGTTAATCTGCTCCTGTACTTCTTTCAGTGACTTTCCGGTCGCCTGAAACCATCCGTCGGCTACTGCATTCTTCACTTGCACCATGACGACGCCGACATTTTCCGGCCCGCTCACGCTGCCGAAGCGGGTCAGTAAGTCTTCTTCACCATCACCCAGCTTGCCGTTGATGACCACCAAAGCTTTCGCGCCATGATTGCGCGCGTTGATTGCCTTTGTGATGAGCTGCGAATGCTGCGTCAGTCCATGATGGGCACTCTTTTCGCCGAATGCCGAAGGTTCGTGCCGAAGGACGACGACTACTTTGTCTTTGACGTCTAGGCCTGCGTAATCGTCGTAGTGAAACTCGTCAGCACTTGCCCCGTATCCGGCGAACACAACTGGGGCGGTCACCTGCCCAGGAGCCGAGAAGCTGAAGGGAACGAAGTCCTGTTCGATCGTGAGCTCTTGTTTTTTGTCGGCTGTTTGGACTACGCAGCGATTGTCGGATTTCAGTCTCGCACCCGTGACGACGCTGAACGGTTGTGCGTATCCCTTGACGCCCGCGGGTTCAATGTGGAGGTCCTTGTAGCGCTTCTCGATGAGATGCTCGGCCCGAATCAGACCCTTTGTCCCGGCGCCGCGGCCTTCCATCTCCGGAGAAGCCAGCGCCTTGATATCGGTGATGTATCGGTTGGGGTCGGCCTGCGGCGCGGACGCCGCCGCCAGCATGGCTGCGGCAACGGCGAGAACTGCGAACAGCCGGTGGACACGAGTCAACATTTTGGAATTCCCCTAGAACCCGAAAATCGTATGGTCCCGGGAAAGGCGTGTCAACATTCAGGGCAACCCTGGCGCACCTACGCCGTTGCTTCTAGCACGATCTGCTCAACCCTGTTCCAGGCTTTGCTGCTCGGATCGATCAGATCGAAATGACCCGCCGCAGGAATCTCCAGCAGGTGCGCGTCTTCCGGTTTCTTGCCGCTTCGCCGCTGCTTCAGAGCGACGTAGTCACGGCTGAATGGGGGTGGCACTACATCGTCGGAGGTGCCGTGAATTAGCCATTGGCGCGCCTTAGCGATGGAGAGCTGCATGGGATCCGCTTCGCGATAATGATCCGGGACTTCGGCCGGTGTACCGCGGAGAAACTCAACCACCGCGTCATGGCTAAGGTGAAGTTGATACGCACGTTGCAAGTCCACCACTCCGGCGAGGGAGGTCACCGCGCTCACCAGGGGTTCGTGGGCGGCGAGACAGAGCGCTAACTGGCCTCCTGCGGAGTGTCCCATGACCACGATGTGTTGGGGGTCGCAATTGTGCTTCTGTGCGTTTTGGATAAGAAACTGGTAAGCGGAGCGGATATCTTCAAAGGTGCCGGGCCATGCGCCGCCTTCATTTCCGACGCGTCGATATTCGAGGTTCGCACTGGCAAGCCCCTTCGCGGTGAGAGCCGCGCAAAGATGTCCGGCATGGTCGAGGTTGTATTTCGCGCGCCAGAATCCGCCATGGATGTTGATCACGAGCGGGTGCGGCCCGGTCTTGCTTGTGGGCAATCGCATGTCAATGAACTGGTTCTGGTCCGAGCCGTACGTTAGGCGAAGGTCGGGCGGAGGCGGTTGCCGGGAGAGGATGTCTTCAGACATGAAAACTTCACCACAGGGGGCACAGAGTAGCACAGAGCTATGCTCCATGGTCCATTGTGACGAAATCTACTCGTACCGCAACGCTTCGATGGGGTCTAGATTCGCGGCACGCAGCGCGGGCACCATGCCGCTAATTACCCCCACCACCGCCAGAATACTGGTCGCAACCAGAAGGATCATCGGCGAGACGATTAGCCGGATATCGGCTGCTTCCGCGTGTTTGGCCATCGCGCTGTAGAAGGTGATGCGTCCGGCCAAGATCGAAACGGCGTAAGAGAGAAGAATCCCTAGAAATCCGCCGACCGCGGTAATGACCATTGCCTCGGCCAGAAATTGAACAAGAATATGTTGCCGCCGCGCGCCTAACGCTTTTTCCACTCCGATTTCGCGGGTCCGCTGCGTCACCGAGACCAGCATGATGTTCATCAACCCCACGCCGCCAATCCCCAGAGTCACGCTTCCGATGAATGCCAGCAAGACTTTCAGGGCCAGCGTGATGATACCGAATTGCGAAAGCTGCTTCTGAGCGTCGAAGACAAACACGGCGCGATGGTCATCGGGCCTGAAGCCATGAGCGGTCGCCAGCGTCTCACGGATGGTGCGGTCCATCTTGTCATGATCCAGTCCGATGGAGTCCAGCCAGATTCCGTCGAGGTAATGATTGTCTTTGAGCACATCCATCGAGCTGTAGGGGATGTAAACAACGCGGTTGTTGTCGTTGTCGCCTTCCTGCATGCGAGGAGCACCGATGCCAATGACCTCGAAGGTCACGCCATCGATGCGGATCCTCTCCCCGATAGCGGGCATGCCCGAAAAAAGTTTGTCGCGCGCTTCCGAGGCGATGACTGCGACCAGGCCATGCTGCATGCTGTCGGCGTCGTCGAGGAAGCGGCCCTCGGCGATATCCAGATTCCAGATCTTCTGGATTGAGGGATCAAGTCCCATTACCGGAAACGTGAAAGAGCGGTTGTTGTTCTGGACCGTCGAATCCTTCTGCGACATGCGAACTACATGCCGGCAGAGCGGGAGATTGTTGCGCAACACTTCAATGTCGTCGTTGGTAAAGCGAACCTGTACGCCCGCCTTGTTGCCGCCAGCCTGCTGCGACGTGCGACCGGGAAACACGCCGACGGCGGTGGCGCCGAAACTCTGGAAGATGACCTCGATTGCCTTGCCGAATCCGTTGCCATAAGAGAGGAGCAACACAACGGTTGCGATCCCCCAGGCCATTCCGGCCATGGTCAGGAGGGTACGCCGAAGGTCGTGGCGCATGGCGGAATAGGCTTGTTTGAGGAGATCGCGATGCATAGTTATTCCTTGCGGAGCGCCTCTACTGGTTCGAGCAGCGCGGCGCGCCGGGCGGGGTAGAGTCCGGCTGCCACTCCTGCGACTCCGAGCGAGATCACGGCCAGTGCGGCAGTCGACGCGACCAACTTGGGCGGATCAAAACCATCCCCCAGGCTAACTTTCGAGAGCGCCGCCATCAGCGCCGCTGCACCGCCAATGCCGAAACCGCCACTAAGCATGGTCAGAAAAGCGCCTTCCACAAAAAACTGGAACATGATGTTGCTATTCGTGGCTCCGACGGCCTTACGCAGGCCGATCTCCCGCGTGCGGTCGGCCACCGCGACCAGCATGATGTTGATGATCCCGATCGCTCCAAGTGCGAGAGTCACCAGACCCACGCTGCCCAGGAACATGTTCATCGCGTCGAAGATCTTTCCGATCTGGTCGAGTGTTTTTACCGTGTCCCATTCGTCGAACGAATCGAGATTGCGGGGATCGAAGCCATGGTTACGGGCGATGATCTTGTGTACTTCTTGTCTCGCCGTTTCGTGCAAAGCCCGCGATCTGGGCTGGTAGTTAATCTGCGAGACGACATTCGTATCGATCCCAGCATTCAGGGGCGGGAAATATTCGTGCATCGTACTGAACGGGATGTAGTTCTTGAGATTCTGCGTATTGTTGTCGCCATGCCCGATGCGCTCCAGGGTGCCGATCACTTCAAACCGCATGCCATTCAGGAGAATGGTGCTTCCAATCGAGGGCCGGCCAGAGAACAGCGTTCGCCGCGTTTCGTCTCCCAGGACGATGACACGACGGGTCTGTATTTCATCCATCTCGTTGAGCCAACGCCCGCCATTGATGGGGACGTAGCGGATGCGGCTGAAGTCGGGACGCACTCCATTGATCTGGCCGCCCGCCTGAAAGTAGTCGCTGACGGCCCGAATGTCGCTGCGGGAAATGACCGGAGTTGCGCCTCCGACGCTTGGACATTCAGCGAGCACATCCTCGTAATCCCGGGTGGTCAAATAATATTGGCGCAATGCCGTGAAGCTGCCCTGGACCACCGGGGCGCGTCCCGACCAGATAAACAGGACATTCTCGCCAATCGAGTCGAACTGCTTCCGGTTGCCGGAGCGGAATCCTTCGCCCAGTCCTACCAGCAGCAGCAGGGAACCCACGCCCCAGGCAATCCCGAACATGGTAAGGAAAGAACGCAGTTTGTGCGCCCAGAGAGTCTGCAGGGTCTGGCCGAAGATGTCGAAGATAACGCGCACGCTACATTATAGAGGCTGGATGCGAACCTCTGACGTTTGGGCCCATTCGGCCAGGTCCGGCTGAAAATTTCGTTCCGAACTCCGCTCGACTCGGTTATTCTCTAGCCGATGACGACGCTTGCACTGAGCGATTTGCTGGGTGCCCGGGTGTATGACCCGTCGGGCGCGGCTGGACGCGTGCGCGAGGTAGCGATTGCTCCCCAGGAGGACCGGACGCGGGTTTCATCGCTCATCATCAAAACCAAGACCGGCAATCGAGTACTCCCTTTTACGGCGGTTTCTGCGATTGAGGGGGGAGTGCGCGCCACGACAGCGGCGGGCGAGTGGTCAGCGGCCAACGGAACCGAGGGACTCTTCCTGCTCGAGCGCGACCTGCTCGATCAGCAGGTCATTGACGTAAACGGGCGGAAAGTCGTCCGCGTCAACGATGTTGATCTTGAATTCGATTCGCAAAAAGACCCCAAACATCCCGTCTTGCGGGTTCATTCCGTCGATGTCGGGGCCCGTGGTGCGGTCCGTCGCCTGTTGCGCGGAGTTACGCCTAGAACCGCTCTGCATGTGTTGCTAGGGAAAATCCCGCCCCGCAGTATCCCCTGGAATTTCATCGATCTGATCGAGACCGATCCGGCGCGCCGGGTCAAGCTTAAGATTTCGCACGAAGGTTTGGCCAAACTGCATCCCGCCGACATCGCGGATATCGTCGAGGAACTGGCTCCCGACGAGCGCCAGGCCGTGTTCCAAACCTTGGACGAAGAGACCGCCGCCGAGGCACTCGAAGAGGTCGAACCCAGGGTGCAGAAGGCGATCGTCGAATCGCTCGATTCTGGGAAAGCTGCCGGCATCGTGGAAGAAATGGATCCTGATGCGGCTGCCGACCTGCTGGCCGACCTGCCAGAAGACCAAACCGAGCAGATCCTGATCCAGATGGAGCCCGAGGCTCAGCAGGACGTCGTCGAACTGCTGGAGCACAAGGAAGAGACTGCTGCTGGACGCATGACCACGGAGTTCCTGGCACTTCCGATTAATGCGACCGTGCAGAACGCGATCGATTCGTTGCGGGAATTCGAAGGGGGCGTCGAAGTCATCAGCACCATCTACTTGGTCGACTCCAACGGGACTCTGGTTGCCGCTGTCCCCCTAGCGAGGATCGTCCTGGCCCAGTCCTCAGACCCCATGCTTTCGCTGGCGCAGGAACCACTCGTGTTGGCCCATCAAGAAGCCACGGAAATGGACGTGGCGGAATTGTTTGACAAGTACAATCTGCAGACGCTTCCGGTCGTCGATAAACATAACAAGCTCACGGGCGCGATTACCTCCGACGACGTGATCAGCATGCTGCGGGCAAAGCTGTAAAGAAACGGTCTTAGATCTTCGGCGTCAGGTTAGGAACATCTCACCAGCCAAGAGCCCTTCAACTGCAATTAAAGACAGTAACTGTTCGCCCGGAATCTTCAAGCCGGATACCACGAGGAGGCGGTCCCGGCTATAATGACAGCACTTCCCCGGCGCGGACCTAAACGAAAACTTAAGGAGCAATTGTGAGCACAACACTCGCGTATGCTCGTCCATCTACCAAGCTTGGGTTAACTCTGCCGGGGCGACGATTCGATCACTATTTCTTCTCGGGCACCGCCTGGCTCATGTTGGCGAGTGTGTTCCTCGGCTTCGGGCCGACGTATTACCTGGTTGGGGTGTTCCATGCGCCACTTCCAAGCCGCATCATCCACATTCACGGAGCCGTTTTTTCCTGTTGGATTTTGTTGCTCATTGTGCAGAATTCGCTGGCGTGGGCAGGGCGGGTGGATATCCACAGGAAATTGGGGCTTGCCGGTTTTCTGTTGGCTTGCCTGATGGTCGTCGTGGGCTGGACGGCGGCCACCGACCGGCTGGCTCGTGGTACTGCGCCTCCGGGGCTGGACACCTATTTCTTCTACATCGTCCCGATGACCGACATGGTCATCTTCGGGACCCTGATTTTCTTCGCCTTCCGGGCTCGTCGCGATCCGTCTGCTCACAAGCGCATCATCTACATCGCAACCGTGGGGGTGTTGATCGCTGCCATTGCCCGCTTTCCGTTGCGTTGGCTGTTCCACAATGCCGCACACGCCGCTATCGCTTCGTATGCCTTTCTGCTTCTGTTGGCCGCCTATGATGTGTGGTCTACGCGCAAGCTCCACCGGGCGACGCTCTGGGCAGGAACGTTTTTGATTCTTGTTCAACAGATTCGTTTGCCGATCGGCAAGACGGCGGCTTGGCACGCGTTTGCGGCGTGGGTGCAGTCCGTCGCTCGCTGACTCTCCATTGGCAGGTTGGCTTCTCCGCGTGAAAAATCCTTTCCGGACGCACTTTTCATTTGGCCGGATGTGCGTCGTACGTTTATCCTGTCCCGTCGCTTGCATCTAAATTGCTCCACCTTTATGTCTTCGAAAAGTGCGCATGAAGTTCCTGAGGCGTTGGAAGATTCGGATCCTGCTGTTCTTTGCCGTAGTCGGGCCGGGATTCATTACCGCAAACGTCGACAATGATGCCGGTGGCATCCTTACCTATTCGTCCGCCGGGGCGCAATTCGGATATCTTCTGCTGTGGACGATGATCCCGATCACGATAGCTCTGATCGTGGTTCAGGAGATGTGCGCCCGCATGGGCGCGGTCACGGGCAAGGGGCTGAGCGATCTGATCCGGGAAGAATTCGGGCTGCGCATCACCTTCCTCATGATGCTCGGCATTCTGATCACCAACTTCGGCAACGTGGTCACGGAATTTATCGGCATTGCCACGAGTCTGGAGTTGTTTGGCTGGCCGCGCATTTACACCGTTCCAGTCTGTGCTGTGATTGTGTGGTTGATCGTGGTCAAAGGCCAGTACAAAAGCGTAGAGAAGGTGTTCCTCGCAGCTTCTTTTTTCTACATCACGTACATCTTCGCCGGCGTCCTTGCGCACCCTGCGTGGAAAGAAGCGGCGATTGCGACAATCAAGCCGCCCGACCCGAAGGCTTTTCGCGATCAGACATACCTCTACATGGTCATCGGCGTGGTGGGCACGACGATTGCACCGTGGATGCAGTTCTATCTGCAATCTTCCATCGTTGAGAAGGGTGTCACGCGCCGGCAATACAAAGCGTCCATGTTAGACGTAGTGACCGGCTGCATCTTCACTGACGTGGTGGCATGGTTCATTATTGTGGCGTGCGCAGCCACGTTGTGGATCCACGGATTTCGGAACATCACGTATGCGGCCGACGCGGCGGCGGCTCTCAAACCGCTTGCCGGACAGTATGCCTACATTCTTTTCGCCGTGGGATTGTTCAATGCGTCGCTTTTTGCGGCCTCGATCCTCCCTCTCTCGACAGCGTATACGGTATGCGAGGGGCTGGGATTCGAATCGGGGGTCGGGCAGAAGTTTGGCGAAGCGCCCTTTTTCTATTGGCTGTACACGGTACTGATCGTGGCGGGCGGAACTATCGTACTCATCCCGGGCCTGCCTTTGGTGAAGATTGCGGTGCTCTCACAGGTCGTCAATGGCATTGTGCTGCCCTTTGTATTGATCTTCATGCTTCTGCTGATCAACAAGAAGGAATTGATGGGCGAGTACGTAAATAAGCCTCTATTCAACGCGGTCGCGTGGGCGACGGCTGTGATCATGATTGGACTAACTCTGGCGTGGTTCTGGACGCTGCACTCGGGCTAAATTATTCGTCACAAGGCGGAAACAGAAGCCGGAGCGATTTCAGTCCGGCTTCTCGGGTTGAGATGCGTTGTGACTCAGTGACCGTCCAGGCACCCTTTCTGTCCCGAGCTATTCGGGTAACCCGTCCCGGTGTTGTAAGCGTTGTTCGACCACTCACCCTGAATCTTCCACTGAGTTTTGTTGCTGAACGTCACAAGCGGGACATTGAACGTCCATGCGCACTTGTCGCCGTTCTCCTGGCCTCTCTTGTCATACCAGGCGCCAGGAGAGTCTGGGTCGGTGCGAGCTTCGGAGAGTTCATGTCCGCTGACGTTGGCTAACGCTGCCAATCCCTGGGAATGCATTCCTGACGAATCTTGCGGATCGCACCCTGGGTCGCCGTCGAGGTTGAAGAAGAATGCTACCTGCACGGTCACTCCCTGGCAGGAACCAAACGTGTGGTAGGCGCAGTACCCGGCGTTCCCACGTTTCACATCAACGTAAACCGGGTAGTAGCCGTTGGAGACCGGACTCGCAATCTCCTTGCAGACCTCCGACACAATCGCGGAGGTCGAGCTGCCGTTGGCCGCCGCTGATAGGTCGACCAAGTGGCCATCATGACTCACCATAGGCCCTACCTGACCATTCGATCCGGTGAATTCGTCGGACGTTTTGGCGTAATTCGAGTTGCTGAACCCGCTATACCAACTGTCGAGCCCAGTAATCTTGTCGCCGGCAAAGCTCGAGTTGGCCCAATTAGGCCCCCAAAAGATTGCTTCACTCACTGTGGACGGTAAGATGACGCCGCCGTGATAGGTCATGTCGGGATTGTTGCCACGCGCTGCGGCGCGGGCGAACGGATTGAAACCCCGGGCCCAATGGATGCCCAGCATTGGAGGTTCATGCTGCACGTTGAGCGACGATAAGTCTTGAGTGTTGTTCGATGCCGGGTCATTTGCCTGGGCAAAACACATGATCCCAAAAGACAGTACTGCCAGAACAACGAGCCATTTCCTGTGCATGGTGGGCAGATTTCCTTTCGTTAATTAGAAGTTTTGGACCTACCAAGGGCGGAACCAAGTTCCCCTGACGAACGTGCGGCGGATTATGTCACCGGTTTGAAGGAGGGTCAATACAGAACACTACGGGAGTGTTTCGAGGTTCTAAGATGAGCTTAGCCTAGAGTAGGTTTCCAGAAGCAAGATCATTCACAAGCGTGAGATCGGCTTCGAGGAAGTCGAACTTGGGCAGATCTTTCGGCACGGCCCATTGTATGTCTTTGAAGATGCGGTTCTCGAGTTCACCCTTGTACTCGCGAACGATGTAGAAACGAAGCTCCACCATGCCGCCGTTGGGGTACTCGTGCTGAATGCGCGCGAGTTCGTCTCCAATGGTTGCCTGAATTCCCAATTCTTCATCGAGTTCGCGGCGCAGCGCAGCGCGCGGCTGCTCGCCTTCTTCGATCTTTCCGCCGGGGAACTCCCATTTCAAGGGCATGGTCTGATGCCGTGTTCGCTGGCATACCAGCAGTTTGCCGTCGCGCGTTATAAGAGCTGCCACCACGCGTTTCATGAATCAGCCAGACCTGCGCCCTGCAGCGCGCTCGCCACAGGATCGACGCAACTGGTAAAGGTGAAGGCGAACGCGGCAATGCCGGCGGAGCACCGGAGTTCCAGTTCATGTGGTCCGAACTTGTGATTGTCGACCAGGAAGTACATGCGAGGGGAATCTACTACCAGGTAGCTTTCCTGCCGTTCCTTTGAGCCGCGGAAGCGCGTGTCGCGGGTGGCCCGCTTGTGGGTAAGAGACTCGCCGTCTTGTAGAATCACAACCTTGGCGTGGGATGCGTGCGGGCTAGCCATGACCAAGTTTACGGCGGAGGCTTCGTATTTCAAACGCAAACTGTGAGACCCTTCCTCGACGGCTTCGAAGTATTCCGCAGTCGAAGCCCAGCGGCCATTCGCATAAAAGAAATTCTCGTCGAGAGGCCCGTTGAACGAATAATCCGCGATTTGGTCTTCCTTGAAGCCGCCTTCGTTGCCAATTCGTCCGCGCTGGTGGCCCAGGTACAACTCTCCGGCAGCGCGATAGCAGACAGCGCCCGCGTGATCTTCCTCGCGCACGGATTCCATGATCGGCGGAAGTTCGACGGTGGGATCAATCTCGCGCAATAGTTCCTGAATGATCTGCTCACATTCGCCGTAACCGCCCTCGCCGAAATGTGCGTAGCGCAGGTATCCATCTTTGTCGAGTAGATACTTGGTCGGCCAATAGCGGTTGGCAAAGGCCTTCCAGATTTCACGGTTGCTGTCGATGACGACCGGGTAAGTCAAGCCGAACTCGCGAATCCCGCGCTCCACGTTCGACTCATACTGGGCGAACGTGAACTCCGGCGTGTGCGCGCCGATGACTGTGAGTCCCTTGTCGCGATAGCGCTCATGCCATGCCTGCACGTAGGGCAGCGTACGGATACAGTTGACGCAGGTGTAATCCCAGAAATCGACCAGGACGGCACGCCCGCACAACTGTCGAAAACTCAACGGAGTGGAATTCAGCCACACACGGCCTATCTCGGGCGCACGGACCTGGCCCTTCTCGACTCTCATGCCCTGGCTGCTTCCAGTTTCTTTCCGACGAGAGTAGCGCAGTGCTGCACGAATTCCTGATGTTCGGTTGTGAACGCCGCGGGGAAGTGGCTGTCGATGTCGAGTTCTCCGACGACTTTGCCGTGGGCAAAGACTGGAACCACGATCTCAGACTTGGTTTCAAGCGAACAGGCGAGGTAGCGAGAATCTTTGGCGACATCGTCCACGACAACAGTCTGCCCGCTAGAAGCGGCTGCGCCGCAGATGCCCTGGTTGAGTGGGATGCGGGTGTGCGGTGTCATCGCGCCTTCAAAAGCGCCCAGCACTAGAACCGGCGGCTTCGCGCCGGGTTCCAGCATGTAGAAGCCGACCCAGTTGTACTTGAGCATCTTGTCATGCAGAAGCTTCACCATGGTCCGCATGAGATCGTGGGCTGTGGGTGAAGATTCTGCCAACGCAGAGATTTCCGAACGTACTTCTTCCAGTCGAGTGCTCACGGGATTCATCTATCTTAGCCTAGCATGTCGGATTTTCAGCGTATGGACCGGGAACGCCAGTAATCTGCCGGATTCCCTTTGTGTGTGGGAACACGTCGGGATGAATCGCCCAAGCCAAAGCGTCGAGGCCTTGCAGCAGCGTGGGCGCAGGGGTATTTAGAAACTCGTCACGAATGCAGAAGACGCGGCCTGAGAGCGCGGCTGACGTTCGTTCCCATCCGCGATCGGCGACGATTTTTTCCAACGGAACGCGATTCCCAGCCCCGCACCAGGCGGCGATGATGACGTCGAGATTGAGGGCGGCAATTTCATCACTCGAGTACTGACGAGCGGGTGCTCCCGCGAAATCTCCTCCTGCCCCATAGATCAACTCTGCTACCCATG
>DATMOO010000040.1:0-81325 GCA_035568275.1 Candidatus Sulfotelmatobacter sp.
CCGACTGCCGAGTTTCGTTGAAAAGGAAAGCCTTGGCACACCAGCATGTTACCACTCGGCGCAGAAAAATCTTGCTTCCGCGAAAACAGCCGGCTTCGAACACGCGGTAGCGTCCGCCGCGCCAGCGGCTTCGTCCAAATCCCTATTACACTTCAAAACCCACCTGCGTGTATTCCATCAGCCTCGGTCACTTGAAAGCCCTTCGCTCAGGCTGCGAACCGGGCGTTGTCACTACAGAGAACGCTTCGTGCGTTTTCGCTTCCGTGCATATTCCTCGATGCGTCGTTCGTACTCGCGATATGTCGAGGCCTTCACTGGTTCGCGGCGACTGATTTTATCGATGATGCGTCTGCCAAACCCCTGCCGAATTACTTTCCGAATACCGATCTTCTTGACCAACTGGCTGAGAGAAAGACTCGGCTGCGTTAGCGGTTCGCGCGACGCGCGACTCGCCTTACGCGTGTACTCGATAGGCGTCTGACGCATTGCATCCAGATCGTCGCCCTCCTCCCAGCTCCGATCAACTTCCTTCCCGATGCGATGGTGCTTGCCTCCAATTACATGAGGCCTTAACAGGCGACCACGTGTTTTCGGCTGGCATGGTTCGCCATCGGGACCAAGGCTCTTTGACTCCGGGTGAGAGAAATATCGGTGCAATAGTTCCTCGAATGTCTCGACTATCGGGCGCTCGCCAAAGTGGGGCGAATCAAAACGGGCTCCCAGCCTGTATTCTCGCGCGTCGTTAGGGTCGTCAATTGTTGCCCAGGTGGCTACTCGACGAATTAAGGCGTGGGCGGCTGACGACAAGATCACTTGGCAACAGCGCCGCTTCGAACTCAGCGACTTACACAGAATCTTCCTGGTAGTTGTGGCCACACCTCTGAAGACCCTCAACCAAATGGTGTATGAAGAAGCGCAAGGGCGTCAGATTCTGTGCAATGTCGTTCGCGATCGACCACTCTGTAATTTCTATTACCCAGCTGTGGTGCGACGGGGACCGCTTCAAATCGCGATTTCCACCGCTGGCCACAGTGGTGCTCTCGCTCAGCGACTGCGCAAACAGATGGAATCCCAATTCGGGCCGGAATGGGAGCGATGGTTGCGATGGCTCGGAGAAGCTCGAAGCTCTCTCTACGAAGATGCTATTTCTCCAAAGCGGCGTCGCACAATGTTGCATCGGTTGGCGAGCCAAAAGAAACAGGCCGAATTTTTCGATCGCTGGGGATCCCAATCGATGGTGGCCAGCAAACTCAAAAATAGGAGCCAGACGGAACTCCCTTCCCTGATTGATCAAGACAATCTGGTCTAGATTCAAACCAACCTATGAAGACGCGGCTCTAGCTCCACTCTCGTTGTCTGGCTTACCGGCTTTCTGCGCTGTTAACGCCGATTCCGAGCTGAACGTTTGCGCTGGTATCGGCGGTTGTTGTGTCGAGGAGCTTGTCTCGGGCGACAGAGTCGAAATTTGTGTCGCGATCCTTCGGTCCGTCCCCGCATTTTCGCATCACCTCGAACCCATTGATGGGCGATGCACTTCGCTCAGACCGGTCGCCAATGTTGGCATCCGGGGCCCCCAGGAAATTTGAAATAACCTGCAAATCGAAACGCATGATACAGTAACCGAAAGTAATGAAAGCATGCGTTCCTCGTGTCGTGAGGCCGGAAATCTCTTCCCACTCGATGTCATACATTCACTACTCTTAGTAGTGCGTATCAACAGCATTCTCGGCCGAAACCAAGAAGCAGCACCGATTGTGCTGATTCCATCCTTGAGGGAAACCAGGGAAAATGCGTCGCAGAGATCTCTTGAAAGCGGCGGTATTGCTTCCGGCACTGGCTCAAGATGACATTGTCGCTGGCCTCGCGCGGGATTGTAATTGCGGCTTTGCACCGCAGGTTGCAGACCGGCTGGATCAAGGCCCGTTCGACATCGACCAGGACCTGGGATGGCAAACCGTCCTGTTTACGACGCCTTCCGAAAAGCCTCTGCGAAATCCGGGACTTGGACTCGTCGGCTATGCCTGGGAAGAGAACGGGCCCTCTGTGGCGGCACGAACTGGTCGGGAATTGCTCGAACAGCACGTGGAGAAAATATCGAGCCTGCCGTTCGTGGACGTTCTCTACATCCGATGCGATTGGCGCAATGTGCAGTCGCGTGCCGGACGGCTCGATCTCGATCCGGTGTGGGCTTTGACTGTGGATGCAGCCAAACGGAAAGGACTTCGCCTCGCGTTTCGCGTTCAACTTTCCAACGAATCGTTCCAGCCGGAACAAGTTGCTCTGCCTCCGTTTCTACGAGACCGCGTGCCGCTGGTAACAATCGGCCGCATACCAGGCAAGGGAAACGCGGAATACTGTGAACCTCGTTATGATCATCCGGAATTTCAGAAAGCATTCGCTGAGCTGAACGATCTGCTGGCCGCAGAGTTTGAAGGCAATCCCTTGATCGAATGGATGGACCTGATGCAGTACGGCTTCTGGGGCGAGGGACATACCAGCAACTACCCCAATCCTTTCCCGGATTTCGTAACCGCGCGGCGCACCTCGGTGAGCATGACCGCGCGACAGTTGGAAACATGGAAAAAAACACCCGTGGCGGTCAATACCCAGCCCGACATCAGCCAAGTGGGGAATCGCACTGTAATCGATATGGCTGTGCGGGCGGGTGCGTGGATGCGTTCCGACAGCATTATTGTCGAAGAGCCAATTCAGATCGACGTCATAGCCAACCGGCCGCCGTGGATAGCGGCCATCATGGAAGACGGCTACCTTCGCCGATACGATACGCAGGCATTGAAACTGGATGCAGCCGGAATCAACGAACTGGAGAACTACATGCTTCACGTTCCGGATCTGCGCGCGAATTATTGGGCGCTGTGGACGGAGGCTGACAACCTTGCGCGCTACAACGAAGTGTATCCTCGCGGCTTCGAACGTTTACGCACCAGCATTGGATACCGCCTCCGGCCTTCCTGGGTTTGGCAACGGAAGCGTTATGGCGCTTTCGAACTGATCGTCTGCGTGAGCAACCGCGGAACGGCCGGGGTTCCAGGAGTTCTTTGGCTGAACCTGGAAAGTCCCGACAAGAAATTGAGCCTGCAGGGTGCGCTGGATGCGGGGCACCCTTATGCCGGCGGGCTTCGGCAAGCTTCGTTTCTGCTGCCTAAAGATTACAGCGGCCAGGTTTTTCTGTCTGCTGAAGTTGAGATTCGTCCCGGCGTGAGAAAGCCGATTGCGTGGGCATGCGAACAGCCGGTCAACCCCAGCGGCTCAATTACAGTTGAACTAAAGAGGGAGAGCGATCGTGGTTGGCGAAAGGGCGTCTAATCTGGAACGATGCCCTTCGACGCGTGTTGACATTTTCATCTCGGGAACGCTATGGCACCCAAAAGTAGGTCAAAACGAATTTTCCTGGCGCCAGCCCCGCCACGATCAGATGTACTGAAAGTTTCTCCCGGCAGGTCCGACTGAGCGACCCACGCCGAGGTCGCCAATCCTAACACCGCGATTTGCCAGAAGAGTCACATTTAAAGTCGCAGGAGGCGCGCAGCGTTTTCAAAATAAACTTTGCGCAAGATGCTATCGGGTAAGTCAATACCGTAGATTCGCCAACGTCCTTGCGGAGGTATCTTCGCCGGAGCGTAGTCGAAATATTCGTCGTTGGTCTCGAGGAATCGGTAATAGATTTCGTATAACTGGTCGTTGAACACTTGTTGGGGATACGCATCACCGTGGGGCGTCGCATCCGTCGCGAACAAGATTCGATCCTGATACTTGTCGAAAAACTTTCTGGAGGTTACCGGCTGCCGGCCAAGCTCACCGACGCGCGCAGCGA
The DNA here is from genome assembly GCA_035568275.1 of Candidatus Sulfotelmatobacter sp. Classification (GTDB taxonomy): domain Bacteria; phylum Acidobacteriota; class Terriglobia; order Terriglobales; family Acidobacteriaceae; genus Sulfotelmatobacter. The sequence continues at coordinate 3,836 of DATMOO010000040.1, forward strand.
TGTCGACTGACATGTTGGGAAACCGGCCGAGATTGTCGCTTACGTTTTGAAGGTCTTCCGAGAAATTGCCCACATGCAGCGTCACAAATTGCGTATTCGGATGCCGGGCAATCACCCTGTTGCGAGCGGCGATTAACTCCGCGTTGGTGGGAAAGTCTCCTCCAAAGAACGACCAGTCGGGATGATTATTCAGCTCTTCGTAGCGCTCGTTGAAGCGATCCGTCGGGGTGAAAAACGCTATCGGATCGGAAATGTGAATTGCTACGGGAATGTTAAGTTGTCCGCAAGCATCCCACATTGGATCAAAACGAGCATCATCAATTTTGACCAGTGAGCCCGAGCTGATGTTTTCGCGTAGATAGAGTCCCAGTGTCTTGCGAATCTTCAGCCCGCAAGCCCCATCTCGATGGGCACGCTCGATCGCTTGCGCCTGGAGCGCGGGATAGTTCGGTTCCTTGAAGCGAGAATAGGACGGCTCGGTGAACGTATAAAAGCGGCCAGGATGCGCACGGTCATATTTCGCCACGGCCTCGGCTAGGCCACCTTCGTAGCCACCGGTCAAATTGACCAGGGCCCGAATATTCTTGCGGTCCATGACCGCGAGCAGTTCCTGGGGAGTTCCCAAATATTCACGATCCGGGGAGAGTTCCACTCCCTTTTCTGACTTGGCCGAACCGGAGATGTGAGTATGGAAGTCAATGCAGGGAAATTTCGATCGCTCGACACGGGATTCATGCACGTGGAGCATACTTCTCGGCTGATATTGCGAAAGCTCTAAAGGTGCAGGTCCGGTGGCGGGTTGCACCTCATTCTCAGCAGGCCCCTCTGAGGCCCTGCCGACTTGAGTCCCACATCCTGCAACCAGGCTCATTCCATACAACCACTGACGCCGATTGATCATGCGTTATCTCCTGCCGCTATTGTCCAGGCTCCAGCACCGGCGTTGCGATATCCACGGGTCGAGGTTGTCCCTTGATCGAACCGTGCCAGACGCTTCCTCCGAAGGTCGTGATGTAGACGTCATCTCGGTGCAGTGGATCGGGAATCACCCGTTGTCCCCACTTAAAGTTGAATCCCGGAATGCGAGACCAGTGCAGCCCGCGGTCGGCCGATCGCCAGGCGGATGATTCAAAACCTGCCGCATAGAGAACATTGAGATCCTGCGGATCAACGGTAACATCGTAGATGTGGCGATCTTTGTCCAGCACCTGCTTCCACTTCCTGCCGCCATCCTCGGAGAGAAAGATCCCGCCGCCGTCCCCGTGTTCTCCTGAGGCTCGCGCCCATGCGGCGAGGTAGAGACGATCCGGCGATTGAGGATCGATGGCAAGGCCATTCGGTCCGTTCGCGCCCTCCGGCAACGAAACGGGCAGCCAGTGCTCCGCTGCATCGGTCGACCGGTACAGTACGCCATCGCCGGCGTTGCCGAAACTGCCATCCTCTGATCGGCGCGCGATCACAACGTAGAGCGTGCCGTTGGAGCTTCGCGCTAACCGCCACGCGAACGGCTCTTCTTGTGTGATCCCTGTATTCTTCAGCGCCCAGGAGTGGCCGCCATCAGAGCTCTTGTAAACGCCGCGTCCAAAACCGGAGACGTATAACACCCGCGCGTTCACCGGGCTGGTGGGGTCGAGAAGAATGTGGGTCGCCGCGGTCTCGTCCATCCCCGTATTGGATTTGGTCCAGTTCTTGCCGCCATCATCGCTGATGCAGACGCCGCCTTTGTAATTCAGCACTGAATTGTGCCGCCACATCTTTGGGCGGGGAAGATCGTGGGTGTAGCTGTTCACGCTCCACATGCGTCCACGCACCTCAGGATCGAACACGATCCAATACGTCGTGTTCATCCACTCGCTGGGCACACCAGCCGTCGAACTCGTCCAGGAGACGCCACCGTCCTCACTGCGGAAGAGTCCGATATCGGTGTAGGTTATGAACTGGCGCTTTGGATCGAACGGATCGAAGTGAATTCCGTAACTGTTGGTGACGTCGAGACCCAGGCTCGTCCAGCCGGAGTCGTCGACTTTGCGCGAATACACCCCTGTCCATGTCGCGCCTCCATCGCTGGTTCGCATGGTTCTTCCCAGGTCGGTACCGTACGCCAAGTTGGCGTCCTGTTGAGCCACCGTAAGGTTCAGAGGATTTTCTGCCCAAGCCGGCCCGAAGCGTGGGGTGATCCAATTGTCATCCACGTTTTTGGCCGCAACGCCGGATTCTTTCCACACCAACTGCCAGTCAGCCCCAGAATTTATCGTTTTCGCGACGCCTAACCAAGTATTTCCATCCAGCACCAGATGATCGTACGAGACGTATGCCGTCTGCGGAAATTGCAGGCTGGTAGCAATGGCGCGCACTTTCCCGCCCGCGCCAGGCAGGTTGCTCATGCGCCAGGTCGCACCGCCATCATTGGAGACGAAAATTCCCTCTTCCGAAGTGGCATAAAAGATCGGTTGCGTAACACCAAAGCCCAAGGAGATGTCACTGACTACCGCGGGAAGCGGAAGACTGCGCACGCCTCCCTCGCCACTCACAGCGATCGTGCGATTGCTTGCGAGAAATAACCTTCGTGCACCGGGCGTGGAATGCGGATCCACCCAAATCCGGCGGGGAAGGTCTGGGAGATTCGCCTGTTTTTTCCAACTCGTTCCATAGTCGCGCGAAACGAAGAGAGCGGGGCTCTCCTTCGTACCGGCAGCCACATAAAGAACGTGTGAGTTGGAGGGATCAACCGCCAGGGCCGCGATCGTGCTCAAAGGATCGGGATCGGCCAGGATCTGTTCGTCGGAGTGGTCCGAATTCATCTGGACGCCCTTCACGGCGGATGGGCTCGGGTAAATCAGGTTCCAGTGTTCGCCGCCGTCCGTGCTGCGCCACAAGCCTGTTGCATGGGCGTACATGGTCTTCGCATCCTGCGGATCAAAGACAAAGAAATTCACCACACCCCGGAGATTGAACATGTGCCAGTTGCGCCCCCCGTCATGAGTAATGTAAGAACCCGTCATGTCGCAGGAGATCAGTACGGTGTTGGGGTCATGCGGGCTGATGGTGGGGTTGAACATGGCACCGCCGCCGCCCGGCCCAATGACGCGAAAATCTCCGGGCCGGTCGGCAAAAGCGCTCGTCAAAGACACTACGACAAGAATTGCGCGAAAAAGATGGAGTTTCATCGGATCATGTGGCTGTCGCTCCTCACTGCAGCGCAGCCACTGCAGTGCCCAAATAACTCGTGCCGGCAACTAGAAAGTGATTCGCAGTCGCAGACGAATGGTCCGCTGGCTGAGCACGCCTTCCTGCTGGAAGCTATTTGTCAGTTGACCAAACAGAGGATTATGGTTAACGATTCCCGGGCTGTCGACGATCGGCAATACCGCTCCGGTGTTTGGATCGACTTTGATGTTAAAGTCGCCCAGTTGTGCGAATGTGCCCCCACCGCCCCCGAAATTGGCATCCGGCGCCAGTAGGGGGTGATTGAAGATATTGTCGAAATCAGCCCCGAGGGTCGCAACCACACGCTCTCCGATCTTGAAGCCCTTGTGAATACCTAAATTCACGCCCCATGCGCCTGGGCCCGTCAACATATTTCTCTTGGCAACGGCCGGATTGCTTAACAGATCAGCTCCGACCGAGGGCAGCCCAAACGCAGCGGAGTTCCAAATGATGGCGTTACTCCCTTTTTTCCCCGTATTGATATGGTTGTTCAACACTAACGGCCGGAATGAGGGCTCGGCGTTGAAATCTCCCACGGCGTCGATGGATGAAACCGCGATGTTTCCCGGTTCGACCGGATCACAATCATCGCAGACCCAGAACGGCGTAAAACCTTGTCCGGACTTGGCGAACATGTTGAACGTCGTCTGCCAGCCGCCAATGAAAGTGTCAGCCAGCCTCGAAAACGAATGGCCAATTGTATGAGTCCGTCCGATGGGCAGATCATAGAGTCCATAGGCAATGAAGCGGTGCTTGGAGACGTAACCATCGGTGCCGTAGTCCGAGTTGGGGTTAAATGGGTTGTAGCCGATTCCCCCCAGGCTGGAATTCGCCGTGTCCAACGCGCTGCTCTTCTGATCGAGATAGGTGTAGGACAGATCCAGCATGAGGCCGCTTCTGTAGCGCCGGGTGAATTCGGTTTGGAAGGAGTTGGAATTTCCATGCCCGAAATTTCCGTAGGTGAGCAGAAACTCACCGACCAGCGGAAAAGGCAGTCGCGCCAAGTCCGCGGGCGAGTAGGCGCAGCTTCCTTGTGTCGGATCGCAAATCGTGACACCGTCTCCCTGGGTTGTGCCGAAAGGAGTCGTATTCGGAGCAAGTTCATCCAAGTCTTTACCTGCAATCAAGCCGTCCATGTGTGTGCCCAGATAAGACACGCGCAATGTTCCATCACGAACGATCTCACGTTCAAAGGTAACGTTGTATTCCTGGATGCGTGGACTTTGGATGCCTAACGGTATCGCATTGGCGGTCACAGAATTGCCAAACCCTTTAAGGGTTCCACCGGTGATCGGACTGATTCCGTCTTGCGAAGGGCTTGGCCATCCCTCGAGGGTAAATCGCGATGTAACGCCCTGATTAAAAGGATTGGTTCCGATGGCGTCACGGATTCCCTGCGCCGCGGATGTCGGATAGAAAACGCCCCAGCCCGCGCGCAACACCGATTTATCCCCTATCTTGTAGGCGAAGCCCAGGCGCGGTGCAATATTGTTCTTGTCAGTGCGGACAAGACCACGGCCCAAACCGGCCTGCGCAGCGGTGATATATCCATAGCTGGCAATCCGCGTGTCGAGGTAGGGCAAAGTCTTCGACGACGGAATGATGAACACCCCCGGATTTCCGGTCGGATTCGTGCCCGTGGGGTCAAAGTTGATGAGCAGGTCGTCCTTTTCGATAAAAGGGGTGATCAGGTCATAGCGCAAACCCAGATTCAATGTGAGCTTTGACGAAATTTTCCAGTCGTCCTGAACAAAGTATCCTTCCTCCCAGTTATAGACATTCATGGGAGGCCGCGCCTGCAACACATAACTCGCGCTCGAGGGTGGCAGGCCCAGCAGAAACTCCGCAAATGGATCCGCATTTGAGTCAACGCAGGCGGCGACACAAGCGGTGGGGTAGGTGTAGGTCATGGATCCTCGGGGGTTTCCGCGGTTCAGAGCAAAGCCGTCCACCGCCTGATTGCGCACAAAATCCGCTCCCATCCGCAGATTGTGCTTTCCCCGTACCCATGTCAGAGTGTCCCCGAAAGTGATCAGATTCTGATCCTCGGGCCGATATGTGTTGCGCCCGCCGTTGGTGAAAGTAGAAAAGGTGTTGTTAAAGCTGATGGCAGGATGCCCGAACGTGCCGAGTGCAAACTGACCAACAACCGAACCATAAGCGGCGATGTCAGCCGCGTCAAAACCGATGCTGGAAAGGAAACCTTGCAACGTGGTGTTGCTGTGTTCCAGCTTGTTCTCCTTATTGAATCCAGCGCGCGCTTCGTTGACGAGAGCCTGATTAAAGATGCGCGTGTAAGAAAGTTGGACGGTCTGGTTTTGACGATAGGTTTGCGTCAGACCGAGTCCCGTATAGGGCGACACGACCGGACTCATCGCGTTTGTGTCCGCTGACGTGTTGTAGCTGGCATAGACGTGATCTTTATCGCTGAAGTCATGGTCGAGCCGCAGAGAACCTGTGTCCAGCGTGTCCCGTCCGGGCATCTGGGTCTGATAACTCGGAGAAATCCTGCCGGTCGTCGGGTCGATAGGCGCCGTTAGGCCGATGTGCGGAAAGTACTTGGTGATCAGAGTTTGAACCGACGGGTTCAAGAGCCGCGAAGGTATGTGTAAAAACTGCTGGCCGGCGCCACCAACCGTATCGTCAGCAATCTCTTGCGATGTGAGCATGACACCTAAAGGCACGTCGGGTTCGTTATACACTGCTGGGGACTGACTAGTGTCCGTCATCCCGGAAAAATCACCGGTCCAGAGCGACGGATGAGCCAGTTTTGTCGTCGAGATGTTCACGGGCTCCACGTCGTAGTCCCGCTCATAAGCCGCAAAAAACCACGTACGTTTTAGCCCTTTCACAGGACCACCGACGGATCCTCCGAGATCGTTCTTGTTGAAATAAGGCGTGGGATATTTCGAGGCAAATGCATTCGGTTGAAAATCGGCAATCCCAGCAAGGTCCTGCAACGAGAGAGCGGCTAACGCCGAATTGGCATTGTTGTAGAAAAGCGAACCGTGAAACTGATTTTGCCCGCGTTTGGTCGTAATGCGGATGTTCGCCGTGCCCGCATATTCGGCGCTAAAGCTGTTGGAGAGAACGTTCACCTCGTCGACTGCCTCGAGAGAAGGCTTGCTGTCGGTTTGCGAACCGAATATGCCTCCGTTCGAGCGCTGTCCGTCTACTGAGAAACTGCCACCATAGCTTTGTCCACCGATAAACTTGAAATCTCCCGGCTCGTCTGCTCCTGTGATATTCGGGTTCAAATACAAGAACGAATAGATATCGCGGCTGTCGCGAGGCAGGTCAATCACCGACTGATGACCGATGGAGTCGCTGATGGTTGGATTCTCGGAATTGATGGTCACAGCTGCGGCCGAGACCTCAATCTTTTCTCCGCCTCCGGACACACGCATGGTTACATTGACCCCAACGGTCGCGCTTCCATTCACAACCACATCGTTAATCTCTTCCGTTTTCATCCCACCGGAAGCGACCGATACCTTGTAGCTGCCGGACTTCAAACCGAAGATCTCAAAATCGCCGGCTCCGTTCGTGTTGGTTTGCCGCGACGTGTTGGTGTCCAGATCGGTGACGGTCACTGTCGCGTTGGCAATGACCGCGCCAGTTGCATCCTTCACGGTGCCTCGGATTGTGCCCAAGTCAGTTCCTTGGGCGAGCAGAAAATGGACGGTGCCCAGAGCTGATAGAACGAGGAAGAAGAAGCCGAAGCGAGTGACGGGCCTCATGGTGAACCTCCTACTGCGGAGAGCCTCTACCGGCGAGCTTTTATCACACTTCGATACGAAAAGTAAATAAAGATTACCAAATGAAGAGATAGAAGAAATGAAACGCAAGAATTTCGTTTTCGCGTCTCAGTGGCCAGACGATTCCTTGCGTGGTCGAGAAGCCGGTCGGCGCATCCCTTGCAGAGGGGAAGATGCTACTGGCTTGCGTCGATCGCATGAACTGCCGTCGCCCAGAGAAATTCCGACTCACGCCTTTGCGAGTGTTGGATGTTCTACCGACGGCGGGATTCCTCGAAGAAAACCTACGAACTGATTGGCGAAGGCTTCCGCGCGGTGGTCACTTGCCCGTTTGGGCCCGGGCGCGGTGCGCGCCGCTTTCGCGAGAATCATTTAGCGCTGGCACAAACTGCCTGCGCTATGTACGTTGCGTGATGTCGCGGCACAAGTACCTCACCGACGATGTAGTCCGACAAGAATCCACGCGCTCGGGAAAGGCGAAGCAGCCGCGAAATGGTATTCGATCGAGTGTGTCCCGCGGAAAGAGAGGAGTTAATAGATACCAAACGAAATGAATCGTAAAACCGATGTTAGACTATGCGGCATGCCGCGTCCGCAACTGATCGTCTGCGCCGGGCAGGACTTGTTCGCGTCTTTTTTCTCCTCCGAATCCGCACTTTGCCAACTCGATTACGAGCTCTTCGCGTCTTTTGAATGGGAAAAGAAATGGCATCCCGAGATCACCGATGCCAAGATTGCGCGGCCCCACTTTACACGCTGGTTCCGGGAGAATTGGGAACATGAATGATTGCGCGGGCACGACCTTGCGCAGACTGGCAGCACCCGACCTTCCCGCGGCGCTGGAATTGTCGGAACAAGCCGGCTGGAACCAGACCGCCGACGATTGGCGCATGTTGCTCGACCTGGCTCCAGAAGGCTGTCTCGCCATCGAGGCGGACGGCGAACTGGCCGCGACGACGACCCTGTTGTGCTATGGCCGGCACCTGGCTTGGCTCGGAATGGTTCTCACCAAGAAATCCTATCGCGGACGGGGGTTTGCCCGGCGGTTGCTGACGCAGGCGCTGAGCGTGGCCGATCAGACGGCGATTGAAACCGTGAAGCTCGACGCTACCGATCAAGGCCGGCCACTTTACGAAAAGATGGGTTTCCGCAGCGAACAAGCGGTGGAACGCTGGACCAGGCCGGGGACTGGACGCGCAACGGGAACGGCGGACCCCGTCGAGCGACCCGCAGAGAATTGGCGAATCGCAGACCGTCGCGCATTCGGAGCCGATCGTTCCGAACTGTTGGAGAGGCTCGCACGGCGTGGTCCGCCTCCTTTCTTTATAGACGGCTCCTACTGGTTGACGCGGCCCGGCCGCTATTCGCATTACCTGGGCCCGTCGGTGTGCGATGCTCCTAGAACTGCTCGCGCGCTGATCGAGCGAGCGCTGTCGACCGCCGGTTACCAGGACTGTTCATGGGATCTGTTTCCGACGAACGCCGGCGCGGCCGCGATTGCGCGCGATCTGGCATTTACGCCGACGAGGCGCCTTCAGCGCATGGTGCGCGGAAAGGATCTGCACGCAAACAACGATTCGATATATGCAATCGCAGGGTTTGAGCTGGGCTAAGTGACGACGATCAAGAATATCGAGGAGTTAGAAGATCACCTCTCACGACCTACTGAGGCCGATGCCGCAGCCATATCAGCCTTGCAAGGCGACCTCTTGATTCTTGGCGTGGGGGGCAAAATGGGGCCGAGCTTGTCTCGTCTGGCGTGTCGCGCCGCCGCCCTTGGCGGCGCTCATATTCGCATCGTCGCCGCAGCTCGCTTCAGCAACCTCAGCCTGCCCGCGCAGCTGGCAGCACAAGGAATTGAACCGATCTCCTGCGACCTGCTGGAACCCGGAGCATTGTCGCGTCTGCCTGACATTCCGAACGTCATCTTCATGGCTGCACGGAAATTCGAGACCTCCGGCGCGGAACACTTGACCTGGGCAATGAATACATTCTTGCCCGGCCTGGTTGCGGAGCGCTATCACAATTCCCGCATCGTCGCCTTTTCGACCGGCAATGTGTACCCCTTACGTTCGGTGTCAGAGGGCGGAGCCGTCGAGTCTACTCCCGTCGGTCCCGTGGGCGAGTATGCGCAATCGGCTCTGGGGCGCGAACGCATGTTCGAGTATGGCTCGCATCGATGGGGAACACGCATGGCCATTCTGCGTCTGAACTATGCCGTCGAACTCCGCTACGGCGTTCTAGTGGATATTGCACGCGCCGTGTTCGAGCGGCGTCCTATTTCTCTAGCCATCCCCTACGTGAATGTGATCTGGCAGAGGGACGCCAACTCCTGGTGTTTGCGCTGCTTTGCTTACTGTGAGTCCCCGCCATTTGTCTTGAATATCACCGGTCCCGAAACTCTTTCCGTGCGTGAGCTCGCACTGGAATTTGGCCAGCACTTCGGAATCGAACCAATATTCCACCCTGAGCTCGAAGGTTCCACCTCACTGCTCAACAACGCCGGCAAGGCCGGAACACTCTTTGGCCGCCCCACGGCAACGGCCGCGGAAATGATTGGATGGATCGCCGATTGGATTCGTCACGGTGGTGTAATGCTGAACAAGCCGACACACTTCCAGACGCGGGACGGAAAATTCTGATGCAGCTGCGCGAGAAACTTCGCTCGGGTCTTGTAATTCCAGCCCATCCTCTGGCTCTTAACGGCAACCGCAAGTTGGACGAGCGCCGCCAACGCGCTTTAACTCGATATTATCTAGCTGCCGGTGCGGGAGGCATTGCAGTGGGAGTTCACACCACTCAGTTCGCGATTCGTAATCCGCAGTTTGGATTGCTGCAACCGGTCTTGAGGCTCACCATGGAAGAGTGTCGCGGCCGTGACGTCGTCAAGATTGCCGGGGTTTGCGGCAAGAGAGATCAAGCCACAGCCGAGGCGCAACTGGCGAAAGAGTTGGGCTACGATGCCGTGTTGTTGAGTCTCGCGGCCTTGAGCCATAAAAGTATCCTTGAACTCCTCGAACACTCTCGAACCATTGCATCTGTGATTCCGGTCATGGGCTTCTATTTGCAGGTTGCGGTCGGAGGCCGCTTGCTCCCCTATGAGTTCTGGCGCCAGTTCATCGAGATTGACAACGTGGTCGCGATCAAGATCGCGCCCTTTAATCGCTATCAGACCATTGAGGTGGTGCGCGCCCTGGCTGAATCAGGCCGCAGCCACGAAGTCGCGCTGTACACCGGCAACGACGACAACATCTTAAACGACCTGCTGACATCTTTTGGCTTCGCGAACCAACGGATTCGGATCGTCGGCGGCTTGCTGGGGCATTGGGCGGTGTGGACAAAGACGGCGGTTTCTCTCCTGGCGATCGCAAGAAACTACTCCGACACGATCCCCGGCGAACAACTCACACTCGCTCAGCAGATTACCGACGCGAACGCGGCGATCTTCGATCCCACTCATCAGTTTCGTGGCTGTATTCCGGGCATACATGAGATCCTGCGGCGTCAAGGTCTGCTCGAAGGCCGCTGGTGTCTTGATCCCCACGAGGAACTCTCCCCGGGCCAGATGGAAGAAATCGACCGTGTGTGCAGATCGTATCCGCATTTAAAGGATGATGACTTCGTAAAGGAGCACCTGGATGAATGGCTTCGTTAGAACTCTTGTCGTGGTGGTTCTTAGCGGCGCTACGCTGGTTGCGGGACAAGCGGTAATTGAGAGCACCTTCGCGAACAAAGACGCGGCTCTGCAGGTCGATCCAGCTTTGCCCTTCTGGAGCGCAGCACGTCCCGTATTGATGGAGAAAGACACGTTCGGAAAACCTGTCCCTCGATACCGTACGGAAGTCCGCTCGCGTTGGACAATAGACAACCTGTACTTCTTATTTATTTGCCCCTATGAACAGCTCCACCTTACGCCTGAGCCTAACACTCGCGAGGAAACCAATCAGCTCTGGAACTGGGACGTAGCGGAAGTGTTTGTCGGTTCGGACTTCGCGGACATACAGCACTACAAGGAATTTGAAGTTTCACCGCAAGGCGAGTGGATCGACCTGGATGTGAATCTCCGCAATCCTCACCACGAGGATGGGTGGACGTGGAACTCAGGGTTCGAAGCAGTTGCCCGCATCGATTCGCAAAAGCATATCTGGTACGCCGCGATGCGGATCCCTCTGGCGGCAATCGACACCCGGCCACCGGTGCCGGGAAACACCTTGCGCTTGAACCTGTTCCGCAGCCAAGGACCGGCCGAGCATGTGCAGGAGATAACCTGGCAACCGCCCATGAGCAAGACCTTTCACGTTCCCGAAAAATTTGGCTTGCTTAAGCTGGTGGCGAGTAAGCGGTGAACAGCAGGTATGAAAACATCGGCAATCCGATACAAGGAGCCTTACCCATGTCTACTCTGCACCTAAGGTTTCTGACCATCGCGCTCGTAGGTCTGACGATCCTCGAACCGTGTGCCTCCGCCGCGGAACCGTTCGCCGTGACGGTGGAACGCGGTGTGGCAGTGAAAATGCGCGATGGAACGATTCTTCGAGTTGACATCTATCGGCCAAAAACGGAGGGCAGCTTTCCGGTTCTCCTCGAGCGCACGCCTTACGATAAGAACAACTCATCCGGCTTCGGTCTAAGAGCCGCAGCGCAAGGTTATGTCGTAATCGCGCAAGACGTTCGCGGACGCTACACCTCCGACGGAGAATGGTACCCGTTCAAGAATGAATCGAGTGATGGCTTCGATACGATCGAGTGGGCCGCATCTTTGCCCTACTCCGACGGCAGGGTCGGAATGTTTGGTGGCTCCTACGTGGGCGCAACGCAGATGCTGGCTGCCATCGCGCACCCGCCGCACCTTGCCGGAGTCTGTCCAATAGTAACAGCGAGTAACTACCACGATGGATGGACTTACCAGGGCGGGGCCTTCGAGCAATGGTTCAATGAATCGTGGACTTCCGGTCTGGCACAGGACACGCTCAATCGCTCAGTGCGGAGCAACACAAACGCGCTGAATGGAATCTGGAAACTCCCGCTCAACACCTATCCGCTTTTCGACGTTCCATCGAGCACCGGTCCCGATCTGATCCGCTCGCTGGCTCCTTATTTTCTCGACTGGTTGGCTCATCCCAACTATGACGAATACTGGAAGCGCTGGTCCATCGAGGACCATTATTCCGATATCAAGGTTCCGATGCTGACGGTCGCTGCCTGGTACGACATTTTTCAGGGCGGTTCGCTCCGTAACTACATCGGAGTCAAACTCAATGGCGGAAGCGATGCCGCGCGCCACGGGCAGCGGCTGCTGGTCACCGTCGGCGGACATGCGGGTTCCGGGCGCAAGATTGGAGACGTCGATTTTGGCCCCTCCGCCGACTTCCGGGAAGATGATGTAATTCTGAGTTGGTATGACCATCTTTTCAAGAACGCAGCCAACGAATTCGCCGTCCCACAACCGGTGAGAATTTTCGTGATGGGCGCCAACCAGTGGCGCGACGAGGGCGAATGGCCCCTGTCCCGCACCCGGCAGGAACGCTATTTCTTGCACTCGGGAGGAAAAGCGAATTCCGTGAGCGGAGACGGCGTTCTCTCGTCAGCCGCACCGCATGCGGAGTCGGCGGATCGCTACATATATGACCCTGTGAATCCGGCGCCAACCATCGGGGGGCCGCTCTGCTGTGACTCCCCACATCTCGGACCTGGACCTCGCGATCAGCGTCCGGTCGAAGCTCGTAACGATGTTCTCGTTTACTCTACTCCGATGCTCTCCGAAGATCTGGAGATTACTGGGCCGGTCACTCTAGAGCTGTTTGCTAGTTCCACTGCTGTTGACACCGACTTCACGGCAAAGTTGGTTGATGTGTGGCCCGACGGATTCGCACAGAATCTGACAGAGGGCATCATTCGAGCGCGTTACCGCGAATCGCAGGAGAAGCCGACCTTCCTGAATCCCGGTCAAACCTACAAATTCATCGTTGACTTGTGGTCAACCAGCAACCTGTTTCGCAAGGGGCACCGCCTTCGACTCGAGATCAGCAGCAGCAACTTTCCTCGTTTCGACAGAAACTTGAACACAGGCGGCGATTCATCATCGGCCCGAAACCCTGTGCCAGCCACCAACTCGATTTATCACGACGCGGAACATCCCTCCGCCCTGATCTTGCCTGCCGTAAACGGGCACTGATTTTCTTCAAGAGATTTTTCAGTGCAGCGCCTGCGAAGAATTATTCATGGCCCGCGATGGAATGCGATGGAAGTTGACGCGCGAAACGCCAGCCGTCGCTGGCCTGCTAGAGCGACAACCCAGACCACTCTTCTTAGTGAATGTATGCCCCGCTTGGGAGCAAGTACTCGATGGGCCATAGCTCGGTTTTATGGTTCACCAATTCCGACCAGGAAATGTCGTGTCCGTCGGGCTCAGAGAGTAGCTTGATATTCGGGAGCGTTTCTGAGATCGCCCTGGCCAGAGTGAAACTGCCACCCGCACCTACAACCGCAATTTCGGCTCGGAGGTTTAGTTGTGCCCGAAAAAAACGAGTGGCAATTTCAATGTCTTCGATCATCTGCAGAAAATAGGGTCTCCCAGTCAAAATCGAGTTGTAGACATAATCCGCGAGAACCCCTGACACCGGGCTTACGTACGCGCGATCGAAATCCAATTGCGCCAGCGCCGGATCGTCTGGCGATGCCGCCCTGTACGCCATGCGCGTTTCGCCCAGCCCACGCGGATCGACGGAAATGATGTCATAGCCGGCATCCAGATATTTCTTCAGGCCAATCCAGTCTTGTGCGGCAGCTTTCCCACTCTTCCCCAGCCACAACACCACCTGACGCTGGACCCCATCCGCCTTGTGGAAATAGAGAAGCGGTAGTTCGAGATAAATGCTGTGATGAAGCACGTATTTATCGATGGTGACTCCTTCGAACTGAGAACTGCCTCGAGCTTCCCATCGGATTTCCTCCCGTCCCGGAATCTCCCCCTGGAATTCAGCGACAAACCACGAGTTGATTCGCGGGTAGAGATCGGAATAATAAAGTTGACTGAGAGCCCTGGTGGGCAGGTCCTTGTGCTGCAAGTAGTATTCCCGGATCACATCCATCAGTGAGCGCGCGTCCTCGAAATCGAGCATGACCTGCCCTGTCCGCGTACACTGCAACGCCTTCTGGTCGAGTTCTCTCACTGGCGGCAGCCCTCGCCCCGCTCGCAAGCCATTGAAGTGGTCCAGGAAATTCATCGCTGCTTCCTGATTTTCGAGGGAAAACTCGTGGCCATGGTATCCCTCCGTCATTCCAATGCGGTCTGCATGCTGGAACTTGGTGTAGAGTTCGGTAACCTCACGGACCGTTTTGTGCGCGCCCTCGATGGGAAAAAAGTCGAGCACTGCCGCGGCCACAAACACCGGACGCGGATACATCATCAGCAGAAGCCCCGCATCGTCCACATGATTCGAGATCATTCCATAGAGGTCCTGCTCAGGGTCGCTGTCGGGATCCTGGAAAATGCGGTTGTACACACGCATGGGTAAAGCAGTGATGTAACACGAAGGCACTGCAACCTTAATGCGGCGGTCCAATGCGGCGATGTGCGCCGCCTGAAACCCGCCGCCGCTCGTGCCGGTGATACTGATGCGCTCCGGATCTACTTCGGGCCGCGTCAGTAAATAATCTACAGCTCGAATGCCGTCCCAGATCTCCCAGCGGGCCAGGTTCGTCCCGGCAAGATAAGCCAGGTTGCCCAGCACCGCATGCTCGGCGCAGATCAAGTTGTATCGGCTCTTACCAGCTTTTGTGTCCCAGAACTGGCTGCGCTCGCCCTGGCCCACCGGATCCCAGGCGATGACGACGTATCCTCGCTGTACCAACCGCTGGCACAGGGCCTGGTAATGCACCTTCCCGTTCTCAGCATGGCCCGCAGGCACAAGGATCGCAGGATGTTTGTCGCGCCCATCTTCGGGCACATAGACCAGCGCAGGAACATAGACTCCGGGCAGACTTTCAAAAATCAGTTTCTCGATTCGAAAACCATCCATCTGAATCTTCCCCGTGATGCGGGGAAGAAGTGGCGTTCGTTCACTCGGAAGCCCGCCCAGCATGGCGAGCAGATGCTCTTCTGCATGTCGTTGCACAGCCAGCAAATCCTGCTCTGTTTCTATTCCACTCCACTCCTTACGGCGCTCGTCGTCTTGCAGCCATGCCATCTCGGTCTGATACTGCAGATAGGGCGTTATCACAGGCGCGGCTTTTGCAGCCGGCGAAAATATTCGGAAAGCATCGGCGGGAGGTTCATCCGCAGCGGCAGCCCACGAAGCGCATGCGGCACATAATCCGAGAATGAGTGAGCGTTTCATTCGCTGTTGTGCAATACCGTCGTTTTATAAGACATCAATAGACGAATAGCAAAGTAAAATAAGCAATCATCATTTTTCGATGGTAAACTGCTCAATCTGTGCTTACGCCGGGAGCGGAACGTTGTTTTTCCCCTGGCGCGCCATCTCGTCGTTCTCGCGAATCCCAACCTTCTGGGAGCGCAAACTTCAATCCGAACTGCTGGTCAGCAGCTCTTGAAGGAGACGTTATGAGACACCACCGGCATCAGTCCTTCGCCCTCATCCTCACCGCCATCATTTTTCTTTGCGGTGCCGCATTTTCTCAATCCGGAACGTGCGCAGGCATGACAGTGGGCCAACTCACCAGCCTGAACGGTTTTGTACCGTTCCCCTCCAATAGTATGTGGAATACCGACTTATCCAGCTCGCCGGTCGATCCCAATTCGGCGAATTACATCAACTTCATCGGAAGCACCGTAACGCTCCATCCCGATTTCGGCGCTGGCACCTTTCACAACCAGACGATTGGTATTGCCTATCAGGTTGTAGTGGGAACTCAGGCGAAAGTAACGGTAAGCCTTGGAACGTTCGCAGATGAAAGTGATCCCGGGCCCGAGCCAATTCCCCCCAAAGCCCTCATCGAAGGCTATCCCAAACCTGGCAACGGTGATCGCCACGTGTTAGTGCTCGAAAGAGATGGCTGCTGGCTTTATGAACTCTACAATGCGACTTTGAAAAGCGGGCAGTGGAGCGCCAATTCGACAGCCATCTGGGACATGACTATAAATGAGCAGCGTCCCTACACCTGGACTTCTGCCGATGCAGCGGGCTTGCCGGTCTTCGTCGGACTCGCCCGATATGACGAGGTCGCCGCCGGCTCCATTCACCATGCCCTGCGATTCACCGTACCCACCACCCAGAAGGCGTTCGTCCTTCCCGCCACTCACTGGGCATCAACCACAACGGACCCGAATGCTCCGCCCATGGGCCTTCGCCTTCGCCTCAAGGCATCCTTCGATATTTCCAGTTATCCCGCGGATGATCAGGTAATTCTGACTGCCATGAAGAAGTACGGGCTGATTCTGGCCGACAACGGCAGCGGAATCTTCATCAGTGGAGCGCCTGACAATCGCTGGAACAATACCGACTTGAATCTTTTGAAGCAGATTACCGCCTCGAACTTCGAAGTGGTTCAGATTGGCACAATCTACACACCTGCAAACGTCCCCACGGGTGCTTCGCCCTCGATCAGAGGCTTCACTGCCAATCCATCGACGGTGACGGCTGGCCAGCCGACGACCCTAAGCTGGAGCGTAACCAACAGCAACTACAACATCATTGATCCACAGACCGGACCCGTGCGCGGCGCCAGTGTCGTCGTGACGCCGTCGGCTTCGACCACATACACACTGTATTCAACCAATCAATTCGGGCGCACGACCGCTACCGTGCTCGTGACAGTACACTGACCAAGCATCTGAACCGGGAAATGTGATCGAGGCGGCAGGAGTGGAACACTCTCTATTCCTGCCGGTTCAGAAACCTTTACAGAACTGGCGGCGAGTTCAGTCTGCGAACGCACTCCTGCACAGAACTTCTACTTCCCAAGGCGTTCGACTCGCACATCCAGCCATCCGGGAGTGCTCCATATCGGGGGACTGATAGAGCACCCACTTTGCGGCGAACTTCGTGCTTGCTCGAGTGAGTCAATTCCGAGGCGTAAGACCTTTCAGATCGCCGGCGGCCTTGAGCGTAATGAGGCCGAAGCCGCGGTCCGTGGCCTCTTTTCGCAATGACTCGAGCTCGCTTCGCGCGTTGGCCCGATCTCCCAGGGCCTACTTCAATTTCCGCAAGGACAAATCGTGGCTCGAGTTCATAAGGAACGAAACCGAGGCGATCGGCTTTGGAGGCGATTTCCTGAAAAGACTTGGTTACTGCATCTCTAGCAAGTCCTCCCGCCAAAGCTTGGACTCGCGCCGTCGACATGGCTACCTTCAGCTCGGCTTCACGGTCGCTACATTTCGACAAGTAGTTCCCGGCTTTCTCGCTGGCTCCCCGCGCAGCTGACAAATCTCCTTCACGCAGAAGAATGCTCGCTAAGACCGCATATGCGAGCGCTGCGTCTCGTGCACCCCTTGCTTTCACAAATTCTTCGGCAGCGCTGTTTGCGGACGCCTGAGCTTGCCGTAGCTGCCCCTGGTCCAACAAACAACTCGGCAAAGATAAGACGAGCCCTCGCTGCGCTCACTTGGCGAACATTACCTTTCGCGCACGGGCTCCCGCCAAACTATTCGCATTTTGAGCTTCACAGTCGTATAAATGTTTCTCCCAAGATGATTCTTGATTGGTATGTGGATGTTCCAAAGTGTCGTCGGTGTCTGCCCGATTACCATTCCTTCCTCAACGGAGTTCTTATGAATCGTTTCTGGCTGCACTCGCTCATCGTTGTGTTCTGCACCTGCTATGGCAGTGCGTCGGCGACGGAGGCGAGTTTGATCCTTGTCAACGGAAAGGTTTGGACCGAAAATCCCGTGCAGCCCACCGCCCAGGCGGTGGCGCTCGACGGTTCCAGGATCCTCGCGGTTGGTGACAGTACAGCGATTCGAAAATTCGCCGGGCCCAACACTCGCATCATCGATCTCGGTGGCCGCCTTCTCCTGCCCGGCTTCAACGACTCCCACGTACACTTCCTCATCGGCGGCGGTTCGCTCATCAGCGTGCACCTTGGCACTGCCAACAGCCAGGCTGAGTTCAAGGACCGCGTTGCTCAATTCGCTGGAACGCTTCCCAAAGGCGCATGGCTTCGCAACGGCCTTTGGGATCATACACGCTGGAATCCGCCAGTTCTCCCTACCCACCAATTGATCGACAATGTCTCAGGCGATCATCCTGCATTCCTGTGGCGGCTCGACGGACACATGGCCCTTGTGAATGCACAGGCGATGAAACTCGCCGGCATCGACCGAAACACGAAGGACGTGCCGGGAGGCGAAATCGAGCGCGACAAAGATTGCAATCCAACCGGCATTCTCAAAGACGCCGCTACTGGTCTGGTTGAGCGCATCCTGCCTCCGTTGTCTGCCGAGGAGGAGAACCAGGCCATGGAAGCAGCCATGCGCGAAGCGGCGGCTCACGGCGTAACCAGCGTGCAGAACATGGCCGACACCTCTGTAGATGAAGACCAGCCTGCCAATTTCCGTGAGTTCCAGAAGGTGGAACGCGTAGGCAAATTGACGGTCCGCATTTACGAGGCTCTTCCCGTCCGCGATTGGAAAACGCTGGCCGACGCCGGTATCGTCGCGCCATTTGGCAGTCCTTATCTCCGCCTCGGTAACTTGAAAGCGTTTGCCGATGGTGCCCTTGGTTCTGAAACGGCCTGGATGGATGAGCCATTCACAAACCATCCGGCAAAGAGCGGCCTTGCCAGCCCCGACCTTCTCGACGCCGAACATTTCTATGAATCCATGCGCCTGGCCGACAAGGCGGGACTTCAGCTTACGATTCACGCCATCGGCGATCGCGCCAACCGCACCATCCTCGACCTTTACTTTCGTCTCGAGAAAGATAATGGCCCCGCTGATCGCCGCCCGCGCATCGAGCACGTGCAACATCTTCATCCCGAGGACTACACGCGCTTCGCAAAGCTTGGCGTCATCGCGTCCATGCAGCCCTTCCACGCCATCGACGACGGCCGGTGGGCCGAAACCATCATAGGCCCGCAGCGTATCAAGTCGAGCTATGCGTGGAAGTCCCTGCTGGATACGGGCGCAACACTCGCCTTCGGTTCCGACTGGCCCGTCGCGCCATTGGATCCAGTGATGGGCATCTATGCTGCGACCACGCGGAGCACCCTCGACGGTAAAAATCCAAACGGCTGGATCCCCGAGCAGCGCATTAGCGTTGCGCAGGCTGTCCATGCCTACACCATGGGATCCGCCTTCGCTGAACACCAAGAAACGGTCAAGGGATCCATCGAACCGGGCAAGATGGCGGACTTGGTAGTGCTCTCCGATGACATCTTCACCATTCCGCCCGATGCGATCGAGAAGACAAAAGTCGATATCACCATCTTCGATGGCAAGGTGATCTATCAACATTAAGGCCCAAACCTTTGGCCCTGAAGAAGACAGGCTAGTGCCAGACAAATCGTCGCTGGTGGCGGTTAGGATTATTCTGGGATAATTGAATTGTTTCGCACCCTTCTGAGTGTTCCTCACCTGCTTGAACGGGGCGAGATTGCCTGAGTGCATGACGAAAATAACCGCAAATCAGGACTTGGAACGATTCCGGGCCGGCGCAGCGAAGTATGCCGCCTACCTCCAGACGCCCGAGGGCCGGCTACGGGTTGACCTCGCCTTTGCAAACTTGCAGGAGTTTCTGCCGCAGGCGACACGGTCTTTGCGCGCACTGGATCTTGGGTGCGGTACCGGCGCAATCGGAGTGCGCCTGGCGCGACTTGGCCTTCACGTCACGTTGCTGGATCCGTCCCTACCTATGCTGGATTTCGCCGAGCGCGCCGCGCGAGAAGCAGGAGTCACCGAGCGGATTGCGCTGGAACACGGCGACGCCTCGCAATTGGCAACGTTATTTCCTGCTGCATCGTTCGATCTCATCCTCTGCCACAACGTTCTGGAATTTGTCGAGGACCCATGTGCTGTGTTGCGCACCGCGGCTCGCGCCTTGCGAGATTCCTCTGGCATGATTTCGATTTTGGTGCGTAACCGGCCGGGTGAGGTGTTGAAAGCTGCGATACTAAACGGAGACTTGGCCGCGGCTGAACGTAACCTCACAGCAGAGTGGGGAGATGAATCTCTTTACGAGGGCAGAGTGAGGCTATTTACCGCAGTCAGCCTGCAAGCCATGCTGCTCGAATCGTCACTCGTGGTAACTGCGGAGCGTGGCGTGCGGGTCCTATCGGATTACTTGCCGTCGACGGTTTCCCGAACTGACGAGTACGAGAGGATTTTTGAACTGGAGCGCGAACTGGGCAGACGAGCCGAGTTCGCCGCAGTGGCTCGCTACACGCATTGCCTGGCACATCGCGCTGGTCCAGTTGTGAAGAACATTCCATGAACGACCTAACAGCCCAGCCTTCGTCTTCCGCATCCGGCATGATCGCGACTGACGCTGGCATTTCGCTCGGGCTAGGACTTACTAACGAATGTAATCTCGCCTGCGCATTCTGCTACCGCGATCCAACGCGCACGGATCGTCTGTCCCTCGATCAAGTAAAAGCAGTCATGGAAGGCCTGCCCGTACGATCGGTGAATCTCGGCACCGGCGAGAATGGTATGCATCCCGACTTCAAGGCGATACTGGCCTACCTGCGAACGAAACCAGCCAAGCTCACAATCACCTCCAATGGTCACAGTGTTGCTGTTCTGGACGACGATGAGCTGCGCGCCTTCCACGACATCGAGTTCTCGCTCGATTACGCGACGCAAGCCGAACAAGATACACAGCGCGGCCAGGGCAATTGGGAACTCATCCACCAGCAGGCAGCACGATGTCTCAGGCTGCGCATTCCTGTAACCATCATCGCCGTCATGATGAAGTCCAACTACCTGCGTTTAGCCGATGTGGCGCGAGTAGCCAAACAGTTTGATGCTGCTTTGCGAGTGAATGTATACCAAGCCGTGCGATCGGACATTTATGCGCTCAGCTACGAAGAGTACTGGGAAGGGTTCCGTCGCCTCTTTGAGGAGACCGATGTCATTGCGATTGGCGAGCCGCTGGTTCGGGCAATGGTGGGGCTCCCACCACTTCGAGGCGGTTGTGGCGTGAGCACTGTACGGGTAACACCAAAAGGCACGACACAACCCTGCGTTTATTGGCCAGGAGCAGGGGAACCGCTTTCAGACTTGATCTCTGCCGGGATCAACATTCTCAGTTCAACAACCTTCGAGCAGGCACGGACACTTCCTCAGACCTGCAATCCGTGCGAGTTCCGCGAGTCGTGCCACGGCGGGTGTGCGGGACGGCGACGCTTGCAAGGCGCACTATTACAGCCTGACACTTATTGTCCGATCGTTCGCGGGGAACGCCCTACGCTGCGAATACGCACCGCTGCTAAGCGCGATCTGCCAAAACTGAGCAGCTCCTGTACGACCGTCGTAATCGCCAGGTAATCTGATTCACGACGAACGGCATCAGCCTGTCCGCATAAGCCCGGCTTTCGTTTATTGCGCTTTCATCCAGGTATCGGAGCCTGTGAGCTTCACGGACAAGTCAGAAATGAAAATATGCAGGGGCTTGCCGTCGGCGGTACCGCGGTGCTCGGTTGAGAACAACAGCGGGCCTGCCTTCTTGTAGCCTGTCCAGCTTGCTGTTACGAGGCTCGGCTTCTTGGATCCTCCGCGGTGATAGACCATTGCCAGGACGCGGTCATCTTTCCCGACGTAAAGATCCCAGGTGTCGCCGGGCGTGTAACCGCCGGCTTCCGCGGGATACTTCACCGAGACGAGCGTGGCTGAGCCGACGCCGATCGGAATTTTTTGCCCAGCTTGATCAGTGACGGTGGCACTCTTGTCCCAATAAGCGTGGAATGGAAACAGGAGCCAATAGTTATCGTTGATGAAAGACGGTTCGACTTCGTTCTTCACCTGGTCAGATTGGCTGCTGAGCTGAGAACTGTCGTACGTAACCTTCACCGGCTTGCCGTCTTTGTCCGTACTCTCGTAGGTGATTTTGCCGGTCTTGGGCTCCCACTCCCATTTGTGGGCAACTTTGAAGAGCCCGGGTATTTCCCCATTCCAGGTGTAGCGGATGCCCTCGACTTTATCCCACGAGTCGATACCGTAGGTCTTGGCAATCTGGTCGAGAATTGACGCTCGTTGTTGCGCCCCTAAAGTCGCAGGGAGGATGAGCAGCAGATTGAAGGTTAAAAGGCGAATCACAGCGAGTCGGCTCAAACTTGTCATGAACATCCCTCCTCGGTGAATTGAACAGATGTTGCTTTGGATGAGAGGCCCAGATTTTCGGATGCAGAAGTCGCGTTTGCCTGAATGAACTAGTCAGTCTGAATGCGAGGTGCTGGCGGCCGAATGAGCCGGAGGAAAACAATCATCGCAGCGGCTGTTGCCACGCATCCATATTCCAGCAGCATGACCCAACCAGGAAGCGGCCCCCACGGCCGCCCAAGTGCGCGCAAGTGCCATTGGACGTATGTAAGCATAATGCTCACGGTCCAGACGATGATCAGCAGCGTCGAGGCCGACGTCAGAAATGGCAGCAGCCAGAGAAGATACCATGGGAAGACGGCGGGTGCGCACAAAAGAGATGCTGCCATTGGCCAGGCAAATGCAGAAGCTTGAACCGCAGGGTTACACACAGGAAACACTGTGGCATCTCCTCTGTGAAACTCTGTGTCCTCTGTGGTTAAGGTTTCTGGGCTAGCATGATTCCGGTCTGCGTTCGGTAACACTTTCTGGCGCGAGGCCGAGAGACCATACCGAGACCAGTCGGACGCTGTGATTCTTAGCCAGGTTGCAGTCGCTAATCCGACGAGCACCGCTATCGCAACTAGCAACTGCGGAGGCACGACTCGATCGAGCGCCCCAAACACCGGACCATTAAAGCGGAAAGTCTGCACATATGTTCCAAGCGAGCCGATCGGAACGCGGCCGTGATTTAGAAATGGCACGTACAGGAGTCCGACGATGACTGCCGCCAGAACGGCGTCGCGAATGCGAACCCGCTTCCAGTAGAGAGGCAAGAGTACGACGGGCAGGAATTTCACTGCTACAGCCAGACTAAATGCGACGGCCGCGGTCGCCCGCCATCGGCGCACTAACGCAGCGGCGGACACCAGCAACAATAGCGCGCCAACAATATCAACGTGGCCGCTTCCCGCCACTTCAATGGCCAGCAATGGGTTCCATGCGAACCCCAGAACCAGATGCGCTCCCTGCTGGCTAAAACGCAACACGGCGAGCAACACGACACCGATTGCGAACCCGCAAACTACAAACGCTACTTTTAGCGCAAAGGTGGACTCGTGAATCGCAGTTACGGCGCGGAAAAGAAGCTGCGCTCCTGGTGGATACGGACTCGGTAGATCCGGGTTGTTCAAGGTGCGGGTTTCCGGGGTATGCAGCCCCCTAACGGAGGGGTCACTGGGAACGACAATGTAGGGGTTGTAGCCAAGCCTCTGCAGACGGCCATCCCAAACATAACGGTGGATATCATCGTCCACGCCCGCAGGAACCCGAAGAAATTCGATGTGCCACACGGCAGCCAAGGCGAGCCCAAGGACAACGACGCGCCGCGGGAATCCGGGCGTTGCGAAAAACTCACGGACCGCTAAGAGGTACGCGATTCCGGCAACCGTCAAAGACGCCATGAAGTACGGTCCACCTCGGTCGCCGAAGTTGCGTGAACAGATCGTTAACGCCACGCACATCGTGGCGCCGAATGCGTAGACTCTCCACTCGGGGGCGACCTTCACAACCCTCCTGTGCTCGTTCGTGATTGTGCCGCCATACAGTTTTCTATGTGGAGCGGGCACTCCTGCCCGCTCTGCTTGCGGTGGCAAGAGCTAGCGGGCAGGAGTGACCGCTCCACATAATTTCCCCCACTCTTTAAGCCACGCCGCTGTGCGTGGCGCCCTCGCCGGAGCCAGACGCAACTCCGCTGCCAAGCGAGTCAGGTCGTCAGCAACATCAATATCGTAAAAAGCATCCGCAAAACCTAGGGATAGCTCAAGATCTCGTACGCGCGATAGAAGTCTCTCCAGCGCGCTGCTGGTGCCCATTCCGTCGCCTCCGAAAAGCGTAGGATGAGAAGCCTTCGCCCCCACGAGATAGTAGCCGCCATCGTGGGTTGGACCAACCACTACGTCATGTGCGGCCAGCATCTCGAACGCATCTTCGAGAACCGAACGCGGCAGGTGTGGGCTGTCGCTGTTGAAAGCAATCACGCGCCGTTGATGGTCATCCGCGAAGTGGGCAAATACCGAAGTGAGGCCCGCGGCAAGACCTTCACCTTTCTGCGCGACTACGCTGGCTGCTTTGCCTGCTAATTGCGCCAGCTCGTTTACGTCCGAATCCGGGCACATGATGGCAACTTCCACATCGCTCAATGACCGCGCCAGCGCCAGTGTGTCGTCCAGAAGACAGCCATAGAAAGCGGTGACCGCCGGGGGAGAAAGGCTGGGAGCAAGGCGGGTCTTCACTGCCCCGAGCCTCGGTGCTTTCGCCATGATTACCAGCACACGGTCACTGCCCGACGAACGCATTACCATCTCGCTTGAAGGTCCCATGCAAGTTTGAGCAGATTTACGCTGGCCGTGCTGTCCCGGCTCTTCGGTGCCGGAAATAATAGCGCACTATCAAGCTAAGAATGAACCAGGCGGCGCCGATCGTTCCCTTCAGCGTACCGCTGATCTTCGATTTTCCGATGCGCGGGTAATAGCTTACCGGGACTTCAACCACACGGAATCCAGCCAGGGCACCTTTGAGGATCATCTCAACGGCCCAACCATAGGTGGTCTCTTCGAGCGCGAGTGTGCGTAGTACATCGGCACGGCCAGCGCGAAACGGACCGAGATCAGTAATGTTTAGTCCATAGAGAAGCCTGATCAGGATGGCGGCGAGACGATTACCAAACACCTGATGCCAGGGCAATGCCCCGGCAGAATGCTGCTGATGGAGGCGCGACCCGAGCACGATGTCAGCACGCCCCTCAATGATTGGCGCTAAGAGGACCGGCAGTTCAGAGGGCCGATCGCTGTAGTCGCCATCCAGGAACACAACTACATCCGGGGAATTTGCCCTGGCCAGACCGGTGAGGCAGGCTTTCCCGTAGCCGCGGCGCGGTTCATGAACCACGCGGGCTCCCATTCTGGCGGCGATCTCGGGCGTCCCGTCATTCGAGTTGCTGTCGACAACGATGACCTCCGTCGTGAGATCGGGCGGAAGATCCGCCAGGACGCGCTCAATTGCCTGCGCTTCGTTGTGGGTAGGGATGATAACGGACACGCGCAAGCGATCGAGATTCAAGTGATTCGGGCCCAATCACCACCAGAGAGAAGACGGCCACCGTTGCGACAGCAACGCGTCAACGCCCCATTTCCGGCCGGCGCGTCCGATAGCGAGCCCGAGCGATGCGAGCACCGGAACCAGTAGTTCCCAGATCCACGCGGTACCCCACTCCGAAATCCAGAGGCTGCCGAGAAAAAGAAAGGCGACAAATGCAGCTGGTCGCGTAAGCAGACCGATGACAAGCAGGATACCGAGAGATATCTCGGTCATGCCCTGCATGGGGGCCGCCATCGCAGCGTGGTTTGCCGCCAGGCCCATCACCGCCTTCCATGCGGCCGGAGCATGGCTCGCCTTGATGTAGTAGTTGATCAGCCCCGCATAGCCCGCCGCTGTGTAGAGGCCTTTCCCCAGGTTCTCGAAAAAAACCGAAATGAACATCGCGCCGATCGTCAGTCGAACGATGGCCAAACCGATTGCTGCTAGCGATGGGTAGGCTACTGTATTTGAGTCACTTCGGAGTGAGGTTGCGATCGTCGTCATGGTGAACCTCGTCCAATGGATGCTATACCAAATTCGCAGTGTTCGGCAGCCTCAAATCCTCTCTTGGAGAAGGAATGGGTACGACTAATCGCTGAGAGGCGACTCTGCAGTCCGCGATATTCAGTATCTGCCGGATAGCGGCCATCTCTACGCCGCGCACGTCATCCACGGAGGAAGCAGGGCAAGCCATGACAGACGACGATCTTTCGCAGTCAGTTTAGCGTAAGGGAGAGTCTGATTCGAATCGGAGCGGTCGATCGGTGTCAGCGCGAGCGGATCAGTCGTATTGGAGACCGATGAAGTCATTTCTTTGCAAGTGCTTTTATAACGGCTGAGAAATCTTGCTCCCCGAACCCCTTCTCCACTGCGTGCCTGAAGGCTTCCAGTGCGGGCACAGCTGTCTCGAGCGGAGCGCCGCAGATTTCCGCTTCCTTGATTGCGTAACCGATATCTTTCGTCATGAGCTTGAGCGGAAAGTTTGGAGTGAAGTCGTTTGACTCCATGCTGGTCAGCATTCTTTTGATCAATGGGCTGGCCAGCGCACTATTCCCCAGGACAGCGATGCATTTTTCGCGATCCAGACCGCCGGCATTAACCAAATTCATGGCTTCCGCAAAAGCTGCGGCTTCTACCCCGCAGACAAAGTTGTTGATCAGCTTGATCAGTGCGCCGCTTCCTACGGGGCCTAGATGCAAGGCTTCCCTTCCCAGCACCGACAGAACTTCGCGGGCGCGTGAGAAACCTGCTGACGACCCACCGACCATGAAGAACAGTTCGCCCTTTGCGGCGTGAGGCTTGGTTCCGGTCACGGGCGCATCCAGAAACCCGCACTGCTTCTCAGCGGCCGCACGATTGAGCTCCTTGACCCAGCCGACCGACAACGTGCTCGATTCCAGCAACAACGATCCGGGTACCGCTCCGGCAAGTGCTCCATCATTCCCCAGCCAGATATTGCGGGAAGCCGCATCGTCGGCGACCACAGCAATCACAATCTCGGATCGCCCAGCCGCCTCGCGTGGAGTGCTCGCCACGAAAGCGCCGGCATCGGCGAGTTTGATTGCTTTTTCACGGCTCCGGTTGTAAACCGATACCGAAAATCCCGTGGAGAGCAGACGATTCGCCACCCCTCCACCCATGATTCCCAAGCCTAAGATTGCGACCCGTGGTTTTGACATTCTCTCTTGTCACCCCAACGAATTCACTTCGATCGGTACGGCCTCCGATTTGGACACATGAACCACATTGCGGAGCGGCCGCCCGAATCCTTCAAATGAAACCTGAATCGTGTCTTCGTTTCCCAGTCGAATTCCAGCTCCAAAGCTCAGGCAGTCGGTTCCGAAGAAATGCACGTGCACATCACCCGGCCGGCGGTGAGCTTCGAACTTGAAGTGATGATGCTCGAGATTCCGCAAGCTGTGGCACATTTCCGACTCGCCCGTGCGGAAGGTTCCCGACCAGAGAATACGCCCGTCACGTTCGATCTCCACTTGGACCGATACCGAGGAAAACTGAGGATCCAGAACCAGTTCCGGCCCGAGAGCACAAGTCCGAAGTTTTGATCCCGCCAAATTGAGGTAATTCGTTTTTTCAAAGCGGTGGTCGGAGAACTCGTTTCCTCCGGCCATTCCCACACGGTGTGGGGTTCCATTGGGGCCGATCATATAGATGCCCGCAATCTCCGCCTCCTCACCGCCGTCTTCTGCGTACCACGGAATCTCGAGGGCTTGCCCGTGCGCTCGCAAAGTTGTCCCCGTCCCCTTGTAGAACCACTCCGGAGGAACTCCGACCTGCCCCGGATCTGGCCGACCTCCATCTTTACCCCACTGAAACATCTTCATGCTGTCAGTCATCTCGTCCGTGGCTACAGCGTGCATCGACTGCCGGTCCCGCGCACTGCCGAGGTGAGTAAGCCCGGTTCCCGAGATCATGCATCTGGTGGGTTCTTCAGGATGATCGATTGGCGGTAGCATCTGCCACTCGGATTTGCCACTGTACACGAGATCGTATTCCAGTCGTTCCGATGTAAGCCTCTTCTTTACGAGATCACCGAGCTTGGATCCACCAAGGATCGCCGATTTCGCAAGTTCGTAAACCGAGGCGCAGCCATCAAGCACTCGCAGATGAGGTTCTTCCACCAGCGCAACCCGACGCACGGGGCCTTTCTTTAGTTGAACGAGCCGAGTCATCAGATCTGATTCACTCCTTATTCAAGAACTTCGAAATCTTGTACCCTCGACTCATCAATCGTGAGCCCGAATCCGGGGACGTCGTCCGCCAGGTCGATGCAACCATCCTTTGCCTTCGGTTCGCCGGCAAACAAATACCAGAAGAGTTCGTTTCCCACTTCCACGTCGACGATGGGAAAATATTCGGCCATCGGAGAATTGAGGCTCGCCATCACCACGTGATAGTTGTGCATCTGCCCGGCGTGCGGAATGACAGGAACCGAGTGCGCCTCTGCGAGCGCGGCGATCTTGCGCGCTTGCGTGATGCCCCCGACCCGGTTCGTGTCGAATTGGATATAGTCCACGGCGCGCGCCTGCAGTAAATCCCGAAAACCAGACACCGTAAATTCGTGTTCCCCTCCTGCAATCGGGATTCGGCCATAGGATTTCAACTCGGCATAGCCATGGATGTCGTCAGGAATGACGGGTTCCTCCAGCCAACGCAGATGAAATGGCTCCAGTAGTGGAAGCATTCTCTTCGCATAGTCGAGCGTCCATCCCATGTAGGCGTCAGCCATCACGTCGATACCATTTCCAACGGCTTCTCTGACAGTGCGCACCAGATTTACATTACGCTGCATACCCTCGGCGCCATCAACCGGTCCCCAGCCAAAACGCAGCTTCATTGCCTTGAAGCCCTCCTCCTTGTAACGCTTCGCTTCTTTCGCCAACTCGTCTGACTCACTGGCATAGAGGCGACTCGCATAGACTGGAATTCTTGGCTTCGTCCTTCCACCCAGCAGCCGAAACACCGGTTGCTTGGCCAATTTACCGAGCAGATCCCACAGGGCAATATCCAGCGCACTGATCGCTACCATCGCAATGCCTTTGCGACCGAAGGCCATTGTCTTGCGATACATGTGCTGCCACAGGAACTCCACGTCCCATGGATTTTGTCCGATCAATAGCGGCTTCAGGTAAAGGTCAATCGTTTGTTTCACGATTTGCGGAGCCAGAGCCGCATTTCCGATTCCGACCAGCCCATCGTCCGTGAAGACTTCGACTGCGAGCCAGCCGTGAAAGATGAAGGTGCTCATCGACGCCTGGGGCAGTGCCAGCAAATCCATGGGATTCGTGCAGAAGTGCGGTGGCAGGGGTGTGATCTTGCCTCGCCATCGAAACACCCGTGTCCGAATTTCTTTGATCTTCATTGTGCTCCTTGATATCTCAACCGGCGCTCCACGTCGGCGGGGCGAAAGGCTGGGATCGCGGCCAGAATCACGGCGAAAGCAATCACATGAAATGTTCCCGCCAGAGTGAAGACCGTGGAATACCCGATCCCGTGATCGAGGAAATAGCCGACCAGTTGCCCGAATGCGATTCCGCCCAGGGCGCCGCCGAAGCCCACCAATCCGGCAACAGAGCCCACCACTCCACGAGGCAGAAGGTCAGCAGGCAAGACCATAACCAGCGTCGACCAGGATTGCTGTCCGAAATACGCCACGCTAAAAATAGCAATCGCCCAAGAGACGGCAACATGCGGAACCAGGATGATGAGCGGCATCACCGCCGCACTGAGCCCCAGAGCCAGTTTTCTCGATACATCCAGCGAGAATTGACGCCGCACCAGGTAACTTGAAAACCAGCCGCCGGCTAAGCATCCGACCCCGGCGGCCGCGTAAGGAATCCACGCGAACGTGCCGACGGCCTTGGTGTCGAAGCCGCGCGCGTCGTACAAATACTTTGGCAACCAGAACAGATAGAAGTACCAGGCAGCATCGCTGAGGAATTTTGCGATGATCATGCCCCACACCTCTCGAATACGCAGAAGTGCGATCCACGGTCGATTGTTTTCGGACTCCCCTGGCATCTTGTGACGGTTGGCCTGATCAGCGTACGCCTCCGGCACAAAATATGAGCGCCGCCACCACCCAGTCCACAAAAGACCGAGTGCTCCCGAAAACAGGAAGATCCAGCGCCAGTTCGCAAAGCCCAGAGTGAACGCAATCAACGGCGGCGCGATCACCGCTCCCACCGACGTTCCGGCGTTGATGATGCCCATGGCCGACGCCCGGTCCTGTGCAGGAAACCACTCCGCGACCGCTCTGGTCGCGGCGGGAAAGCCTCCACCCTCGCCCATGCCGAGCAGAAACCGGCTTGCCACAAGCATCCCGAAGCCCAGAGCGAGTGCGTGACTCGCGCAAGCCAGCGACCAGAAGATCATGATCACGGTGAATCCCCGTCGCGTTCCGAGGGCGTCGGTCAACTTCCCACCTCCGGCATACATGAGTGCGTACGAAAACAGGAAGGCCGACTGCAGCGTCGAGAACTGTATGTTCGAAAGTGGGATATCTTTCGCGATGGCGCTCACTGCAACCGGAAGGGTCTGACGATCCAGATAGCTGATTGCTATCGCCGCACTGACCAGAACAGCAATTTTCCAGCGCAACAATCGATCCCCCTCCGAGGTTATCCAGATCCAGGAAATGCAGTACTCGGCAGAGCCGAGTTCAGGATGTCAGCAAAGGCGTCCATACCTGCATCGCCGTGGCCATTCGATTCGACCACGCGTAATAGGGAATGAACGTGAGATCCACGCGACGGGTCTTTACGGACTCTCCGTTGTATCGCGGATAGAGAGCGCTGCCGGATGCGTTGTTCTCACGCGCCAGGCCCGGATGATGAAGCACTATGACTCCATCGAGCAGGTCCTTTCTGAATTCACTCTGGAAGTCCTCGCCAGCTGGCTTTCCCGGCCGCAGAGCAACGTCGCTGAGGTCAACTCCTTGAGGCTGATCAAGCCCTTCGAGGCAATAAACGAGCGGGCCTCGTTGAACGGCTACGCGTCCAGTGTCGTCGGCCACGCGTGGATTCGCCGCGAGCACTTGTGGAGTCATTGCAACCTGCAGCCGAATGACATCACCGTCTGCCCAACGGCGCCGAATGCTCAGATATTTTCCCGCGGCCGCTCCAGTCCACGCCTTTCCATTCACTTTCACTTCGGCGCTGTCCGCCCACCCCGGGATCCTCAGGAAAACCGTGAACTCTGCAGGCTGCGCGGGCGCAACCGCGAGGTCGACTCCACCATCCCAAGGATAGTTTGTCTTCTGAGTTACTTTCAGTCCGATGCCGTCTTCCAAATGCCAGTCGAGTTGCGAATTCTCGTAGAGATGCACGTAGATGCCGTCACTGCTGGTGCTGTAAAGATATCCGGGCAGCGATGCGAAGGTGCGCTCAAGATTCGGGGGACAGCAGGTTACGTCGTACCACGGATTGCGGATCTTCTCTCCGGTCGAGGCGTCGAAGGCCAGGGGGTTGCGATAGCAATACATCGCGCCGTCGAGTGACATTCCAGAGTTGATTCCGTTGTACAGAGCTCGTTCGATCACATCGGTGAATTTCGCCTCTCCGGTGACCGCTAGCATCCGCCAGTTCCACATCATGTTGCCGATCGCGGCACAGCTCTCTCCGTACGCGCGGAAATTGGGAAGCTCATAAGCATCACCGAATGCTTCGCCTTCTGCTCTCGATCCGACGCCACCGGTGACGTACATCTTGGTCGAGGTCATATCGCTCCAGAGACGATTCAATGTTTGCCAATAAGAGTCATCGCCGGTCTCCATGTAATAGTCGGTGGCGCCGCAGCACGCATACATGGCGCGAACTGCATGTCCTTCGAGCTTGGTCCGCGCGGTGAAAGGCGTTCCGCTGAACATGTAAATGGTTCGACGCTCGGGCAAATCAATTCGCTTGTCTCCCTGCAGAATGTAGCCCGCGAGTTCCAGCTGCCGCTTGTCTCCAGTCGTGCGATACAGCTCAATCAGGCCCATCTCGATTTCCGGATGTCCCGACACGATAGGCTTCTTCGGAGCCGGACCGTAATTGGGCAACAAAAAATCGTCAACGAAACGAATCCCCGCATCCAGCAATTTGCGATCACCCGTGGCGCGATAGTACGCAATTGCCCCCTGCAGCATGTGACCGATGTTGTAGAGTTCATGCCCGGTGGTCTGCGTTTGGGGCAGCATCCGCAGTGACTTGCGATCTTCCTGATAGTAGGTGTTCAGATAGCCGTTAGGCTCCTGAACCGCGACAACCTCGTCGATCAGTTTTTCCGCCATTTGCCGCAGTTCCGGACGGTCGCCGGACTGCAAGGCAAATCCGACGGCCTCGGTCCACTTGTAGACATCGGAGTCGGAAAACACCGGACCGATCTGCTGGGCGTTGCTCTTTCTCACCAGCCGTCGAAAATTGTTCATGCGGCCGTTGGCCTCGAGCAGATCATGCATGCTGGGAATACTTTTGGTGACGTTGATTTCGCGTCGCCGCGCCCAGAATCCGCTCTGGATCGTCACCGCATGCACTGGGATGTCGTGCAACTGGGCATGCGGAGACTTCGCCAAATTTTCTACGCCTTGCTCCTTCCAATTCGGATCGTCGCGCAGCGCACTGTGTGCAGGCGTCGAGCCTTTCGTGCTCGCTGCGGCCAGAACGGATTTACCTGTCAGGGATGATACGGCCGCCACTGCGGCTGCGGAACCTACAAACTGACGTCGCGATATTCCCTTCGTCTCGGCCATGTTTAGCTTCTCCCTTTGCGAGATCCAAGGAATTATAATCCTGCGGTAAGCGTTTACTCATTACCTCCATTGTGAGAGTATTTTCAACGATGAAAACACCCTGGAACCGCCGACAAGTGCTGAAGACCCTAGCCGCCACTTCGGCGGCACTCACCTTGCCGCGTGGGGCCACCGATCTGAACAATCTTCTGCCAGAGTCCACTCCCGACCGAGAGATTCAGATCACATCCATCAGTGAACACACGGTCAAGCTGTCCGTCCTGCCCATTACAAATGCTAAGACGACTCCAATTCCTTTGGATGGATCACTTGTGCAGACGTCATGGGGTGAGCCCATCGCACGATGGCGAGGCAACCCGGCGCCCCAAGAACTCATGGCGGGAGGTTTGAGCGTTCACGTTTCTGCTAATCCAATTGCCTTCACCATCTCGACTCTGAAGGGCAGCAGAATTCAGCAGCTTGAAGTAGATCCTGACGGCAATGTCTCCTTTGCAACTGGGAACTCCCCGCTGCTCGGCCTCGGAGAAGGCGGACCCCAATTCGATCGCAGGGGCTCAACAGACCCCATGATCAGCGGACAGGGCGGTTATCGTCTCAGAACGCACGGCGGGCGTGTTCCCATCCCTTGGATCATCAGCACCGAGGGCTGGGCGATGTTTTTCCACCAACCATGTGGAACCTTTGATTTCACCGGGCCTCAGAGCAAATTCCATCCGTCCAGTCCCGTCGCCGCCCTCGACATTTTCTTTGCATACTCCCTCGACCCCGCCATCATCATGGCCGAGTACGCGCGGATTACCGGTCACGCGGAAATGCCTCCGCTATGGAGCTTCGGATATCAGCAGTCCCATCGCACCCTCGCCAGCCGTGAGGAGATCCTCGGGGAAGCAAAGATGTTTCGCGAGAAAAAACTTCCCTGCGACGCGTTGATTTATCTCGGAACTGGATTCTGTCCGTCAGGCTGGAACACCGAAAACGGATCATTCTCCTGGAACGCCCGGGTCTTTCCTGATCCCAAAGAGATGATCGAGCAATTGCATAAAGACAATTTTCGCGTCGTCCTGCATGACGTGATCCTGACAGACAAGCTCCGCGGAACAGTCCAGGATCCCTGCGACGTGCACTCGTTCGACGCAGAAGACGCCAACTGCTACTGGGACGCGCACCGCAAGGACTTCGCCACGGGAGTCGATGGCTGGTGGCCCGACGAAGGCGATCCTCTGGATATCGCGTCACGCCTGGCGCGCAACCGGATGCACTGGGAAGGCCCGCAGATCGACCGACCGAATGAACGACCCTACGCTCTTCACCGCAACGGCTACGCCGGAATGCAACGCTATGCATCGTTCTTGTGGTCCGGAGATGTGTATTCCACCTGGGAGACCCTAAAGACCCAAGTTCCCATCGCCATCAACACGTCGCTCAGCGGCATTCCTTATTGGGGTACGGATATCGGGGGATTCGTCCCCACGTCCGAGTTCACTGCTGAACTCTACCTACGTTGGTTTCAATTCGGAGCATTCTGCACTCTGTTCCGCTCTCACGGGCGTACATGGAAACTTCGCCTGCCCTGGGGCTGGAACACGGGAGACCAGGGTCCGGTTGAGGTCCGCAACTACGACGGTGCCTCCGTGCCGGATACAAGTCAGCTCCACAATTCACAAGTCGAACCAATCTGCCGAAAATACCTCGAACTGCGTTACCGAATGCTGCCGTATCTATACAGCGCCGTCCGGGAGTGTGCCACGACGGGCATGCCCGTGATGCGCGCGCTCTGGTTACACTATCCTGACGATCCGGTTGCGGTTGCGCGCAACGATCAGTATCTGTGGGGCCGCAGTATTTTGGTGGCTCCGGTAGCGGAAAAGGCAGCAAGTGCTCGTTCCGTCTATCTTCCGCGTGGCAACTGGTATGACTTCTGGACGAACGATCGCCTCGAAGGAGGCCGTGAAATCAGGCGGTCTATCGATCTGGAAACAATACCGCTCTTTGTAGCGGCTGGAACTGTGCTGCCCCTGGGATCTGTCCAGCAGCACACCGACGAAAGGGTGGATCGGTCCCTCTCAATTTCGATCTACCCCGGCGCCGATGGATCATTTCTTCTTTACGAAGATGATGGTCGATCATTCAACTACCGCAAGGGTGAATGGATGGGAACCAGGCTGATTTGGAACGACGCATCAAGAACACTGACCCTGACTCTTGCTCCCGGATCGCGCATGCTGTCGCCGTTGAGGAGAACCATCTCCGTGAACGTCCTTGGAGTTCAGAAGAACGTGACCTTCGACGGAAGTCCGGCGGACGTGCATTTCTAAGTCGACAATTCGGTGGCGGTTTAGCAAATCTAGCAAGCGTTTTCTATTCGATTCCGCATGAGGCGTGATAAGATACAAACGCGTTTTTCCTCTTTTTCTACCCGACTCAATGGATATCCGAGAGATTGCCCGGAGGGCGAAGGTTTCCACCGCCACCGTGTCTAGAGCGATCAACCGTGTTCCCACGGTCGATCCTCAACTCGCCAAACGAGTATGGAAAGTCGTCGATGAACTTGGTTATTACCCCAACACCCAAGCTCGCGCTTTGGTACTTGGACGAAGTCGTATCTTCGGGCTGATTGTCTCGGAAATCACAAATCCGTTCTTTCCCGAGATTGTTCAGACATTCGAGGATCTGGCGGTGAAGAACAACTACGAAATTCTGTTGACATCTACCGTGCATGATCCCAAGCGCATGGAATCATCAGTTCGCAGGATGATTGAACGCCGCGTGGATGGAGTCGCGATTTTAACCTTCGGCATGGAGGAGTCCTTGATTGAACACCTTCGCGACCGGAAGGTTCCGCTTGTCTTCGTCGATGTGGGGCCCGATGTACCCGGCATTGCAAACATCCGGATCAACTATCTGAGCGGAATCCGACAGGCAGTCCAGCACCTGGCTGCGCTGCGCCATACACGAATAGCGTTCATCGCGGGACCACTGCGATTGAAGTCCGCTGGCGCGCGGCGCGAGGCGTTCGAGGCCTCCATGAAAGAGATCGGTCTTTCCCCCGATTTAGTCGTGGTCGGGGACCACAGGATGGAGGGCGGGATGAATGCCCTCCTCGAACTCAACAGACTGAATGATCCGCCGACCGCGGTCCTCTGCTCAAATGACATGACGGCAATTGGAGTCCTGCGGGAAGCATACGAACAGAACATCGAGATACCGAAGGATCTCTCGGTTGTCGGTTTCGACAACATTCATTTGGCTGAGTTCACGATTCCGCCACTGACGACGGTTCAAATGTCGCAGCACGATTTGGCCAAGATTGCCTTCAATGCCCTATTGCACGAGGTCGAGTACGGCTCTTCCTCCCCTGAACGGCACACCTTTGAACTCGTGACAAGCCTGGTCCTCCGTCGATCCACGGCGTTAGCTCCGATCGGTAAATCAGCAACTCCTCCCACGACAAACCGGGCCGCGAAATCACGAAAGACTCCTGTAGCAGCCTCGCGGTAGTGCAACCAGCTTGCCCTGGGCGAGGGTTGCATTCGAGATCGTTGGGAATAATGTCGTCGTCGCGCCTCCTAAGTAAACGATTACTGTTACTTGCTGGTCGGACATGTTGCGCCCACAGTAGCAGACCTCGGATCCGGCCCAGGCTCGGAGATGCGTTGCGTACTTCAACTTACAATGAGAGCATACGAAGAATACATTTCCGATTTTCAGGCCCCGAACCATGAAGCTTACCTTCTGGCTTGCATCGACTTGCGTGATTTCGCTTCTATTCGTCGTCTGGAGCCCAGCGGAGGCCGCTCTTTTAGCGGGGACAGCGGAACAGACTGAGCGAACCGACGCGAGCCGATCTCCTGCAGAGATTCAGGCGTCACTTCAGCGCGAACCGAACAATGCAAAGCTCTATATCAAACTCGGACAAGCGTATTGGAATGATGGCGATTACCAGCCAGCTTTCGAAGCCTTCAAACAGGCGGTGAAACTCGCTCCAGCGTCAGCCGAGGCCCATAACTGGATTGGCGCATTTTTGATGGGGCGTGGCAATCTCCCCGACGCAATCTCGGAGTTGCGCAAGGCCGTTTCTTTGGATCCGAAATATGCGCGAGCATACACGAATCTGGGCTCTGCTTTCGCGAAGAGCGGCGACCTTCCTGGAGCGGTAAGCGCATTTCAAAAGGCTTTGGCCCTTGAGCCAAATAGTTGGGCGGCACACCTCAACCTCGGATTGGCGCTGCGTGAGAACGGAGACGCGGCAAGAGCTCTTGTTCATCTTCGCCGAGTCGCCGAAGCTCAACCCCAAAACCCTACGGTACAGTGCGAACTCGGCCAGACACTTCGCCAGAACGGTGATTTGTCGGCAGCTGGGGCTGCGTTTGAGCGTGCGCTGGAGATTGATCCGGAGATGCGCGCCGCCTACTACGGACTGGGCTTCACGCTAAAGCAGCAAGCGGCAGCGGCGCACAAAGCCCCGACTGCTCTCCTGGCGACGAGTCAATATCAAAAGGAAGTGCAAGATGACTTAGCCAAAGGCGATATAAAATCGGCCAAAGAACAACTGCTGAAAGCCCTTGCTGCCGATGAAAACGACGGCGATGCTCATAACCTTCTCGGATACATCTTAGGTCAGCAAGGCGACACGGCCTCTGCACTACCGCACCTTGAACGCGCGGTCGCTCTTCGGCCCGACTCCGCGGACGTTCACTACAACTATGGCGCAGCTTTGTGGTTTAGCGGTGCGCACCAGAAAGCAATTTCTGAGCTTAAGACAAGTATTCGCCTCGACCCCTCGGCCGCTGCCAGTTACGCATTACTTGGAATGGCGCAACGCGACGAAGGCGATTTGCCCGCGTCCACAGTGAATCTGGAGCGGGCCCTCGCTCTTTCACCGACGACCGCAGCTACCTTCATCGATCTTGGGATAGTTTTCCTCAAGCAGGCTCAATCTCAAAGAGCCATGGCGCAATTTGAAGCTGGGCTCAATGCCAACTCGGCCGCTCCCACCCCAGATTGGGACGGCGCCATCTCCGCCATTCGTGAAGGCATTTCAAAAGGTCCCGACTTCCCCGAAATACACAACATGCTCGGTCTCCTACTAGGCCGCAGAGGAAATGAGAGCAACGAAGTTCTGGGCGAGTTCCGTCAAGCACTGCGTTTACGCCCCGATTATGCCGAGGCTCACAACAACATGGGCCTCGTTCTGGCTCAAAGCGGGGGGGACGAAAAAGCCGCAGCCGAATTCCGCGAGGCTGCCCGAATTCGTCCGGAATATGCTGACGCGCATGCGAACCTCGGTGCCGTGCTTCTGCTCTCGGATGTCGAGGGAGCGATTGCTGAGTTGGAAAAGGCTGTCTCTTTAGATCCAACATTAATCAAGGCTCAATTCAACCTTGCCGAGGCGTATGGCAATAGTCCGGGCCTCGGCACTGCGAAGCAGATCGAGCAACTGCGAAAGATCATTTCGATCGCCCCGGACTTTGCCCGGGCACATCTTGCATTGGGCAAGGCATTGCTACACGACGGCACGGTCAGCGATGCGGTCGCTGAACTTCGAGAAACAACACGCCTGGACGCGACGAGCGGCGAGGCTCACTACCAATTGGGCTTGGCATTGGCTAGAAGCGGCCAGCAAGAGGAGGCTGCCGCAGAGGTTAGGAAAGGAAGAGAACTCTCCTCTGCCGACGAGCGCAACCAGAATGCTGAACTCGATGTTTCTGAAGCACGAGCAGCGATTCAAAAGGGCGAACTGCAGGAAGCGGAATCGAAGTTCCGTCATGCGCTCAAACTGCAGCCCAACTCGCCCGTTGCGGAGCATCTTCTAGGCATGACATTGGAGAAAGAGGGAAACACCGAGGGTGCCGTGGCCGCCTATCAGAAAGCGGTGGAATTGAATCCTGGCGACATGACCGCCAGACAAAGCGTGAGCAGGCTGAAGCCAGCTGAAGCGCCCCCCGCTCAAACTTCCACGTCACCGGACTTGGATGGAAGCGCAAGCGAAAGCCGGACTGCTGAGGACGATCCCGCCAAGATCTCTGAGTTTGAGAACTATATTCGTGAGAGTCGATATAGCGAAGTCGAGCCACTTATCGCTACTTACGTTAAAGAACACCCCAATTCCTCCTGGGGTTGGTACGCTCTCGGCTACACCGAATTCGCTCAGAAGAAGATTGGCGACTCTATCAAGTCGCTAGCCCAATCGCTCAGCGTGAACGTTAAGAATGCTGATGCACACAAAATTCTTGGGCGAGACCTTATGGCCATCGGGCGTTTTGATGCTGCACAAACGGAATTTGAACAGGCTATTCGTTACGCGCCGAACTCGAGCGAAAGCTACTACGATCTGGGCAAGCTGTATTCGCTGCAGGACAATTGGCTGGCCGCGCGCAAGCAGTTCGAGGAAGCGATCCGACTCGAACCGGGATATATCGAAGCAATCGATTCATTGGGCTTCACGCAGGAAGCTTTGAGCGATGATGACGCTGCGCTTAGGACCTATCAAGAAGCAATCGCCCTTAACGAAGAGCGCCACGGCAAGTTCGTCGCTGCCCACGTGAATTTAAGCGCGTACTACAACCGCACCGGGAATCCGGCGAAAGCCCTCGAGTACGCGCAGAAAGCTCTGGAACTCGATACCAAGTCAGATTCCGCCTGGTTTCAAAAAGCACGTGCTGAGGAGCGCCAGGGACAACTGCAGGCTGCCGCCGATTCGCTCAACCAAGCCATCTCTCTGAACCAACGCTCTTCCTCGTATTACTATGTCCTCTCCGGAATCTATCGGCGTCTTGGCAAACTCGAGGAGAGCAAGAAGGCATTGGAATCGTTCACCCGACTGGATCAAGAAAACAACGAACTGGAAAAGATGCGGCGCAACCAGTCTAAGAGCAGAGCCGCGCCACACCCGGGAGGAGAGCGTGAGTAGTCGCTCGCGGATCGAGTGGCTGCGCAAATCTTTCCGGATGCTGAGTTGGGCGGGTGCGCTGATATCGACCACACCGTTAACAGTCGCTCAAATAGCTCCAGAAGTGCAGTTCAGCGACATCACTGCCCGGAGCCACATCGAATTCAGTCAGGAGAATTCCGCAACCTCGAATAAATACCTGATCGAAACGATGGGCGGCGGTGTGGCCGTTTTCGACTATGACAACGACGGCCGCCTGGACATTTTCTTCACAAACGGAGCACTGCTGTCTGATCCCATGCCCGACGGCAAGGTGCCTGACAAATCCAACAAGAAGTTCTGGAATCGCCTTTATCACCAGAATGCAGATGGCACGTTTAGCGACGTTACAGAACATGCCGGTCTTACCGGTATGCCCCAAGGGTACTACAGCATGGGCGTCGCGGTCGGTGACTACGACAACGACGGCTTTGAAGATCTCTACCTGACCGGCTACGGCGGCAACATCTTGTATCACAACAATGGGGATGGAACTTTTGCTGATGTCACCGAAAAAGCCGGAGTCAAAGGTGGTGGCTGGAGCGCGAGCGCGGGGTTCTTCGATTATGACAACGACGGCAAGCTTGACCTATTCGTCACGCGCTACATTGACTGGACGTTTAAGACGAATCGCTTTTGCGGAGAAAAACCGCCCAACGGCGTTCGTGCCTACTGCCACCCCGATAATTACGATGGTTTGACGAATATCCTGTATCACAACAACGGAGACGGCACTTTCACAGATGTTTCACAGAAGGCCGGAATCGCCAATCCGCACGGCAAAGGGCTCGGCGTTTCCTTTGCCGACTACGACGGCGATGGCTTCACCGATGTTTTTGTCGCGAATGATTCGGTGCAGTGCTTCCTCTATCACAACAATGGCAACGGCACTTTCACCGAAGTTGGTCTGCTCGCCGGCGTCGGCTACAACGAGGACGGCAAAACTTTCGCAGGGATGGGAATCGACTTCAGCGACTACGACAATGATAGCCTGCCCGATATCGTGGTTACCGATCTTTCCAATGAGCGTTACATGCTGTTTCGCAATGAAGGCACCGGCACGTTTCGCGATGTAACCAATGCTTCCGGCGTCGGCGGCGTCACGCTGGCTTTTTCCGGCTGGAGCACACACTTTTTCGATTATGACAATGATGGCTGGAAGGACTTGTTCGTCGCGCAGTCCCATGTGATGGACACTATCGAACAAACCTCGCCCAACTTGCGATATCTACAACCACCTTTGTTGCTCCGCAATAACTCGGGCCATTTTGTCCGGGTCATCGCTGGAGATGTTTTTCGGCAAGACTGGGCCGGGCGCGGCGCCGCTTTTGGCGACATCGACAATGATGGAGACACCGATGTTGTCGTGAGCAACCTTGGCCAGAAAGCGTACCTACTGAGGAATGACGGCGGGAATCGCAACAACTGGATTGGCATTCAGCCCGTGGGCACGAAATCCAATCGCGATGGCATCGGAGCACTCATCAAGGTAGTATCGGCTTCCGGTCTGACCCAGTACTTTACGGTGAATACTGCGGTTGGCTATCTTTCCGCAAGTGATAAACGCGTGATCGCCGGTCTCGGGAAGGATTCGAGCGCCAAACTGATCGAAATTCGATGGCCGTCGGGAATCGTGCAAAAATTTGAAGACGTCAAGGCCCGCCAATATCTCAAGGCGGTCGAACCCACCCAATGATGACTCGCCGGGAATTGTTGTTCAGAATTGCCACTGCGGCGGGTTCTACCCTGATTCTTCCATCCCGATTCGCTTTTGCTCAAGGAATTTCATCTCGCGGGATGAAGCCGCAACCGCGCGGTAAGCCATCCGGTCGTCCATTCTTCGCGCACTTTATTGATGTCGCAAAAGAGGCAGGGTTGAAGGAGCCCATCGTCTACGGTGGTATCGAAACCAAGAACTACATCGTCGAGGTGGTTGGAGCCGGTGTTGCTTTCATCGACTACGACAACGATGGCTGGATGGATTTACTCGTGCTCAACGGTACCAGGCTCGAAGGGGATCCGCCCGGTGCCACTAATCGCTTGTACAAGAACAATCGAAATGGCACATTCACCGACGTGACTGCAAAAGCAGGGCTGACTAGGACAGGGTGGGCCTCGGGGGTGACCGTCGCCGATTATGACAACGACGGTTTTGACGATCTCTTCATCACCTACTACGGACACAACGTGCTGTACCACAACAACGGCAATGGCACTTTCTCTGACGTGACCAGTAAAGCTGGGCTCTCCCAGAGTGCTATTCATTACGGTTCGGGCTGCACCTGGGTGGACTACGACCGCGACGGACATCTCGATCTCTTTGTGGCCAACTACCTCAGCACCACTCTCGAGAAGTTGCCAAAACCCGGAACGAATCCTGACTGCACCTGGAAAGGTGTTGCGGTGAATTGTGGTCCCCGCGGCTTGCCAACAGGCTTCGTGCAGCTTTTTCATAACAACGGTGACGGCACTTTCACCGAAGTCAGTAAACAGAGTGGGGTGGCGGCCGCGGCCGGTTCCTATCCCATGACATGCGTCGCCGCCGACTACGATAACGACGGCTGGCCCGATATCTACGTCGCCTGCGACTCCACTCCTAGCTGGCTATTTCGCAATCAGCACGATGGCACTTTTCGCGAAGAGGCACTCGAACGTGGCGTCGCACTCAGCGAAGATGGATTAGAGCAAGCTGGGATGGGCGCAGCAATTGGAGATATCGATCTCGACGGCAATCTGGACATTTTCAAGACTAACTTTGCCGACGATACCAATGTTCTCTATCGCAACGACGGCAAAGGCAATTTCGACGATGTCACGATTCATTCCGGCCTAGGGGTTGAAACGCGTTATGTCGGCTGGGGTGCAGGAATCGTTGACCTGGACAACGATGGTTTGCTCGATCTATTTGTAGCGACAGGGAGTGTTTACCCCGAAGTTGAAAAGAAAGTGCCCGCGTACCCATTTCGAACTCCACGCCTGGTCTTTCGCAATCTGGGCGATGGGCGATTCGAGGAGTTAATCGAAGAAGCCGGCCCTGGCGTCTCCGACGTCCACGCCAGCCGCGGTTGCGCTTTCGGGGACTTCGACAATGATGGCGACATCGACGTTCTCGTCTGGAACATGAACGAGCCGCCTTCTTTGCTGCGAAATGATCTATCGGGGGGAGGCCACTGGCTGAAAGTCTCGCTGATTGGAGTAAGAACCAATCGCAGCGCCATTGGAGCCCGAGTGACCGCCCGTTACGGCAACCGCATACAATCGCAGGAAGTTAGTGCTCAATCCAGCTTCTACTCCGTGAATGACCCGCGCTTGCATTTCGGACTCGGCAACGAAACAGTGGTGCACCTCAACATTCGCTGGACAAACGGCACCACCGAGACGGTTTCAAATGTTGCGGCGGACCAACTCGTCATCGTTCGCGAAGGGGCCGGGATCATTCACAAGCAGAAATTCTAAGCGGGGCCAAGAGCGCTCATCCTCAAATCAGTTGTTGTCTGCTGCGCCCAGCAAACGATTTCTGCAGTTTGCTCGACGAGGCGCAGGCCGTGTCGTAACTTTGTATAGGCTGCCAAACATTGCTCCCGAGGAGTAACCCATTGAAGAGCTGATCATTTCCAGTAAGAAAATGCTTTTTGTAGATGGTTGGCGCCCTGCTGACGGGAAAAACGATTTAGATTGCTCGATTCTTTTCATCAACTTACGTCGGCCATCGAGATTTTCCTCATCACCTTGAACTGATCCGTCACGGCTTCTTGATTTCCGCCGGTCCGCAGCAACTCGTGTATTTTTCTACTAGTACAAAAGAATTAGCTTGACAGTGATGGCGGTTAGCAGTAAAAAATGCAGCCAACTGAGAAAAGGTTTTCTCAAAGTACGCGTGGGGTTTTTCCGAAACTTGAACTGGGAGGCGCGAGATGGAACGCCGGCTGTTTTCTGCAGTCTTTCTGCTCTTGGCCCTGGTCTGGTTCAGCAACGAACAATCGTATGGTCAGTTTGCTGATCGAGCCATCATCACTGGCGTCGTCACCGATGCCAGCGGCGCAGCCATTCCGGACGCCCGGATCACAATTACTAATGAACAGACCAGCGTCAAGACCATTGTCGGAACCAACAACGCAGGCAACTACAGCACGCCTCCGCTGATCCTTGGCTCCTACCGCGTGGACATCGAAAAGCAAGGTTTCAAAATCTTCAGCCGCACCGGGTATTCGCTTACCGGCGGTCAAATGGTGCGGGTCGACGCTACGCTCGATGTCGGTCCAACCACGGAGAGTATCCAGGTGGAAGCTTCCACCACCGAACTCGTCGACACCGAAACTGCTACCGTTCAGCACACCATCGGCGAGAGTTATTATCGCGACCTGCCGGCCGTAATGGGCGCTGATATCCGCCTTGCCGAGTCGCTTCTGCAGTTACAGCCGGGCTACGTCCCCATGCAGCCGAACGGCGATGCCATTTTCCGTGGCAGCCAATTCACTTCCCGCATGAACGGCGGCCAGACGATGGCTACCGAGAACTGGTTTGATGGCGCCGCCTTCGGGTACGCCGAAGGACATCAGCAGACGCAAGAAAGCTCCATTCCCTACCCCTCTGTGCGTGAAATGACAGTTGTTCAAAATACCTTCTCCGCGCAGTACGGCCACACCAGCGGTGGATTCATCACCTACACGACGAAATCGGGCACCAACAAGCTGCACGGCAATGTGTACGACTTCTATACCAACAACAAGTTCGACGCCTCCAATTACTTCCTCGGTCCGGTGTTGAGCGCCGGCGGTTTGGGAAAGACCCTGCCCCTCGGGCAGAACAATTGGGGATTTGCGCTAGGCGGCCCTATTCCTAAACTGAAACAGACCTTCTGGTTCTTCAACCTTGACGGTCTTGATTATCACAGCACAGTAAACACAGGCTACGTAAACACTCTGCCCACTAAGGCGCAGCGGTCGGGAGATTTCACTGAGTTACTGGACACCAGC
Organism: Candidatus Sulfotelmatobacter sp.; assembly: GCA_035568275.1. Classification (GTDB taxonomy): domain Bacteria; phylum Acidobacteriota; class Terriglobia; order Terriglobales; family Acidobacteriaceae; genus Sulfotelmatobacter. The sequence goes on from DATMOO010000040.1 coordinate 48,288, forward strand.
ACAATCCTTGGGACCGATGCCAAGGGCAGACCGATTTACCAGGGAGAAATCTTCAACCCGGCGACTACCACCTTGGTCGGTACTGTACCGGTGCGCGATGGTTACGGCTTTGACCCCACCACTGGTTTGCCGATTGCTGGAAAGGCAAACATTATTCCCAGCACTGACCCGTTGTGGAGTCCGCTCGCAACCGCTGTCATTCCCAATATCCCGGCACTGGATCGGAACACACTCCGCGTGAATGGCTTCGGTGGGAATTCGGATGACAATGACAAGATCAACGTGCGAACGTGGTTGTTCCGCTTTGATCACAATTTCAACGACAGGTTCTCCATCTCGAATACATACTACGAGAACGTTCGGCCTCGCATTGCCCACTGCGGCGGACCGCAGGGGTGCAACACTGTAAACAATGGAGAAACTGCGTCAGCCAAGAATGATACGTACATAGGACAGGGCTTCTATCAGCGCATTACTAACCACTTTGAACACCTGCAGATGAACTGGATCATCAGGCCAAACCTGTTTAACCACACGACTTTGGCTTACGACCGCTGGATGATGCTCGGACACCAACTGTCTGGCGGAGTGGGATGGAATCAGAAGTTGGGGCTTGGTTTACCGAATGAGCCTATCTTCAACAACGCCGGGTTCCCGTCACTGAACTTCAGCGGCTCGATCGGATACACCGCCTATGGAACACCGTGGGCGAGCGGCGGAGCCGATATCAACAACCGCTATCAATTCCTCGATGACGTGGCGTGGACTACAGGCAAGCACACCATTAAGGCTGGCGCCGAATATCGCTACATGACCTTCCCTCAGACAGGATGGGCTGTGAACACCGGCGGCAGCTTCAACTTCGCGGATAATGAAACCGCTGGCTATAATGCAACCGGAACGATCCTAAATGCAGGTAAAACCGGGAATGAATTCGCTTCTTTCATCCTGGGCCAAGTCAATGGCGCCAATTTCTCCGTGCCGTTCAAATACATGCCTAAGATGAAGTACGGCTCATTCTGGGCCAATGACGACATCAAGGTCCTGAAGAACCTGAACATCACCCTGGGATTGCGGTTTGATTTTCAGGGAGGGCTGAGTGAAGAATACGGTCGCTTCTCCACCTTTGATCCGACCGCTTCAAACCCGGCAGTTGGCATCCCCGGGGCGACGATCTTCCACAGTTCAAAGGCGAACGGAAAGTCCAGTGTGAGTGTTGGGCCACGGTTTGGATTCGCGTACTCCTTCAATCCGAAGACCGTGATTCGTGGCGGATATGGTATGTACTACGCCGGCGTTCAGGCTGACTCTTGGGATCCGTACCCAGTTGACGGCTATCAAACCAATCCCACTGTGTCAAACGCCACTAACGGTCGCTTCCCATCCTTCTATTTCAACGGGAATAACCCAACAAGTTCGAGCGGATGCGCGACGGAGCAGGCGCTGAACCCAGCCATTTCTTGCGGCTGGCCAACGGCGAACACCGCGGTGTCTACCGGGTTTATCACGCTCCCACCACAACTGAACGGTGATGTAGCAAACGGTGGCAACCCGGTTGGCGTCGATCCGCGAACCTACACCATGCCGCGCTACCAGAACTGGTCGCTGTCCTTCCAGCGTCAGCTGAGCCATAACATGGGAATTGACATCGCCTACGTCGGCAACCATGGTACGCGGCTCATTGACGGTCGCACTTCCGCCGGTGTGTATGACAACATGAATCCGGCGAGCGTACTCAGCCTGGGCGCTCCCGTCCTGGGTGCGACCTTTACTGACGGTGTGTGCGATAGCAACTGCGGTGGAGTTCCCGCTCCCTATGCTACGTTTAGCGGCACGGTGGCTCAGGCACTTCGAAGCTGGCCGCAGTATCAGCAGATCAACTGGCGATTCTTCCCGTTTGGGAATAGCCATTACAACGCATTGCAACTTGCCTTTGAGCGCCGCATGAGTGCCGGTCTGCAGTTGAAGGTTTCCTACACCTACTCCCGGCTTATGAACAATGGTTCGGAAACGGGACTAGGCTCCGGAGGCCCTCCCGTGCAGAATCCTAGCGACATGAGCAATCTTTACTCCGTCAGTTCTGACGATGTACCCCACATCTTCTCGTTCGGCTGGGTTTATCATCTACCGTTCGGCAAGGGGAAACCAATTGCAAACAAAGGCGGTTTCCTGAATAAACTTGTCGGCGATTGGCAGATCTCCGGTATTCAAAGTTATTCATCCGGTAGGCCGCTGTCTATCACCATGCCGAATGACTTGGGGATCTATCTGTTTAACTCCGCCAAGTTTCCGAACAAGGCCGGCAAAGGCTTATCAGGGACTTTCAAAACTCCCAACGACTCTTACCTGAGTCAGGCAGGATGGTCCGATCCGGGTGCTTTGCAGTTCGGGAGCGCGCCAAGACAGGACTCGAGTGTACGCGGCTTTAAGAATTTCAACGAGGATATATCCGTCTACAAAGACACCTTCTTCGGCGAGGACAAGTATGTCAGGTTCGAAGCCGATGCGGGGAACGCGTTCAACCGTGTCTTCTTCTGTCCGGTGGATCAGTTCTGGATTCCTAATAACGGGAACGGTAACTTCGGACACACCGGTAGCCAATGCAACATCCCGAGGCGAGTCCAATTCGGTTTGCAAGTGTTCTTCTAATTGTCCTCCAGAGAGTCGGCAGAGGGATGGTCCGGGCACGGACCATCCTTTTGGTTTTGCTCTCGACCTCAGGCTTTTCCGAGCTTCTCTCTCCGCAGGATTCCGTGGCCTTCCTGCAGCACCAGCAGTTGATTGGCATCAACGTTCTTGAAGGACTCAACCAGCCCTAATGGCCACCGTACTTCCACCAAGTCTGCCAGTTTGGCCTGGCCCAACCCGAAATGCAGGCGCAAATCGTTCTGCGAGATATAACTCGATCCGCTCATGACCTCGTTGATCTGAGAGTGCCGCGCAGTCACCACCCGCACGCAGGCGCCGATCGCGCTGCGGTTGGACTTGGTTCCAATACACTTCACCTTCAGCCAGTTGTTTTTCGTCGAGCAATCGTTCCGCAGCAGCGATGGGGACTGGTTCATATTGATGACCACGACATCCACATCCCCATCGTTGTCAAAATCCCCAAATGCCGTCCCTCGGCTCGGCCGCGGTTCATTCAGCACCGCGCTGCTATCGGCTGTGACGTCTGCGAAGCGTCCGTTCCCAAGGTTGCGGTACACGATCTTTCGCTGGTTGAAGGTGAGGTGCAGCTTCTTGCTATCAACTTCAGGAAAGACGTGACCGTTCGACATGAATATGTCCGGCCAGCCATCGTTGTCGAAGTCGTAGAGGCCTACGCCCCATCCCAGATATCTGGTATTGCCTCCCAGACCACCCTGCAAGACGGCATCGTAGAAAGTTCCGTCTCCATTGTTGTGGTACAAATTTGCCGTCTGATCGGAATAGTTCGTCTTGACGATGTCCAGCCAGCCGTCGCAGTCGTAGTCGCCGACGGCTACTCCCATGCCGCCCTGCATTCCGCCATTCTCGTTCACCGCGCAACCGATTTCCCGTCCAACCTCCTCGAAGGTTCCGTTTCCTTTGTTGTGATAGAAACGACTCGGAACCGAGTCGCAAGCCACGTAAATGTCCGGCCAACCATCGTTGTCGAAATCCGCAGCCGAAACACCCAGCCCGTAGGAACCGGTCGGAATCCACTGGTCGCTCACAAAAGACGGCTCTGACGGACCACGTGGAACCGCAATTCCGGACTTCAGAGATACGTCCTCGAACGTTCCATCGCCGCGATTGCGATAGAGGATGTTCGTCCCGCCGCCCATTCCCTGCGGCCCGCAGCCAACTGAGAGTCCAAAGTAACGGCAGTATGCGTTTTTCCCGGCGAGTGGCGTCGTCTTCAGGTCGAAATTTACGTAGTTCGCGACGAAAAGATCGAGGTGGCCGTCGCGATCATAGTCCACAAAACAGCAGCCTGTATTCCAGCGCGGATGCGGGTCCTTCTGCAGTAGACCGGCCTTCTCTGTGACATCGGTAAAGGTTCCGTCTCCATTGTTGTGATACAGCACGATGCCGCCCCAATAGGTCACGACCAGGTCGTCGAAACCGTCGTTGTCGTAATCTCCGATGCAACAGCCCTGCCCCCAGCCGGATCGGGCGAGGCCTGCTTTCTCGGTAACGTCGGTAAACGTGCCGTCGCGATTGTTGTGGAACAGGAAATTAGTAGGCGGATGCGATTCCGAGATTCCCTCCAGCCTCGTGCCGTTGACCATGAATATGTCCAGCCAGCCGTCATTGTCGTAGTCGAAAAGGGCAATGCCACAGCCCGTTTCCTCGAGGATGTACTCTTTACGCTCAACTCCGCCAAAGACGTTAGCGGCGGCCGCGAGACCGGACTCCTTAGCAATATCCTTAAACGAGAAGCCTGCGACCGTGGCTGGGCCAGTGTTTCGCCTGGTCGTGCCCGGTGCCGGCTTGGGGAGGGCTTGCAGCGCCGGCAGTCCAGTAATCAGGGAGGAAACGGGCAAAATGGAGCCCAGTCGCCCCAAGGCGCCGAGAAAATCCCGACGGGAAATTTGAGTCGTCGCAGATAAGTTGCTGTTCCCGTGAAGGTCGAGGATGCGCCGGCTCATTTTAGGCTCAGTCCGGCAGCAAGAGGCGCAAACGCACGTCCTTTTGCGCACGTTGCGCCGCCTCCAGCTTTCGTGACTCCGCGAACTCGCTCTCTGACTCGGCCGGCTTGCCCAAGCGCTTAAGCAGAAGCCCTAGCTGATAGTGCGCTTCCACCGAATCCGGATCGAGAGAAATCGCGCGCTCCAGGTTCTGTCGGGCATCTTCGTATTGGTGAGCCCTCAGCAGTATGCCGCCTAGCTTCACGTACGACGGCGCATGCTGGGGATTGTTCTTGAGCAGTTCGCGGAACACCGGGATCGCTCGATCATCGTCGCCAATTGCGTCGTAAGTCAGTGCTAGATAATAGAAAGCCGCCACTTGATTCGGCTGAGCCGTGAGGCTCTCTTTGAGAAAAACTTCTGCTTCGCTGTACTTCCCCTGCAGGTAATACACGGCCCCGCTTGCATACGTCAGGACCGGGTCATGCGGGTGCTTCTTGAGCAGTCGCTGGAAAAGCGCCAGCGCATCCGGCAACTGGGCCTTTGCCACGTTGGCGGAGCCTAAAACATAGACGTACGAGTCATTGTCAGGATCTTCCTGCGCAGCCTTCGCCAGCGCAGGCAACGCATCGTCGACAAGATTTCTCTCCAGACAAACTTTGCCAAACTCGAAGAGCACCTCGGAGTCTTCAGGAGCCAATTTTTTGGCCGCGACCAGATATGCCAGAGCTTTCTCACTGTTGTCCTGTCGATCGGCAATCTGCGCGAGAGTCAGGTGGCACGCGACGCAGTCGGGAGCCAGCGACAACGCAACTTGCGCGTTCTTTTCCGCCTCGTCAAGCAGCCCCAGATTCAGAAAAGCATTCCCCAACTTGAGTGCCAGAGGAGGCGGCGGATGAACTCCGAGTCGAGCCTCTTCGTCCTGGAACACTTTCGTAGCCTCGACCTTCATCCCGTATACAAGCAGCGTGCTGCCGAAATCCAGCGCTGCTTGATCCTCAGGTTGCGGCAACTTCTGCCAGTCCGCAACCAGGCCCGCTAGCTCTTGTTTCTTGCCGAGCGCGCCATAGTCAGAGGCAAGCACGACCAGCGCTTCGTCGGATCCCAGTAACTGAGGCATGATCGGTGCACCCACGTCCAGGGATTGCTGGAAGTTGCGCCGGGAAGCCTCCAACTTGAACAGATCGAAGCGAGCATCGAAATTGCCGGGATCGACCTTCAGCACCTCGCGAAAGCATTTTGCTGCGAGATCTGGCTTATTGCTGAACGCGTACGCATTCCCCAAAGTCGTGCGAGCGCCCACCAGCCTTGGATTCAGGGCCAGAGCTTGAACTAGAAACTTCGTGCTCTCCCCAGTTTTACCTTGCTGTAGGCGAATCGTCCCCAGCATGGCCAGTGCCAGAGCGCGAGTTGTCGGAGTCTGCAAGGCCTTGCGGGCCTCGACCTCGGCTTGCACCATATCGCCGTTGCTCAATAGCTGAGCAGCGGTCTCAATATGACCGGTCTGAGCACATGCGGCGGCGGCAAGAACACACAGAAAGAGGAGCACGCGACAGCAGTCTCTTGCCCGCATAGAGTGAGTGCCCGGGCAGATAGGAGGCCCGGCCAGAACTTCGTCTTTTATAGCATCGCCGCGCTACCCACGCAATGCGCAAACCCGCGAAAATACTGGGGGATTCCCCCTTGTGACGTTGTGTTCCACAGGTGTAAATTCATCCCACAGACGAATCATTCTTCTCTTGTCGGTTCGGCTTTTTGGGGACGGGCGCAGCTTCATGACCCAGGGAAAAAGTGGATATTTTGGTACTCGGCGTGGCTTCCTGAAGCGTGTCGGTGCCGTATTAGCCGCTTCTGCACTTCCCGGTCTACCCAGACTTTGGCCCTTGGCCGCTTCACCCTCTGAGTTCCCTTTTGAACTCGTCCTTCCAGAGGTGAGTGGAATAACGTGGGTCCACCACAACGGCCGTTCACCCGAGATGTACCTCCCGGAGACCGTGGGAGGGGGTTGTGGGTTCATCGACTACGACAACGACGGCTGGATGGACCTCTATCTGGTCAACAGCGGCAAATGCGATTTCCTGGATCCCAATCCTCCTCTTCGCAACGCCCTCTACCACAACAATCGTGATGGCACATTTACCGACGTGACCGAGAAAGCGGGAGTCCCAGGCGGCGGCTATGGGATGGGTGTCACGGTTGGCGATTACGACGGCGACGGCTTCCCCGACCTTCTCGTCACGCAGTACAACGGTGTCATTCTTTACCACAACAATGGGAACGGCACATTCAGTGACGTGACCCGTAAAGCCGGGCTTCCCATCACCGGATGGGCCTCCAGCGCGGTGTGGTTCGACTACGACAACGACGGGAAGCTTGATCTTTTTATCTGCAGATTTGTGGACTTCGATAAGTCCAAGAACAAGTTTTGCGGAAACCAGCAAACCGGGGATCGATACTACTGCATCCCTCGTGTCTACGAACCGATGCCGAGTTGGCTGTTCCACAATAATGGAGATGGCACCTTTACTGACGTCAGCCAGAAGTCAGGGATCGCCAAGTCACTGGGCAAGGCTTGGGGCGTTGTGGCTTGCGATATTAACAATGACGGCCGCATGGACCTCTTCGTTGCGAACGATACGGTGGCAAATTTTCTATTTCTCAACCGGGGCAACGGCAAGTTTGATGAGATCGGACTCCAGGCAAATGTCGGTTACAGCGCCGAGGGTCATGCTCGCTCCGGTATGGGCGTAGACGCTGCCGACTATGACCAGGATGGCTGGATCGACTTGTTCGTCACCAACGTCGACCGCGAGATGTATTCCCTCTACCACAATAATCACGACGAAACCTTCGACGACATGGCCATTCCGAATGGAATCGGAAGAGTGACCCGCCTGATGAGCGGCTGGGGTGTGAAATACTTCGACTACGACAACGACGGCAATCTCGACCTTTTCCTCGCCAACGGGCATCCCGACGACAAAATCGAAGAGCACTCGACGGAGGTCAAGTATTGCGAGCCCATGCTTCTATTTCGTAGTACCGGTCAACGCTTTGAAGACATTTCTGCTTCCAGTGGGCCAGTTTTCACCAAGCCCTACGCCTCACGGGGCATGGCAGTGGGTGATTTCAATAATGATGGCGCGTTGGACATTCTTGTCGGCGTAAACAACGGTGCCCCCCTGTTGGCGAAAAACAACGCTGGCCGGCACAATCACTGGCTCGGGCTAAAACTGGTTGCAAAACGGTCAAATCCTGATGCTATCGGAGCTGTAATCACCTGGCAGACGGGAGACTTGAAACGATCAATGTTCAAAACAGGTGGCGGCAGCTATCTTGCTTCGCATGATCCGCGTGTCGTGCTGGGGATCGGTTCTCGGCCCAAGGTTGACTGGGTGGAAATCAAATGGCCTCTGCCGAGCGGGAGGGCAGAACGATTCAGCGATCTCCCCATCGACAAATACATCACCTTATCGGAAGGCCACGGCACAAAGGTCTAATTGGAAAACCGGGCAACGCTTTGCCGCAGAAACGTTGTCCCGTTCAAGTCTCCTCATGCCGCCCACTGGATCACAGTGTATGACCTTGCCGGAACTTCGAACCTGGTCCGCCCGTTTGCAGTAGCAGGTTTGTCGAAGTTCTGCGGTTTTACCCGCTCCGGCGCATCGAAACCGTTTACCGCCTTCAGATCACTTCCAGTCAATACCTGTGAAGCCAGCACGCGACTCTGCGGCTGATCTTCCCAGACCACTTCGACGACGTGAGGGTTCGACAAATCGCGATTAAGAATAAAGAGTGAAGTCTTGCCATCCTCGGTTGTCGCAACCGCATCTACGTATGGCACGGCATCCAGACCCTTCACCTCGTAAGTTGGCGACTCGACCAATACGTTCAGCACCTTCCCACTCGCATATTGCAGCGCCCAGGCGTACGGATAGTAAATTGTCTGGCGGAAGAGCCCGTTTTCGTTGGTCATGATCGGGGCGATTACATTGATCAACTGCGCCAGGCAGGCAACCTTCACGCGATCGGCGTTTCGCATCAGGGTGTTAAGCATTCCGCCCACCAGCAGAGCGTCCTCGAGGTCGTAGATCTCTTCGAGGAGATGTGGCGCCTCTTTCCGGTGCCCGTCTACCGCGTCGCCGCTGCGCGCCCGATACCAGACGTTCCATTCATCGAACGAGAGCCAGAGTTTCTTAGGCGACCTCTTGTGTCCACGCACCAGATCGCAAACTGCCAGCGTCTCGGCAATCTGCCGATCCATCGTCAAGTTCATGGCCAGATACTTTGCGCTGTCCCCGCCTGTTTCTCCGTTGTTACCTAAATAGCGATGCAGCGAAAGGCCGTCCACGTTTTCATAACAGTGCTCGAGGACTTCACGGTCCCACTCCAGATAAGTGGGCATAAACGGACCGCTTGATCCGCACGCAATCAACTGGAGCGTCGGGTCCTGGGCGACGTATCGCATCTGGCGTGCAGTGTCCTGCGCCTTCATGCCGTACTCAGTGGCGGTCATGTGCCCGATCTGCCACGGCCCATCCATTTCATTTCCTAGGCACCAGTTCTTCACGTTGTAGGGCTCGGCATAGCCGTGCTTACGCCGCAAGTCGCTCCACTGCGTTCCTCTGTCCACGTTGCAGTACTCAAGGAGTGCCGCGGCTTGTTCCGGCGTTCCGGTTCCGAGATTGAGGCCCATGAGGGGCAACGTTCCGACCGCCTTGCACCACTGCATGTACTCGTTGGTCCCAAATTGGTTCGTATTAATGGTGTCCCAGGCTTTATCGAGCACCCGGGGCCGATCCTGCTTCGGCCCAACGCCGTCGAGCCAGTTGTACCCGGAAACGAAGTTGCCGCCCGGATAACGAATAATGGGAACGCCGAGAGTGCGCACCTCCTGCATCACGTCCTTACGGAAGCCGCTCGATTCGGACAATTTCGAACCGGGATCGTAGATACCCTCATAAATCGCGCGTCCCAATTGCTCGAGGAAGGAGCCGAACAAGTTTCGGTCCAGCGGAGAGATGCTGCGGCGGCCGTCTATTGAAATGCGGACGGTTTGATCCGCGGTTGCGGATGTCTGCGCCGAGATCAGGCGCCCAAAGACGGTGCTGGAAGAAAGCGTCACGGCGGCGGCGGAAGCCCGTTGCAGAAACTGGCGTCTCGACGGCATTTCATCCTCCAGTGGGGCCGGCCGGCCCAGACCTATCTGGTCAGCCCGATTTGGATGTTTTCAGTAAACGATTACCCGGAGCCGCATCAATATACGACTTGACGCGCTTAGGGGCAAGGGGAAAGCTCGGTACAGGTCATGTAGGAAGACGCGCATGGTGTTCATCCCGAGGCTCTCCGCCCAACCCAGTTCCTTGTCGATCTGAGCTGCATTGAAGCTCTGGGCCTGCCCATCTCGAGTTCGTTGATTGCGTCGGTCGGAATATAGTTGCTGCCGACCAGCCAGGATTGCTGCTCATACCAGGACTTCGCCTTTCCCTCTGTCCAACGAAACGTCTGCGCACGTAAGCGGCCCGAATTTAGCAACGTGAAGGCGATTACCACCCAGAGTGCGGTTCTCTTTAGAGGCGTCGCGTCACCCCTGACAGAATGTAGTCGAAAATCAGAACAAATCGATTTCCCGTAAACGTCTACAAATCGCGCGCAATACAATATCACACCGGTTCATTTGAGACGTATAACGGCGCTTAAATCCGGCCGGACGGAGCTCGAAAAACATGAACAACAGTGTTCGAACGAGTCGGTCGATTCTCGTGACTTCCCTGGTGACGTATCTACTTGCGAGCAGTTCATTGGCGCAAACCCAGACCGCGACCCTCACTATCGACGCTAACAAAGTTGAGAACGCTATCAGTCCAACTTTATACGGGCAGTTCGCCGAATTTATGTTCGAGAATATAAAAGGTGGCCTGTCGGCGGAACTGATTCGCGATCGCGGCTTCGATGAGCAACCGAATGCGCTGGGACTACCAAGATACTGGGAGCGAGATCCCGACGACCGAAACGACGATGGTGCCATGCGTTTCACGTGGGACGCAGATATCTACCTTCCCGCCGATGGTGGCGAAAACACATTTCCGAGCCAGCACGCCCTTCGCATAGAAATTCACGGCAATGGCGGCCAGCGCCGCGGCATTCGCCAAGGCTGGATTCCTGTCAGGTCAGGACTCGAGTACCACGGATATGTATGGCTGAAAGGTGCGGATTACGTCGGAGACGTCGCAGTGACGCTGGAAGCCGACCAGACGGGCGGTGAACAATATGCCAGCGCCACGCTCACTCAGATCACCGGCGATTGGAAGAGATATCCCTTTACGCTGAGACCCTCGAAGTCCGATCCATTGGCAAAGATCGCAATTCTGTTTCCCGGCCATGGGAAATTGTGGATCGACCAAATCTCGTTGATGCCAAGCGACGCGGAAGGAGGCGTGCGCCACGACGTTGAAGAGCGTGTGATGGCTCTGCAGCCTGGGTTTATTCGTTGGCCCGGCGGAAACGTCGCCCAGGACTATCACTGGAAATGGGGCGTTGGTCCGCGTGATCAACGGCCTGTCTGGGTTAACGCATCGTGGGGAGACGAACTGGAACCGAGCGACTTCGGGACGGACGAGTTTATTCACTTTGCCCGGCGGATTGGAGCGGAACCATCGATTACAGTCAACGTGGAAGGACGCGGGGCGACCGCGGAGGAAGCGGCAGCCTGGGTTCAGTACTGCAACGGCGATCCGAAGTCAGAATACGGTCGAATCCGCGCGGTGAACGGCAGTCCGGAGCCATTCCACGTGCGCTACTGGGAGATTGGAAACGAGATATGGGGAGACTGGGTGCGTGGCCACAGTGATGCAGCGACCTATGCCCACAACCTCAATCGCTATGTCCAGAAGATGAAGGCGATCGATCCCTCCCTCAAAATCATCGCTTCGGGCGACAACGAGGTTGACTGGAACCGGACTGTTCTGAAGATGGCGGGGCAGAACATCGACTACTTATCTGTTCACCATTATTACGGCGAGAAAGAGATGAACGGCGACGCCAACAACCTGCGGGCGCGACCTCTGCACTACGAGCAGTTTTATCGAGAAATGCAGCAGATGATCAGGGAGATCGTACCCGGCCGGGACATCAAACTGGCAGTCAACGAGTGGAATACCTCGCTGCCTCTCCCAGCTCAACACTCCATGGAGTCCGCGCTGTACGCAGCTCGCCTTATGAACGTGTTCGAGCGTACTGGCGACCTGGTACAGATGAGTGCAGTCTCCGACATGGTGAACGGATGGAGCGGAGGCATCGTTCAAGCCAGCCGGCACGCCGTGTTCGTCACTCCGACCTACCTCGTCAATGCACTCTACGCCTCACATCTCGGTCGGGATCGGCTGGTCAGCACACTGCTCGGACCAACATTCGATTCGACGTTGGAAGGCACGTCCGTTCCGGCCCTCGACGCCGTCGTGAGCCGCTCCGAGAATGGCCGACAGATATTCATCAAGATTGTGAATACCGATCCAGTGCAGGCCATACCGACGCAGATCTTGATTACTGGAGCTCCTATCACAAAGCTCGCACATATTGAAACGCTCAATACCAACGAATTCAAGGCATCGAATGACTTCACTCATCCCGACTCGGTGCGTGTTACCTTGACCGCGATCGCTGCCGGCCCGACCTTCGTGATCACGCTTCCGGAACACTCCGTCTCGGTCGTCACCATAGACATTGATCGATGAAGAAACCCGAACGTCGTCCGGAGTCCTTCACCGCGGTGGGGCTCAAAATCCGTGCGCAAGGTGGTAATACATATCGTTCCAACGGAGTTCCTTCACGAAACCTGCAACCGTGGTGTTCACATCAATCAACAGGCATTCCATGCCGGCCATCTCCGCAAAGTTCTCTAAGTGTTCCAACTTCAAGGCATAGCTTAAAGCTGTGTGATGGGCACCGCCAGCATGGATCCATGCAGTTGCCGCAACCTTCAAATCGGGTTCAGGCACCCACACAGCTCTCGCCACCGGAAGTTTGGGCAGAGGATGCGGGGGGCGTATTACATTCACTTGATTGATGATCAACCGAAACCGGTTTCCCATGTCGACCACTGAAGCGTTCACTGCCTTTCCGGTCGCGGCAGTAAATACCAGGCGGACCGGTTCTGCTTTTCCACCGATGGAAAGCGGATGAATCTCAGCGGTCGGTTTTTCGTCCGTGATCGAAGGACACACCTCCAGCATGTGCGCACCCAATACCTGGGCATCGTCCTTCAAGTGATAGGTGTAGTCCTCCATAAATGAAGCTCCGCCCTTCAGACCAGAGCTCATGACTTTCACCGCGCGAACAAGGGCTGCCGTTTTCCAATCGCCTTCAGCCCCGAAGCCATATCCATCAGCCATCAAACGTTGAACGGCGATCCCGGGCAGTTGAGTCAGGCCGTGCAGATCCTCAAACGTATCGGTGAAGGCATGCGAGCCGGTTTCTTCGAGAAAATGACGCAGTCCGATTTCGATCTTGGCAGCATCAACCAAGGATTGACGTTTGCACCCGCCCTTCCGGAGCGACTCTGCGACCTCGTACGCATCGTCGTAATCGGCCGTAAGCTTATTGGCTTCTGAGTCGGTCACCTGCTGGACGCGTTGCACTACATCTCCAACGCCGTACCCATTCACGGTGTAACCGAGGTTGATCTGCGCATTGACCTTGTTTCCCTCCGTCACGGCAACGTTCCTCATGTTGTCGCCGAGGCGAGCGACCTTCAGATGTTGGGCATCGTGCCAGGCGCACGCTGCGCGCATCCACGCGCCCATCTCCGAGTGAACGTCGGCATGCTGCCAGTGCCCGACCACAATTTTTCGTTTGAGCCGCATTCGGGCTCCCATGAATCCGAATTCGCGGTCTCCATGAGCCGACTGATTCAGATTCATGAAGTCCATATCAATGGTCGACCAAGGCAATTCCTCATTGAATTGAGTGTGGAAGTGCAGCAATGGCTTGCTAAGCGTTCTCAGGCCAGCAATCCACATACGAGCTGGCGAGAAAGTGTGCATCCAGGTAATCACCCCGACGCAACTCTTTGAACCGTTGGCATCCTGGCACAGCTGGTCAATCGATTCGCTACTCGTCATCACCGGCTTCGCGACGATCCTTACCGACATCTCAGGAGATGAATCCAACGCTCGCGCGACGGCGGCAGCATGCTGCTCGACCTTCTTCAACGTTTCCGGCCCGTAGAGATGCTGGCTGCCAGTCACGAACCAAGCTTCCAAATTCGATAGATCGATCACACCGTCCTCTTTTCCCATACTCAGTTCACATGTGGGGTCTGGCGCCGGCGCCTTGCGTCACACAAGTGTGTAAGAGTTGCAGGGAGCAAATAGCGGCCTTTGGGGATCAAGCAACGCCGGCTATTAAGATAGGTTTTGGTTGAGTGTTCACGACTGACAGCGTTAGCCGGAAGGACGCGGTTCGCAAGACTCCCTCTCCAACTCATCACGGTGTCCTCGCAGGGGCCAAACGAGTAAACGTTTGCTAAAATTATACGCTGGCATGTCCTCTATCGCACCAGGAAAGGTTCCCCGCATATGAACATCCGGTTCCTTCTGGGCTGCACGTTCCTGGCAGGCTTTTCGATTAGCAGCAGCCCTGCTCAGCCATCATCGGGGTCACCCACGGACCTCGTGTTAGGCGGGGACATTCAACACGTGCACGATCCCTCTATCATTCGGGACGGCATGACGTGGTACCTGTTCAGTACCGGCAATGGGCCTGAACATGGAGGAGAGATCCCGATCCGCTGCTCCCAGGACCTCCATGAGTGGCAAAAGTGCGGGTACGCGCTGAGAGAAATTCCGCAGTGGATCAAGAAAGAGAGCCCGGAAACCAAAGAACTCTGGGCGCCGGATATCTCCTACTTCAACAGGGAGTACCACCTCTACTATGCCTTTTCAATATTCGGCAAAAATAGTTCCGGCATCGCGCTATTAACCAACAAGACTCTGAATCCGAAGAGCGCGGACTTTCACTGGGTGGATCGGGGATTAGTCTTTCGTTCGCGTGCTGAAGATAACTTCAATGCGATCGACCCAAATCTGATCATGGATGAGGGCGGCCGTGTTTGGCTGGCCTTCGGCAGTTTCTGGGATGGGATCAAGATGAGGCGGATTGATGCCGAAACTGGTTTATTGTCGTCCGACGATGCCAAGTTGTACTCTCTTGCTCGCCGCCAGCGCCCCAAGAATCCTTCCCCAAACCCGCCCGGTGCCCCCGGCGATTGGCAAGCGATTGAGGCACCTTTCGTTGTTCACCACGACGATTACTACTATCTCTTTGCTTCATTCGATCTCTGTTGCCGTGGAATCAAGAGCACCTACAAAATCATGGTAGGGCGCTCGCGCGCCGTTACCGGGCCATATGTTGACGCAGATGGTCTGCCGATGATGGACGGAGGTGGTACCGCTTTGTTGGAGAGCAGCAGGCGCTGGATTGGCCCCGGCGGAGAGTCCGTACTGAAGCAAGAAGACGGAGACATCATCGTCTTCCACGCCTACGACAGCGTCAATGGACAACCGTACTTGCAGATTTCCACAATTGCCTGGACCCACGGCTGGCCGAAGATCGCGTTGGGGGGCGGGGATACGACCGCCACGTCAGGAGAAAGCGGTCGCTCTGGTCAACATGAGGACAAGGTCAAATCCGGGTCTGCAAATGACACCTCTTGTGCGACTCATTGACAAAAGGGTACAAGGCTCCTAGCCTCTCTTTGTAGTAAACGATTGCTCGTAATGGGAGGACCAAAAATATGCCGTCAGGAGTAGATCGTCGAACCTTCCTCAAGGCAACGAGTGCCACTGCTGCGGGCGCCTGTGCCGCGAGCATCCTTCCAGCATGGGCCGCCTCCGACAAGAGCCTGGTGGCTGTGTCCACACCACTCACGACGTTTGCCTATGGCGACGTCCAGTTGCTGGATGGACCGATGAAGCGACAATTCGAAGAAAACCACTCGCGCTTCCTGAATCTTGATGACGACCGCATGCTGAAGGTCTTCCGGCAGGTCGCCGGTCTGGCTGCTCCCGGAGAAGACATGGGAGGCTGGTACGACCTCACGGGATTCAGTTTGGAAGGCAATGACTTTCACGGATTTATTGCTGGTCATACTTTCGGGCAGTACGTTTCGGCCCTTGCCCGAGCTTATGCGGTCACGGGTTCAGAGTCGACCAAGGCGAAGATCCATCGTCTGGTGAAGGGATACGGCGAGACACTGGATCCGAAAGCCAAGTTCTTCGTGGACTACCGTCTTCCGGCGTACACCTATGACAAACTCTCGTGCGGCCTGATTGACGCTCATGAATATGCCCACGATCCAATGGCGATGGATATACATGAAAAGCTGACTCGCGCCATCGTCGCCTATTTGCCGGAGAAGGCGTTGTCACGCGCGGAAATGCGCTCCCGCCCGCATAAGGACACTTCTTACACATGGGATGAGACCTATACCCTGCCAGAGAATCTGTTCCTGGCATACCAGCGCAGCGGCAAGTCGTTCTATCGCGACATGGCCAAGAAGTTCCTCGAAGATGACACCTATTTCGATCCGCTGTCGCAAGGCAACAATGTACTTCCCTTCGAGCATGCCTACAGTCACGTCAACGCGTTCAGTTCAGCGATGCAAGCCTACATCACCCTGGGAAGCGAAAAACATCTACGTGCGGCAAAGAATGGGTTCGACATGCTCGTCAAGACACAAAGCTTCGCGACCGGAGGATGGGGACCGAATGAGGCATTCGGCGAGCCGGGAACAGGGCAATTGGGCAATAGTCTCACGACGACTCACGCCAGCTTTGAAACTCCCTGTGGAGCTTATGGTCACTTCAAGATCACTCGCTATCTTTTGCGCGTGACAAAAGATGCGCGTTACGGCGACAGCATGGAACGCGTCCTCTACAACACGATTCTAGGGGCCTGGCCGATTCAGGCTGACGGAACCTCTTTCTATTACGCTGACTACGCCACGACCGGAAAGAAAGTCTGGTATGGACAAAAATGGCCGTGCTGCTCAGGAACGTTTCCTCAACTCGCTGCCGACTATCACATCAGCACCTATCTTCGCGCAGCGGATGGCGTCTACGTGAATCTGTTTACGCCTTCCAGCGTTCAGTGGACGGATGGCGGGGCGAAGCAAGGCTTGAAGCAGGAAACAAAATATCCTTTCGACAACAAGATTCAGATTCAGGTATCGGCCTCGTCGCCTAAGGAGTACACGCTATACGTGCGCATCCCGGAGTGGGCAACGCCCAGCCCTGTGCTAACCGTAAACGGGAAGCGAATCTCCAGTGAAGTTCAGCCGGGCACTTTCGCCAGCATTCGCAATACGTGGAAAGACGGTGACCGGGTAGAACTTGAGTTGCCTATGCCTCTGAGGCTCGAGGCTGTGGACGCAAATCATCCGGACATCGTGGCCTTGGTGCAGGGCCCATTAGTGTTGATGGCAGTGGGTGAGTCCCAGCCAACATTCGAGCGCAATGCGTTGCTTCAGGCAAAGGCCGCAAGCAACGCTACGGGAGACTGGCTGGCGAGTTCAGCGGATCAGCGAAGCATCACAATGCGATCGTTCATGATGATCGACAAGGAAAGCTATAGCACCTACGTTCAGCTTAAATCCTAAGAGTATTTTCGCTTCGACTGCGGCCCCGGACGATCGGTCCGGGGCTTTTTGGTTCAGAATCGGATTTATTTGAGCGGCGTATCCCCTTCTACCAGTTTGTAGCGATACTGTTCCCGCTCGTCTTTCGTCGCCTGCTGACGAAGCAGCGCTAAGCGTTTCAAGAGTACTGGGATTTGGTCCTTCTTATCAGTCTTCCTCACTGCCTGGATCAGGTGATACAGCGCCGTCTGATCTTTGGGATCAATTTCCAGAGCTTTGCGACACTGGGCAGCAGCCTCAGGATACTGGCCAGACTGCAAATAGAGCTTCGCCAACACGCTGCGAGCTGGACCAAGCGTAGGACGAAGTGCGACAGCCTTTTTCGCAGAACGCATAGCTGTTTGAAAATCCGTGCTTCCCGGCTCGGCCCCTCTCTGCGTAAGTATGTCGGCCTGCAAGTAGAGCAGGATCGGATCGACTGGCTTGCGCGCCAGTTTTTCCTGCACCCCGGCCAGCGCGCGATCCAGATCGTTCTGCTGCACGGCTGCCAAACCTTGCGCGGCAGCGCTCAGTGATTGCGACGGATCAAGATCATAAGCTTTTTCAAAGTCCGCCTGGGCCTTGTCATACTCGGCAAGTTGCACATAGAGCACGCCCCGAGCAAAGTAGAGCGCTGCTGCCTGGGGCTGCAGATTGATGCCTTCATTCACGACATTGATGCCCACTTGGAAAGACTGGTGAGCGGCAGACAAAATGGCAAAGTCAACGTACAGATTTGAGTCTTGCGGATGCAGCAGAATAGCTTGCCGCAGCGCATCGACTGCCTTGGTTGTGTCATGAGTGTCTTCGTAGGCTCTCGAGGCAAGCTCCAACGTCTCCGGATCGGCGGTGGTTCCAAGCAGCGGATCGAGTGTGGCCAGCGCATCTTCAGGCTGGTGCGCCATTAATTGCAGAGAGGCCAAAACCTGCCGCTCCCGCCGGTTGTCCGGATCGAGCAACAATGCGCGCTGAAAGACGCCAGCCGCCTTGTCGATCTGTTTCAGTCTGACCAGACACGTGGCATAGGCGTGGAGTGCTTGCACTCGTGAGTCAAAAAGCGCAGCAGCCCCTTCAAAGTGCGGGACGGCAGCGCGGCAGTTTCCCTGCTGATACTCAAGCACAGCCAACATGCCGTGGCTGGTGACATCGCCAGGTCGTAACAGGAGAAGATGCCTCAGCAGGGGAATCCCGGCCGCGCTGCCGGAGTCATATTCGATTTGCGCAGCGCCTTGCAAAGCTAATACGTTGTCCGGCGAAAATTCCAGTGCGGTCCGGAACGATGTCAGGGCATCCTTTTTTCTACCCATTCCCGAATATGCCGTCCCTTGCATCGTCCACAGCCCAGCATCTCGAGGAAATTGTTGCAGAGCAGGGTGGAGAAGTTCGAGGGCTTTCTCAAATTGCTGGTCCCGAAGTGCCGAGGCGATTGGCGGGGATGGATCACTCGCACTTTGTGCGAATGCACCAGTTAGGACTAGCAATAGTATGAGGGAAACATGACAACTTCTTTTTCTGCTTCCCTCGTTTCGACCCGTCACCGGTCCTGCTTGGCTACTCTCGGTCACTCTTTTAATGTAATGCGAGGTAGGCAGGCAAGCAAAAAAGCCCCGTCGTTGTGAAGCGGCGGGGCTCCGGGTGACTGGCGAAATCGTTAGAACGTGATCTTGCCTCCGATCTGCCAGTTTCTTGGAAGTTGCTGGCTGATGGCTCTCCCAAACGACCCATTCGCCAGGTTTGGATCCACAAACAAATTTGGGTGATTGAAGAGATTGAAAAACTCAAACCGCATTTCGAAATTCACCCGCTCCGTTATGTGGGTGTCCTTGTACGCAGTCAGATCCGTCTCGGTGAAACTCGGCTGCCTGAATTGCTGTGGCTTCTCGTTGCCATTCGTACCTAAGGTCGGTACGGGGAATTGTTCCGCGGTAGAGACACCAAAGACGCCGTTGAGATAGCTGCTCCGGGAAGTCAGTTGGTGATAGCTGGTGACGTCCGGATAATCCAGGTTGTCCCCGTCAGCGTTGTAATCTCCGCCAGCGCTAAACGGAGCCGTTGTGACAACCGTGAACGGATAGCCTGTCTGATAGATCGCAGTCCCGCTTACTCCCCAACCTCCGGTTAACAAACCGGAAGCGCCCTTACCGCCACTCAAGCCCGGTAATTGGTAGTTGAAGGTAAGGGAGAAGCGGTTGGGAACATCCCAGGGGGAGTTCGCGTAAAACTGGTGTGGGTTCAAAGCCGTCGGGTACGAACCGTTGCCAATGCTGGCACCGCCTGTACCTGCGTCATCCTTGGAGTTAGAGCGTGTGTACGAAGCATCAAAGAAGGCACGCTTCGCCCGTCCCCTCATGTCAAACGTCACGCCGTTGTAGTTGGCGACCCGATCGTTGTCCGCATAAGTGATCGGTCCAAAGCTGGTATTGAGCCTGGTGGGATTAGGATTCACCAACAGATCCCCGGGCTTGGCGTTGATGTCAGCACCGTAGCTTACAGTTCCGGCCTGGTTACCATTCGCAACCAGATTGCTGGAGTGAGAACCACTGTAGAGGACACTGGCGACGAGGTTATTGCCAATCTTTCGCTCTAGCGTAGCCGCGAAAATATACGCAGTAGGAGTCGTCAAGTTGGGATTAATGCCTCCGATGCCCGGCGATGCACCAGGGATTCCTCCCTTCGCGTCAAGGCATGGTGCGGTCGGACAAATCGCTGTGCCGGCTAGAGGTGGATAGCTAAAGCCAAATGGAGGTTTGGTGCCGCTCCCCTGGGTGAAGACCGGAGAATTGGCACCGGTGCCACCGAAGAAGGTCGGCATAATCAGACCCGGCGGATTGCCGCGGAATTCCTCCTGCACATTGGCCTGAGACAGCCAGTTCGCATACATGCCGAACCCGCCACGCACGACCCAGTCACCCTTTCCGGTCACGTCCCACGCTACGCCAACACGCGGATTGAAGGCCTTGGGTGAACCACGAAGGGCATTCTTGGTGGGCTTCGCAACTCCATTAGCGACGCGGTCTTCGAAGGTCGCTCCCGATCCGAGATAAAAATTCCCAAACACGGTCGAATCAGACCGCGAATAGGGATTGCCCTGATCGTCAAAGCGCAGACCCAGCGTCACAGTTAAGTTGCGTCTCGCCTTCCATGTATCTTCGGCAAAGATTCCCCAGGTTCTGGAAGCGGCGTTCCATTCCCAGAGCTGCTGTTGACCTGTGATGGGGTTATACATCACGCCACCCTCGGTGTGAGGCGAGTCCTGCGCCAAATTCAGCAAATTGTCGAATTGGAATTTCGGCGTGGACCACGGTCCCTGGAAGGGCTCGACATCGTCGCCAAACCATCCTTCGTAACCGAACTTCAAGACGTGAGCCCCACGAACGTGGGTCAGAACGTCGCGCCAGTGATAGTTGTGCTGGATGAAATCGCCCTGGGCAAAGCCTTGGCCGTAGAATCCGCCGAACCCGTCAAGGTTGGAAAGCCCAGAGACTCCCACTGAGGGGATGGTGAAATCGCCAGTCTGATGTTGCACACCTTCGATCCGATTCTGGGCGAAGATGACCTCGTTCAGGGTAGTGGGACTAAACGTGTGCTCGTAGTTCACCTGGAAGGCGCGTTCCCAGTTCTTGTTGGTGGAAGAGAACTGCGGGATAGGCGCCGGCCCGCCGAAGCTGAGATCTGTGCGGAAGAAGCTACCGTAGATTCGATCGTTCTTGAAGTACTTGTCTACGCGGATGAAGTATTGGTTGCCGTTGCGGAAATTGCTGGAGTTGAAGACACCAGTGTCAATCATGGGGGTGGAACACGGCAGATTACTAGTCGCTGCAGTTCCACAGGTGCCTGGGAAGATGTCATTCGCCGTCTTCGATAGGGTGCCGCCCGTCAGGCCTGTCGGCGCATACGTATTCAGGATCTTCGTCCCGAAAGTGCCAGGGAAGTTCTGTTGCGCCCAAGTCGCAAAGGCCGGATCTGGAGAGTTGATTGTCGCTCCTCCTGTAGCAGCTGATGAGCGTAGAGGTTCGACTGAGAAGAAGAAGAAGAGTTGGTGGTGCGGGATGATTGGACCTCCAATCGCCCCTGAGAAGTTGTTGCTATGAAACGGATGATACTTTGTGTGCCCAGGAGTCATGAATTCCGTGATGGCATACATGTTCTGGTAGTTGAAGTAATCGCTGGCCAGTCCATGGAATGTGTCCGACCCGGATTTTGTGGTGCTGGTCATCTGGATCGAACTGGCGCCACCGTACTCCGATGAAAACGTGTTGACCTGAATACTGGTTTCCTGAATCGCATCAGGATTCGGTGTAAGGTTCAGAACACCTTGCCGAATACTGCTGTTGACATCAAGTCCATCGATAATGAACTTGTTTCCCACCGTACCTTGCCCATTGGCACTCACGTCCACAGCCGTTTCGGTGGAGTAGTTATCCACGCCCGATCCTGGCGTTCCACCACCTCCGGGAGTTCCACCACCCATGGTTCCCAATCCTGAGACGCCCGGTGCCAGTGTTACGAGGGAGATGAAACTGCGGCCTGCCAGTGGCAGCGTGGACAGTGACTGCGTCTCCAAGGTTAGTTGATTGCGGGTCTCCGCAGTGTTCACGAGCGGAGCCTCGGAGGTGACCGTTATCGCTTCCGAGGCAGAGCCGACCTTTAAGGCGATGGGGACACTCAAGTTCTGCTGGGTAAGCAAGGTGACATCCACTTCGGACTTGGCAAATCCCGCCGCATCAGCCGTCAGTTTGTAACTACCGGGAGCTAGACTGAGGAAGCGGTAGTTTCCCGAGGCGTCCGTCGTGGTCGTGGCTACCACTCCCGTCGCTATATTGACGAGCTGGACGTCGGCTTTACCAATTCCCGCTCCGCTCTTGTCCTCTACTACTCCCTGAATACTGCCGGTGAATTGCGCCAGGGCTGCGCTAGCGAGAAGCACCAAGCTCGACACTACGAAGAATGAACCGCGAGACGGCATGCATCCTGGCATGGTGGCCTCCAGGCAAAGTCTTCAAATTGCAGTGAAGGTTCTGAGCAAACGTTTACTCAAGTGGCATAATGTATAAATACTACGTTTATCCCTTGTCAAGAACTTTTCTTCTTTTTGGGATTGGGAGAAAATCCGTCGCGCTTTCGTTACGGAATTTAGAGCGGCATAGAGGCCGCCATGCCCGGGCTCGCGAGCCCGTTGCCTCTTCAGCCTCGGCTCCCGGCCTTGTTGCTCACAATCCCCGAACCTTCTCGAATCGTGACCAACTGGTTGACAGAAACCTTCTTGAATTGTTCGTGCAGTCCATTGGGCCAATACACTTCAACGTCAACTTCGGTTGCTGCCCCCAACCCAAAATGCTGGCGTGGATCGTTGCACGAATAATAGCTGGACTGGCTCAGTACCGCCTGCGCCTGCACTTTATTCCCGTAGTGAACGAGAACTCGGGCCCCGATCGCGCTACGGTTCGATTTCACCCCCTCCAGCCTCACCTTCAGCCAGTTCTGTTTACCCTTCAAGTCGTTTCGCAAGAGCGAGGGCGGCTCATTCATGTTGACGATCAGAACGTCCAGGTCCCCATCATTGTCGAAGTCTCCGAAAGCACAACCACGGCTGCTGTGCGGAGTGGTGATTCCTTCGCCCGCCTGCGAATCCAGTTCTTCAAACGTGCCATTCCCCAAATTGCGAAACAGAACTCGTGGAGTCTTGTACGGATACTGTGGCAACTTGCGTTCGACTTCCGGATACACGCTGCCGGTTACGAAGAGCATGTCCGGGTAGCCGTCGTTATCGAGATCAACCATCCCCGTTCCCCAACTGGTAAACCGAGTTTCCACTCCGACCTTTGCCAAACGGGTCACCTCGTCGAAGTTCCCCTTCCCATCATTGCGGTAGAAGCCGCATGTGTCCCCGATGAAATGGGTCTTGAACAAGTCGAGATGTCCATCGAGGTTGTAGTCACCAACGCCGACACCCATGCCCGCTTGTTCCATGCCGTCGTCGCTTAATGCAACCCCGCGCATTACACCTTCTTCGCGGAACGTACCATCATGATTGTTCATAAACAGCAGGCTGGGAGTGGAATCGCAGGCCACGAATATGTCGGGCCATCCGTCCTCGTCGAAATCAGCGGTGACTACAGTCATCCCGTAGCTCTCGGTCGCTCCAGCGATGCCCGCCTGTTTCGTGACGTCGGTAAATGTCCCGTCTCCGTTGTTGCGATAAAGAGAATGCCGGCCCGTGGGAAGCCCACGTGGCCCACAGTTGACCGGAATGCCCTTCCAGTTACAGGTTGAGTTTTCTCCTGGTGCCGGAGCGTGCTCGAACGAAAATCGAATGTAATTGGATACGAAGAGGTCGAGATGACCGTCACGGTTGTAATCCAGAAAAGCACAGCCGGCGCCCCATCGCACCGGCCCCGATTCCCAGAGTCCGGCTTGCTTGGTTACATCGGTAAAAGTGCCATCCCCATTATTGCGGTAGAGGCGATTCTGTCCGTAATAGGTACAGAAAATGTCAGCGAAGCCGTCATTGTTGTAATCGGCGACGCACACACCATTCGCCCAACCCACGGCTCGGAGTCCGGCCTTATCGGTCACATCCGTAAAAGTTCCGTCGCGATTATTCTTATAGAGCCGATTGGTCGCTTCGGGAGGATCGCCCTCCAGCCGCGTGCCGGAAAGCAGGAAGATGTCCATCCATCCGTCGTTGTCATAGTCAATGAAGGCGCAACCACACCCGTTCGCCTCCATTATGTATTTCTTGGAGTCCACCCCTCCGTAGATGACAGGCACATGCAAGCCTGCTTCCTTTGCAACATCGGTGAAATGCGCATCGAACGGCCGACCCGAAGGCGCGGGCTTGGGCTGCGCCTTTATCTCGCGTGTGGCGATTCCTTGCTGCTGCCCGATCAACTGTTGTGCCGAGGCGCAAAGAGAAAAAAGGACAAACGAACGACGGGTCATTGCCATGGTAGAGCTTCCATTATCGCGGCCGTGAAGGCAGTGAGTAAAGGTTTACTGGTGGCAACGATCGTCTTGGCGGTTGAGGCGACCAACTTATAACGACTGCGGTCCGCTTCTTTTTTGGCAAGGTCCCGGTGCCCGAAGTTAAGATCCTCGATCGGGCTGAGACCGGGAAATCTTTGAGCGGCAGAAGATTCTGGTTGACACAGATTGCGCATAAAGTATACAAAATCTGCGTTTTTGGCAAGCGTTTGCTCGGTCTTTCTCACTTCAGACATTTGTTATGTGGGCCCAACCATCAACCGAGACTTATCTGTAGTGACGCATTGAGACGGTTTTAACGAGCAACGCTCTCGTTCATCTGGGCGGGAACGGCCTGCCCTCCTGCATGAGATGTCAAAAAGGCCGGGTTCAGCCGGTGTTGGTCGAACTGGTGGGGTGGGTAGTCGAATTGTCGGTGTTGGCAAAAGCACTGCATCGAAGTAGCGGAGTGAGGGAGACGTGACCAGACGTGGCGTTGAATGTCTCATGCGGACTGGCTTCCTGGTTTTGTGCGCGTTGCTCTGTTATCACAACCTAGCTCTGGCTCAGGACGAAGAAATCGCGCAAGGGCATCCGATCGGCAAGGTATGGACAAATAGCAACCTGGTCGTTATGGATCTGGATGATGGTGCTCTTGGAAAGGCGAATTTGTTCGGTCTTGTCGGGCAGACCCTCCGTTTCACGCCGGATGGCTCCCAGTACCGAGTAGAGCATGAGACGTTGAACTGGGACTCCGATTTCGGTTCTGAACTCACCGGCGCTGAGGTTGCTCTTCATCAGTTTCCTTTTCCATTCTCTGGAAAGAAATGGAACTCATTCTTCGTAGGAACGACCGGATCCATTAGCTTTGGCCAGCGGGAAAACGATGACAATCCCGTCAACTCTCGCCGCTCTGAAGGAGGCGTTTCCATCGGCCGATTCGATCCTCTGGCGGACGCCGCAAGCACTCTAATCGATAGCGCGCCGGCCATCTGCGTCTTCTTTAAGCCGCGAATGTCCGGACCTCATTACGCTAAAGAACTCGCGGATCGTGCGGTCGTCACGTGGGACGTTACTGAGCCATTCGGGAACATCCAGGACTTCACTTGGTTCAAAACGATCAACCGGTTTCAAGTGGTTCTACACCGCAACGGATCGATTGAAATGTCGTACAAGGAACTCGCCGCGAAAGACGCCATCGTTGGCATCTATCCCGAACTATCGGGCAACGGAAAATCCTTGGCGACGGTCGAGGCAGAGCCACATTCAGACTTGGCCGCACATCTCGATGTTCGAAAGCTCAATTTGTCGGTGGAAGATGGCATTCGACTGAAGGTGACGTTCGAAATGCGAGGGCCAGCGCTCCGCGAGGGCGACCCGGCGCTCGACGGCGTTACCTACCGCGTTTATCTTGATGCGCAAAAACCCATTTCGACAAGTGCGAATGCTGATCAGAAGAAGCTGGCATGGACGGCGCGCGGGATTGCATGGCATCACCGCCCCTCACGGTACATCGCATTCGGTCCGGGAGTTTCGCGCAAGGTGATTGCAAGTGGGAACACGATCACCCTCGAAGGAGTGGTGCCGAGCTCGCTCCGCGGACTGCAGCAGGCTTCCGTCTCCGCTGAAGTCGTTGCGCCCGGACATCCCGATCCGGTTGCTCGGGTTACGCCTCATGTTATCCGCTTATCGGGAATTCGCAATCCTGAAGTTCACCTTTCTTCCCTGACCCGCAAGGACGGCCCGTTTGCAGTTGTATATGAAGCGTTCCACTACTTGACCTTGCCCAGACCTCAGGACCTCTCTTGCACAGTAATCAAGGCTCTCGGCGATAAGTTCGATTTCCTCGCCTACTACTCCGATTTCCGCATCGATAACCAGGAAGCCGGAACTCCGAGCGATGGTCCGGTAGGTGGAAACGTCACCGGGGTTGGCGCAACTATGCACGATCTTCAAAGCTATTGCACGGAGGGCAGGTTTCAGTGGGAGTATGTGCAGCCCGTTTACGTTGGCTCGAATCAGATGCAGGAATGGCCGCCCGATGGAGCCCCAGTGGGGAGCGACCACGACGTAACGTTCTACCTGCACCAACTTGCAGAGCGCTCACCGGATGGAAAGATACTTCCCTACAACTATGCCATGTCACAAATCGGGCACGAGATGGGTCATCGCTGGGCTGCTTTCGTGTCGGCGAAACTCAAAGGTGGTGAAACAATTCAGCTCGGTCCGGTCCACTGGGCGCGAGGATTGCAAGCCCCGGTTGCGTTTCCTTACCAGCGTCCGACCGAAGCTTCCGCAATGGGTGGGAGCGTTTGGCAGGATAACTTCGATGGAACTTACACACAGCTTGATGACGACTACTATGTGCCGGCAACGGGATATTCCTATCTTGATCTTTATTTGATGGGTCTGATCTCCCCGTCGGAAGTGCCTGACTTTTTCATTCTGCAGAATCTCGTGCCCGCCGGAAAAGATCCGAACGGCCATCCGATATTCAAGGCAGATCGAACGAAAGTGACAATCCAGGACGTGATTGCAACCGAGGGTCCACGCTTACCCGGCGTTGATCACTCCCAAAAGAAATTCAATACGGGGATTGTCGTTGTCGTGGAACACGGGCATCCCCCGAGCAAGGAGCTTCTCGAGCGGGCCAACGGCATCCGTGAACGCTGGATCGATTACTGGGAGATAACCACGGGACATCGCGCGTCGATGGCGGCCACTCCACGATGAGCGTCGAGTTGAAGATCCTGCAACGGGGAGAGGAACCTGCTCTCCACTAGTTCGACTGCGGGCCCGGTTGCGTGACCAATTTGTAGCGGTTATGTTCGGCTTCTTCCTTGGTTGCATCTTGGCGAGCTTTTGCCAGCCGCCTCAGCAACTCAGGGATCTCAGCCTTGTCATTCGTCTTCCGGAGCGCGAGTACCAAATGATACAAAGCGGTCTGATCTGCGGGATTGTCCCGCAAGACCAGCCTGCACTCCTTGATGGCAAGCGCGATTTGTCCCGCCTGAAGGTAAAGCTTGGCCAATACGTTGTGCGCTGCGGAAAGAGACGGCTGCAACCCAACCGCTTTTTTCCCTGACTGCATGGCTTGTTGAAACTCGGCACTCCCTGGGGCTGGTGCCTCTTGCGCGAGGATCGCGGCCTGAAGGTACCATAGAAAGGCATCATCGGGCTTCTTCGCCAGTTTGGATCGCACGATCGCTAGGGCTTGGTCAGGGTCGTCGTGGTTCAGCTCCTCGGCAACCATGCTCTGTGCTGCCGCGCTCAGGGCTTGCTGTGGGTCCAATTGTTCGGCTTTCGCGAAATCAGCTTCCGCTTTTTCGTAATCAGCAAGCTGCACGTAAAGCACGCCCCGAGCTAAATAGAGTTCCGCGGCTTTGGGCTCCAGATTAAGTCCAGCATCGATCATGTCGATCCCTGTCTGGAAAGACTGGTGAGTCATTGCAATGTTGGCAAAATCCACGTACAGCGTGATGTTATGCGGGTCTTTGACGATCGCCTCGTGGAGTTTTTTGACGGCATTAGGCGTGTCTTTGTTCGCCTCGTAGGCAGCGGCCGCCAACTGCATCACGCTCACATCGGGGCTTCCGGACTCCAGCAGAGGTTGCAGCGTGGTAATCGCATCCTGTGGTTGCCCGGCCGAAAGTTGCGCAGTTGCCAGACTTCGCCTGGCGCGAGGATCGTCGGGGTGGGATGCCAATATCCGCTGAAATATGGGCATTGCTTTGTCGGACTGTTTGAGTTCCATCAGGCAAACGCCGTACTCCTGCAAAGCTCCGGGCTGCGAGTCCACCAAAGACCCGCTTTGGGCAAAGTGATGCGCCGCTGAAGCGCAGTCGCCCTTCTTGAACGCGATCACTGCCAGCATGGCGTGAGTCGTTGGATCGTTAGGGTGCAATCGCAAGACGTGCTGCAACAGTGGCAGGGCGGCGGCGCTGCCGGAGTCGTATTCCAGTTGGGCCGAGCCTTCGAGCGCCGGAAGGTAATCGGGGGAGATCTTCAATGCGCGGCGAAATGCAGCCAGCGCATCCTTGCTCTGTCCTTCTCCCGAATACGCAAGTGCTTGCAGCGTCCATAACTGCGCACTGTTTGGAGTGTGCTGGAGGGCGGGCTGAAGCAATTGAAGCGCCGTAGAGAAATCGCCGGAGCGCAAAGCTGCTGTAATTTCACCGATTGGATCAGCGCCGCTCTGCGCGAAAAGAGAAAAAACGGAGAGACTGATTAGCAATAGAACCGGAAGGCCGAACCCTGAGGCCTGTCTCATGTCTGGTATTATCCCTCGGAGACGATCAGTTGCTGAACCCGGAAAAGGGTTACCCGCCGCGCTCCGATCGTGTATGGGAGAATGGTGAGAAAGCGAGTCCACTGACGTTCATAGCAAGTCACGGTTGGCGGGCGTGTATTCCGCGGCCATTTTGCACAGGAATGAGCCCATCCTGTTCACAGAGAGCCTGCACTTCCCTGTTTTAGCCCCGAGTCTAGACAATCGGAGGCTGAACTCCCACTTCATTTACACTGCCTTTTGGGGCTGCGGTACCAGAATTGTGGAGTCTCCTCAGGAGAGAGCAGTTGAACTCAACTAACAAAGATGCGCTTTGGTATAAGGACGCGATCATTTATCAAGTTCATGTCCGCACGTTTAACGACAGCAACGGTGATGGCATTGGGGATTTTCTCGGACTTGAAAAGAAGCTCGATTATCTCCAGGAACTGGGCGTCAACGCGATATGGCTGATGCCTTTCTTTCCGTCGCCCCTTCGGGATGACGGCTACGACATCGCAGATTACGACTCGGTCCATCCCAGCTACGGGACCCTGGAGGATTTCCGCAAGGTTCTCGACTCCGCGCATCAGCGCGGTATCCGGGTCATCATCGAAATGGTGCTGAACCACACCTCCGATCAACACCCGTGGTTTCAGGAGGCGAGAATTTCGCAGGATAATCCCCGCCGCGACTGGTACGTGTGGAGCGACATGGACACCCGGTTTAAAGACACTCGAATCATCTTTCTCGACACTGAGAAGTCCAACTGGGCATGGGATCCGGCTTCGAAATCTTTTTATTGGCATCGCTTTTTCAGTCACCAGCCCGATCTCAACTATGACAATCCTGCCGTGCGGGAGCAAATGTGGAACATTATGAAGTTCTGGCTGGAAATGGGGGTCGATGGCTTCCGGCTTGACGCGGTGCCCTATCTGATCGAACGGGAAGGTACCAATTGTGAGAACTTGCCGGAGACCCACGCGATCATCAAAGAATTGCGGCGAAGGCTGGATGAACAGTTCCCCGGCAGAATGCTTCTAGCGGAAGCCAACCAGTGGCCTGCGGACCTGCGTCCATATTTCGGGGATTCCGACGAATTCCACATGGCGTTTCATTTCCCCTTGATGCCGCGGATGTTCATGGGGCTTAAGCTTGAAGACCGCAAGCCCATCACAGAAATTCTGCAGCAAACTCCGGAGATCCCGCCCTCCTGCCAGTGGTCCCTCTTTCTGCGAAACCACGACGAACTGACCTTGGAAATGGTCACCGACATCGAACGCGACTACATGTACGACATGTATGCGCAGGACAAAACGATGCGGCTGAACCTGGGAATTCGGAGGAGGCTCGCTCCCTTATTGAATAATGACCGTAGGCGGATCGAGTTGATGAACGCGATCGTGATGTCGTTGCCCGGTACTCCCATCATTTATTACGGAGATGAAATTGCGATGGGCGACAATATAAGCTTGGGTGACCGCAACGGAGTGCGTACTCCCATGCAGTGGACTGGAGGATGGAATGCTGGGTTTTCAAACGCGGAACCGGAAAAGCTATATGCTCCGCTGATTCATGATCCGGTATATGGGTATCCCGCGGTAAATGTCGCAGCTCAAAGAGAGAGCGAACATTCTCTGTTTCACTGGATGCAGCGCATCATCGCAGTTCGCAAATCTAGCGCCGTGTTCGGCAGGGGGTCGATTGAATTTCTTTATCCAGCGAATCATAGAATACTGGCTTACTTGCGGCGGCTCGGCAATGAGAGCGTCCTGATGGTCAACAATCTTTCCAGTGCCGCACAGGCTGTCGAGCTGGATTTGCGGCGCTATAAGGGAAATGTCCTGATCGAGATGTTCGGCAATAATCTTTTTCCCCGCGTCGGTGAACTGCCTTATTTGTTAACGCTGGGGCCTTACCAGTCTTACTGGTTTCGGTTGCGACGAGTCTAGACTAGCGCCGCATGCCGACCTTCATCAAAATCACCTAGGATTCTGAAGTGGAAGACGGAAATTTTCTTACGGATGATTTTCTCCGCCAGCTCATCAATGTCGGCGAGGTGGACATCCTTGTCGGCCTGCCCACGCATAACAATGCCAAGACCGTGGGTTCAATCGTCCACACGATTCGAACCGGCATCCTGCGCAGTTTTCCTCGCGAACGTGCGGTCATCATCAACGCTGACGGAGGATCGCGCGACGGCACCCCCGAACTCATCACCGGCGTGTCCATCGATGATGTGCGTCGGGACTCGGGCGTATACGCACTCCGCACCCTGCATGCGATAAGCACGAAATATGCCAGCTCCCCACAAAGCGAGGTTGCGATGCGGACGATTATGGCGGCTGCCGAACTGCTCCGAGCCAAAGCGTGTATCGTAATCTCTCCCGAGTCCGAAAGTGTCACTCCTGAATGGATCTCCAATCTTGTTCGTCCCGTATATTCCGGCGGTTTTGATCTCGTCTCCCCGACTTATCACAGGCACAAGTTTGATGGACTATTGATGACGAACCTGCTGTACCCGATGGTTCGCGCACTCTATGGCGTAAGAATCCGTGAGGCGTACATGCCCGAGTTCGGATTCTCCGGTCGCCTGGGAAGTCAATTCCTTGGCCAGAATCGATGGAATGATGGAATTGGCGAGAACGGGACTGAGCTTCGACTGACTCTGGCTGCAGTCACCGGCGGATTCCGCATCTGCCAGTCTTTTCTCGGAAAGAAGGATCCCGTCGAAGGGCGCGCCGCTGACCTGGTTCCTGCGTTGCGCCATTCCGTTGGTGTGCTCTTCTCTGCGCTAGAGCCCGATTTCAACGCGTGGAGCACAGTCTCTGGTTCTCAGGAGGTTCCTTCAATCGGAACCGACCCGGAACTGATACTGGATCCCCTGCGGGTCAATCGGAAACGCCTGCGGGACATGTTCGTCACCGGAGTATCGGAACTGGAATCCGTATTTCAGACGATTCTCTCTGCTGCGACTCTAGCGGAGCTTAAGCGGATCGCGGGCTTGCGCGAAGAGGAGTTTCGTTACCCTGCGGAACTATGGGTCAGGACTGTATATGAGTTTGCCGCGGCTTTTCAGAAGTCGGTGATCAGCCGAGATCATATTATTCAAGCGCTCGCGCCGCTCTTTCGCGGGCGAGTATTCACGTTTGTTCTCGAGAACCGTAACGGATCCGCGAGTGACGTCGCGAATCACATCGAAGACTTATGCCTTGAGTTCGAACGATTAAAACCGTATCTGCTCGAGATCTGGAAATCGAAACAGTGAGGCTACTATGCGGGAATTGATTATCAGCGAACTGACTCAGGCCGTACAGGATCTCGCCAGAGGTTTTGCCCACTACCTCCCTCGTCTGATCGTGATGCTGATCCTTGCATTCGTGGGATGGCTGATCGCGTACTTGGTCAAAACAATTCTGCGCAGCATTCTCCGGCTCATCAAATTCGATCGTCTGTCAGAACATGCAGGCGCGTCTCAACTGCTTACCAAAGCCGCGCTTCCATCGGCAACTGAGATGTTGAGCCGGTTCGTCTTCTGGGTAACTTGGCTCGGCTTCGTCCTGCTGGGAATAAGCGTGTTGGGAATCCTGGGCCTGCAGGAACAAATCGCAAGATTTTTCCTGTTCCTGCCGCATCTGTTTGTTTCGGTATTGATCTTGTTCTTCGGTATGCTTGCCGCCGGCTTTGCCGCCCGCGCCGCTCTGCTGGCCGCAGTAAACGCGAACGTTCCATCCCCGCGACTGCTAAGCCTTGCTGTCCGCAGCATCATTATGGTCTTCGTGCTGTCGGTCGTCTTCGAAGAACTGGGCTTGGCGGAGCAGACCATGCTCGTGGCCTTCGGCATTGCTTTCGGAGCCCTCATGCTTGGTTTGGCCATCGCATTTGGTATCGGCGGCAGAGATCTGGCACGCCGTTTCCTCGAAGAGAAGTTCGTTCGTACCAGGAAGGAGCAGGATGAAGACGAACTTTCACCTTTGTAAAGTGCCCTGCTCGCGTGTGATCGCAAACGCAGATTGACCAGCGCAGAGGCACAGACTTTAACGGTCGTACAGAAGTGTTAGATCTAGTAATTTTTGACGGATTTCCTTCGTCAGGCTATTCGCCTTGTAGCGCCACCTCCAGTTTCCGCTCACGGTACCAGGCAAATTCATTCGAGCTTCGCTCCCCAGACCTATTACATCCTGCAAGGGAATGATGGCCGTGTTTGCTACGGAGGCCAGGACGGTACGAATGAATATCCAATTGACCTCCTCATTTTGAAATCCGAGATATTTACGCGTGAAATCGTGTTCCTCGCGAATATCCTCTTCCGTTCTGGTGCTTTCGCCCACCCCTGAACTCGTCCACCAACCCAGAGTGGTGTCGTTGTCGTGTCCGCCCGTATACGCGACCAGTTCGCGAGAATAGTTATGGGGACGGAAGCTGGGACCTTGTGGATCGTTTCCGAAGGCAAACTGCAGAAGGCTCATTCCCGGAAACCCGAAAGTATTGCGAAGAGCCTCTACACCTGGAGTGATCACACCGAGATTTTCGGCAACGAACG
>DATMOO010000041.1:0-8809 GCA_035568275.1 Candidatus Sulfotelmatobacter sp.
ATGTTGAGTGCACGTTCCCAACCTTGTTCATACACCCAGCGGTTGAGATTGTCGGCCCAGTGGGCGCGGTCGGCATGGATGCGGCGGGTAATGGTGAAGGTCGCCTTATCGAGCTGAAAGACGCTGATATTGCCGAACTGATCGCGATCCGGATCAAAAAATTGGTAGTAGTAGATGTCGTTGTTCTGGCCGAAAATCCACTTGCGGTCGGGGCGGAGATAGGTTTGTGCAGGCTTGCCTTTGATCTGGTTGTGGAGCGCTTCCTGACGCTTGTTGGTATGGGGCAGGTAAAACTGGTCGGCAACGAATAGCGCTCCGGCCAAGACTGCGGCCGCTGCGATCACGGGGGTGACGATGCGGTAGATGCTGGTTCCCGTCGCCTTGATCGCGGTGATTTCATTGGATCGCTCCATCAAGCCGAATGTAACCAGAACGGCCAGCAGCATGACCAGCGGGGCCACGTTGTAGAGCAGGTAGGGTGTAACGTTCAGCAAGTACTCGGCTACGACCAGAGTGGAGACCTTATTCCGCAAAATGTCGCCGAGCAACTCAAACAGAGTGAATACGAGAAGCAAGACAATGAATGTGGAAAGGATCATCCCGAGATAGACGAAGAAGTCGCGGAGCACATAGTCGTCTAGCAGCGTGGGAAAACTGGCGCTAAAGACGCGGCGGCGAGTGGAGACGCGCTCAAAAGCGCCCTCACGACGGCTGCGGCCGAAGCCATTCAGCAGCGCGGGATCCTTAGGTTTCCAGAAACGGAAAGATGCCAGCTCAAATGGCCGCTTTTCGGCGCGAAGAAGCAGAAACATCGCGAGGCCGAGGAACACAAGGTCAGCGAGCCATGCGCCGAACCATGGCGAAACCTTTCCTTGCCGCGCGAGCGAGACTCCGAGCAATGACACAACGTAATAAGCGAATACCAGCAGGATGGTGAGGACGAATCCGCCGGACTTGCCGCTCTTCTTCGACGAGAGTCCCAGAGGAATTCCCACCAAAGCCAGCACCAGGCAGGCCGTCGGCAGCGCGAAGCGGCGATTGAGCTCGATCGAGTACCAGCGGGCGGAGATGGGATCGGAACTGATGGCTCTCTGGTGGAGCGTGCGGGTATCCATTTCGCCGGAGGGCTGAGATTCTTCAGCCCTGTTCTCGGTGGACGGCAGTTCAATCGGAATGTCCGTCTGTTCGAAGGTTGAGATCTGATAGTGATCGGGATCTTTGGGGTCGGTCTCGTGCTCCGAACCGTCGATCAAGTGCAGATGAAGACGGTCGGGCGCCTCGCTGATGACGATTCCCTCTTTCGCCAAAGTGATGCGCGGATTCGCGGCGTCTGTGAGATCGGCCATGAAGACGCCCTTCCAGACGGCGGCTCCCTGGGCATTCTTGACGTCCTGTACGTAGACGACGATCTTGGGAAATCCTTCGTAGAAAACGCGTGGTTGGATCTCGAAAGAAACCTGTGAGCCTTTCAGGCGACCTTCGAGACGGCCTAGAGCTGCCTGAGCTTTGGGCGCCACATAGACCCCATTGCCCAACGCGAGCAGCCAGGCGCCGAGGACGAAGATCGAGAGGATTCGCAGGAAACTCCATACGCCCATGCCGCTGGCGCGCATAGCCGTGATTTCGCTGTCGGCGGCGAGACGGCTCAGGCCGATGAGGACTCCGACCAGAACACTCATGGGTAGTGTGTAAGTGAGGGCGAGCGGGATAGTGTAGGAGAAGATTTCGAATACGCTCGGGAGCGGAGCGCTGGCACGGACGATTAATTCGAGGATATGACCCAGGTCACGGGTGAAGAGGACGAACGTGAAGATGGCGACGCCGATGAGAGAGTGCGCCGTGACTTCGCCCAGGACGTAGCGGGTGAGAATCCGCATGCAAGACCAGTTAAGGCGAGGATAGCATGGGAAGCTTGTGCGAAGCGGAGATCGCTGTCAGAAGTAGTAACGAGCAGGAGTTCGGATAGGCTGGGGCGAAAGGCTCCACCACAGAGGACACAGAGGATCACAGTGGGACCCTGGACGGCCTCCGCTTGACTTTTGCCTTTGTGGGACGGCCGAAGGGCGGCCGTTGCCCCATGCACATTTGAGCTTTACGCGGCCTTGAAGAACAACGCCGCCAGAGGGGGCAACGTTAGCTTGAGCGAAAATGGGCGACCGTGCGTTGGAATCTCTTCGGCGTGGACGCCTCCCAGGTTACCCATGCCGCTGCCGGCGTATTCGCGGGCGTCGCTGTTGAGCATTTCGCGCCAGTACCCGCCATGGGGGACTCCAACGCGATAGCCCGGACGAGGTACGGGTGTGAAATTACATATGACCAACACCGTGTCTTGTGGATTCTCGCTCTTGCGCAAGAGGGAAACCGTGCTTGTCGCATTATCGTTGGCGTCGACCCATTCGAATCCGGCGGGACTGTTGTCGAGTACGTGCATGGCGGGCTCACTGCGATAGAAGCGGTTTAACTGTTCCATCCACGCTTGCACTCCGCGATGCACCTGATATTGCAGAACGTGCCATTCAAGGCTAGTGTCGTGGCCCCATTCTCGGACCTGGCCGAACTCTCCACCCATGAAGAGGAGCTTCTTGCCGGACTGGGCATACATGTAGCCGTAGAGCAGTCGCAGGTTAGCGAACTTTTGCCATTCGTCGCCGGG
Organism: Candidatus Sulfotelmatobacter sp.; assembly: GCA_035568275.1. Lineage (GTDB taxonomy): Bacteria > Acidobacteriota > Terriglobia > Terriglobales > Acidobacteriaceae > Sulfotelmatobacter. The sequence goes on from DATMOO010000041.1 coordinate 2,654, forward strand.
CATTTTGCCGATCAGCGATCCTTTTCCATGTACGACTTCATCGTGCGAGAGCGGTAGGACGAAATTCTCATGCCAGGAATACAGCATGCGGAACGTGAGCAAGTTGTGGTGATACTTGCGATGGATGGGATCGTTTTCGAAATATTTCAGCGTGTCGTGCATCCATCCCATGTCCCACTTTTCGCCGAACCCGAGGCCGCCGACGTAGACCGGCTTTGAAACCATGGGCCAGGAAGTCGATTCCTCGGCTGTGGTTTGAATGTCGGGATGCTCTTTGTAGGCTTCCTGATTGAATCGGCGCAGAAAGTCGATGGCTTCAATGTTTTCGCGGCCGCCGAATTTGTTGGGGATCCACTCCCCTTCTTTGCGCGAATAGTCGAGATAGAGCATGGAAGCGACCGCATCCACGCGCAGGCCGTCGATGTGGTATTTGTCGAACCAGAACATCGCGCTCGACATCAGGAAGCTTCGGACTTCGGGCCGGCCGTAGTTGAAGATGTGTGTTTTCCAGTCGGGATGGAAACCCTGACGGGAGTCGGCGTGTTCATAGAGATGCGTGCCGTCGAAATAGGCGAGGCCGTGTGCATCGGAAGGAAAGTGCGACGGAACCCAGTCGAGTATCACCCCGATGCCGTGCTGGTGCAGGTAGTCGACCAGATACATGAAATCCTGCGGCGTCCCGTAGCGCGACGTGGGGGCGAAGTATCCAGTGGTTTGATATCCCCAGGAGCCATAGAACGGATGTTCCATGACCGGCAGGAATTCGACGTGGGTAAATCCGATCTGTCCGATGTATTGGGCGAGGCGAGGGGCCGTCTCGCGGTAGGTGAGCGGACGATTGTGTTCCTCGGGCACCCGCATCCACGATCCGAGGTGGACTTCGTAAATCGATTGCGGCGCGCGCAGCGAGTTGCGTTCAGCGCGCTTCTGCATCCACTCGTTGTCGTTCCATTGATAGTTGAGATCCCATATGACTGATGCGGTGCGGGGAGGCTTTTCGTGCAGCAGGCCGATGGGATCAGCTTTGTCGGCGCGATATCCGTGACGCTGTGAGTCGATGTGGAACTTGTAGAGCGCACCATGGCTGGCTCCGGGGACGAAGCCTTCCCAAATGCCTGAGGAGCCACGCGGACTGAGCTTGTGAATTTTGGGATCCCATCCGTTGAAACTGCCGACCACCGAAACCGAACGCGCGTTTGGGGCCCAGACGCTGAAAATGGCGCCGGCCTGGCGATCATGGGTGAGGAGGTGCGCGCCCATCTTGTCGTACATGCGGTAGTGGCTGCCCTCGTTGAAGAGGTAGAGGTCCTGGTCAGTGAGGAGTTGCGGGCTGGCGAGCGTAGTTTCAGGGCTCATGGGGTGCGCTAAATAGTCTACCGGAACCGGCAAATGGTTGGACGCAGTTTATGCGAATCAGCAAATCGGTGGATTCTCTGGGGGTAGGAGAATCGACGCTGGTGTCTATTTCACTTTCGAGGAGTGTGGAGTTCGTGAATAATGTGCGGAATGCATGGACGGGTACCATCGGCTTTTGTCGATTGAAATATCGCCGTAAGATTGTTCCCAAATCGAACTGAGTCTGGGGGACGCATGACCGCATTCTCGCAGGATCTACGCTTTGCATTTCGGCAACTACGGAAATCGCCGGGGTTTACCGTGACCGTCGTCCTGACGTTGGCTCTCGGCATTGGAGCCGCGACGGCTATCTTCTCGCTGGTTGAAGGCGTCCTGCTGCGGCCTCTGCCATTCAGTGGTCCGGATCGGCTGGTGGTGTTGGGAGATCATCTGGCAGGAGGCCCGGGCATTTCCGTGACTGCTCGCGAGATCGGCCGTTACGCCAGCGAGACGAGCGCCTTTTCCTCTGTTGGCGGCTATATCTCCACGAACTATGAACTTTCCAGCGGAGCAATTCCAGAAGAGGTCTATGCTGCCCGGTTCAGCGCGGGAGTCTTCCCGACGGTTGGTGTTTCCCCCACGCTGGGACGCGTGTTTACGCAACAGGAGGAAGATGGCCATCAACCTCTCGCGGTGATCAGCTATGCGTTGTGGACGAGTCGCTACCACCGGGATCCACGCGTGCTGGGGAACCCCATCGTTCTCGATCGCAAGGTTTACTCCATCATTGGCGTGATGCCGCGCAGTTTTGAATTTCCCTTAGGTGCAGGACACCTCGACCAGGCGCAGCTGTGGGTGCCGATGAGCCTCTCTCCCGAGGAGCTCTCAGACCAGCACATGGGCTTCTGGGGATACCATTTGGTCGCTCGCCTCAAGAGTGGCGTCAAGCTGACGCAGGCAGCGCAGGATGCTGACCGCGTGAGCCGACAGATCATGCGCACTTTTCCTGCAAGCATGGCTGCGATCCACATAAAGGGTGATGTCGCGCTCCTAAGCGAGTTCGACGTTGCGGATGTTCGACCGTTGCTGCAGACCTTGTTCATGGCTGTTTCTGTCGTGTTGCTCATTGCTTGTGTCAACATTGCCGGACTGCTCTTGGTGCGCGCCATCCGCCGACGTCGCGAATACGCGGTACGGTTGGCTCTGGGTGCGCGTTCCGGCGCCATCGTCCGCGAATCTGTCTTCGAAGGATTGCTGATAAGCCTGGCGGGAGGAGTGGTCGGGTTGGCATTCGCGGCGGTCGCCATCCGAACCGCCCTGCATCTTCTGCCGGACTCCATGCCACGTATCGACTCAATCTCCATTGACGCGACCGTGGCAACCTTTGCCCTGTTTCTGGCTCTCGTAACGGGCGCTCTTTGCAGTCTTGCACCTGCCTTCGCGGCGCTTCGGACGAACTTGACAGAGAGCTTGAATGAAGGGGCTCGGACGGGTACGGGATCATCAAGCCACACGTGGTTACGATCTGGATTGGTAGTGTCGGAGATTGCGATCGCTTTGGTGCTGCTCACCGTATCGGGTGCGTTCCTGCGGAGTTTCCAGAAGATGCGCGCCGTCGACCCGGGATTTCGTGCTGACCATGTGCTCGTGGCGGAGTATCAGCTGCCGCTGCAGCAATATTCCACTGACACTTCCGCGGACTCCTTCAACCATGCGGTCATCGAGCGGCTATCGAGCAAGCCGGGAATCATCGCCGCCGGGAGCACGAACGGGCTGCCCGCATCCGACGGCGTCGGAAGGGCCGCATACACGATCGAGGGCGAGCCTGCCGACAGCTGGAAGCTGAAATTCGCCATGTTCGCGACGGTTTACGGCGATTATTTCCACGCCTTGGACATTCCGCTGATCGATGGCAGGTACTTCACCGTGGACGACCGCTCCAGGTCGGTCCTCGTCGTGATCGTTAACCAGTCGATGGCGGCACACTGTTGGCCAGGTCAACGCGCGGTGGGCAAGCGGATGCACGTCGGCAATCCGCAGAAGGGGTACCCATGGGCGACCGTGGTTGGCGTCGTCGCCGATACGAAGATGGGATCGCGCGATGAGCCCAGCGAGGATCAGTGGTATTCGCCTGCGGAGCAGCCCGCAACGCTCAACGGTTCTGATTTCACGGGAAAGCTTACGGGCCCTGCCAGCGGATACATCACTCTCCGCTCTGCGCTGCCTCCCGAGCAGATGACGCAAACACTGCGCGCGACTGTCGCGGAGGTCGACCCAATGCTGGCTTTGCAGCAAGTGCAACCCATGGATGATGCGATCTCGAGTGTGGAAGCGCCGCGCCGTTTCGATACCGACCTCATCACCGCATTTGCCGTGGGCGCATTGCTGCTCGCTGTCACTGGCATCTACGCGGTGGTGGCTTTCTCAGTCTCGCTGCGAAACCAGGAGCTTGCGATCCGCATTGCGCTGGGCGCGCAACGCGTGGGCATTGCGAGGCTGGTATTGATTTCAGCCGTGAAGCTGACGCTTCTCGGATGTGTCCTCGGTGTGCTCGGTTCGCTCGCCGCATCTCGTCTGGTCAGCTCTTTTCTCTTCGAGGTGAGCGCGACCGATCCCTTCATCTACATGGGCAGCGTTCTGCTGATGATGATTGTGGCGCTGGTTGCGTCTTTGCTTCCCGCCGTGCGCGCCGCGCACGCGGACCCGACGAATGCCCTGCGTTCGACTTAGAGCGCATACACGGTTGCAGGCATCTGCGGCCCGACTGGCAAGAATTGCGGAGGTCGTTCAACCACGCTGGCGCGTAATCAGCAATTCCAATTTTGGATGATCGCTGCGCGCCGGCTCTTGTAACAGTGCGAAATGGGCCCATGCTAGACTGACTGCTCCAACCATGCCCTCTTTGCGGGTCATCCTTCTTTGGCATCAACACCAGCCTTTTTATAAAGACCTGGTTACGGGCGAATACCGCCTGCCGTGGACACGCCTGCACGCACTCAAAGATTATTACGGCATGGTGAAGTTGTTGGATGAGTTTCCTGGCGTTCATCAGAACTTCAATCTTGTGCCGTCGCTCATGGTGCAGATTCAGGATTATGTTGCCGGGACGGCGCAGGATCCGTTCCTGAACGTCGCGGCCAAGCCTGTGAAGGATCTCTCGGAAGAAGAGCGCCGGTTTGCGCTGCAATACCTGTTTCAGGCGAACCCGCAGAATCTGATCGGACGTTACCCGCGATATCGCGAGTTATGGGAGCGGTTTCGTGAACATGGAGACCATCCGGAGCGGGCGGAGCGATATTTCCAGGCGCAGGATTTTACTGACTTGCAGGTGCTGTCGCAGATCGCGTGGTTCGACGAGTTTTTTTTGGAGGAGAGTGATGTCGCGGCGCTGGTGAAGAAGGGGCATAACTACTCGCTGGACGATCAGAAATTTGTAATTGCGCGAGAGCAGGAGTTGCTGGCCCGTGTTCTGCCGGCGCACGACGACGCTGCGAAGAGAGGCTCGATCGAAATTTCGGCTACGCCGTTCTATCACCCGATTCTGCCACTGGTGTGTGACACCAGTGCGGGGGCGATCTCGACACCCGGGCTTCCACTGCCGCAAAACCGATATCGTCATCCGGAGGACGCCCGCCAGCAATTGGTTAAGGGCCTCGATTTGCACGAAAAAGTTTTCGGCGTGCGACCGAAGGGAATATGGCCTTCGGAAGGGAGCGTCTCCGAAGAGGTATTAGCGATCGCGCATAACGTGGGTGTGCAGTGGATGGCCACCGACGAAGGAGTGCTCGGTCGCAGCACGGGACTGTTCTTTGCCCGCGATGGAAACGGACGGCTGCCGACGCATCTGGCAGACAAGCTCTACAACATTCATCGCTACGAGAACGGCTCGACCGCGATGCACCTCGTGTTTCGTGATCATACGATTTCGGATCTGATCGGATTCGTGTATTCGGGTATGCCCCCGGCCGATGCGGCGCGGCACCTGATCGGCAATATCAAAGAGGCGGCCAGGCCGGTGCTGGAGAAGGGAAGAGACGCCGTCGTCTCCATCATTCTCGATGGCGAGAATGCGTGGGAGTACTATCCGCAATCGGGGCGCGAGTTTCTGCGCCGGTTCTATGACGGCCTGCAGCGGGAACCGGGGCTGGAAGCGCTGACGATCGCAGAGGCGATTGCGCGCCACAAAGACTTCGGGAAAATGACGTCGCTGACTCCGGGTTCGTGGATCAACGCGAATTTCAATGTTTGGATCGGAGCACCGGAAGATAACCGCGCCTGGGATTATTTGCACCACGCCCGCGAGTATTACGCGCAGAATGCGGCGCGCGCGACCGAGGCACAGCGTAAGCTGGCTTTTGACGAGATTCTGATCGCCGAAGGCAGCGACTGGAACTGGTGGTATGGGCCAGAGCATCATTCGGCGAACGACCGCGATTTCGATGAACTCTACCGCAAGCACCTTTCGAACGTGTACCAAGCGCTGGGCGCAACTCCGCCCGATTACCTGGCCCAGCCGATAACCGGGCAGGAGGTTCGGCCATCTTTTGTGCCGCAGACCGCGTATATCCATCCGCGAGTAACGGGCGACAAAATCCGGTACTTCGAATGGATGGGTGCAGCCGCATATACGGCCGATCATCGTGCTGGGGCAATGCACGGCAAGCAATTTCTGCTGGATTCGGTGTACGCAGGGATCGACGCGACCTGTCTTTATGGGCGGCTGGATTTCGCGGGAAAGGTTCCAGGCGCCGATTTTGAGATTGTGGTCAACGTGGAGTCCTGGGCCAGTAGCGAGCAGCGTCCGCGGCGCAGTCTGCGAGT
>DATMOO010000042.1:0-4533 GCA_035568275.1 Candidatus Sulfotelmatobacter sp.
CCACCCGAAAAGGCGCCGAAGTTGGGGGCGTCGATGTTGTTGACCACGGTGTCGGGATTTTGGCGGCCCAGAATGTTCACTCCTTCGATTCGGACGGCCCACAGATAGCCGCGGAAACCGAATTTCTTTTCCAGTCCCAGATTCAGGCTCACGTAGGCCGGGAACCGCACGGAGTTCGGCGGACCCACCAGTTGCTGTTCCAGGTTGACCACACTGAACGGATAGCCTGTCCGGTATTCCAGAAAATAGCTGAGCAGCACGCCCCAGATATGAGTGGGCGTCCAGCCCCAGGTAAGAAAGCGGTTCGGAGCGTCCCATGACAGCGGGCCGGACTGCTGCGGGGCATAGAAGATCGAGCCGAGTGCGGGGCTAAGCAGTTCATCCGAACGCGCACGCGAACGCGTGTATGCGGCGTAGACTTGTGCGCTTTCAGAGAAGATATGCCGCGCGGTAAATGTCGCGGAGCGGTAGCGATCCTTGCGATGATCCTGAAGCAGGAAAATTCCGCCGGGCTCGGCAGGCTGCTGGTCGACGTAAGCGAATTGGTGGTAACCGTTGCGCGCGAGCAGTTCGAAGCCCAGCAGCGTATTTCGTTTGATCCTTTGTTGCCAGCCGCCGCTGGAAATGGTGAAACGCGGTTGCTGGAGACCGCCGGCGGGAAGCAGGAACTGGCTCACGACGGGTGGTAAGACGGGGACAGTGCCGGAGATGTCGTAGAACGTATCCAGCTGCCGTTGATCGTAGGCTTGCGCGATCAACGCCAGATTCAATGGCGCGTTGTAAATCCCCCAGCCGACGGAAAGTTTTGACTGGTCGCTGCCAAAAGGCAGAAAGTTACCGGAAACACGCGGCTCAGCCATAGCGCTCTTGGTGAAGCGATCCCAGTCGGTACGCACTCCGGCCTGAAAAATGAAGCGTTTCGAGATCGACCAGGTGTCCTGCACGTAGCCGCCAGCCTGCGTGTTCGAGACTTGAGGCGTTGCTGGACCCGCGAACGTGGACTGACGGATCAGCGTTCCGTCAACACGCAGAGCCTGGATTTCCGTGCGGTCGGCGGATTGCGAATATCTCAGGTCAGCGACGTTGGCGCCCGCGGTCAGTTGGTGTGTCCCGTGCCAGCGCCGCGAGGCAGCCGTCACACTGCCCGTCGCCTGCAGCCGGCGTCCACGCTGGTGCAAGCTCTCGAAGAAATTGCCGCCGGTGTTGTTGCCGGAGTCGTTGATGAGCAGCACGTAGGGCGCGTCGCCTTGCGGCGTGAAATCCAGCACGCCACTGTCGGCGGCGATGCCGAGCTCAAAGAGGGTATCGTGAAGCCACACTTGATCTTTCAGCGAGACGAAAGCGCGCCGCTCGCTCGCATCCAGCGTCGTTGATTTGGGATCGAGCGCGTCCAGGCCGAGGCCGGCGTCGTGCGCGCGGTTATACAGAAAACTCCCGTGCAGTATGTGCTTTGGCGTGAGGTTGTATTGCAGGCGCAGAAGGTTGTCGCCCGCCCATTGTTCCGACGTATTCGCGCCGGCGGGCTGCTGTTTGACCACGGCGAAGGTGTGCTGGAGGCTGATCGAGTCCGAGAACCAAAATCGGCCTCGCTCCAGAGGACCGGAAAACGTGAATCGCGGGTACCAGTTTCCAAGGTGTGCGCCTTCTTGGATGTTGATGCCAGGAATGGGATCGGTGGTGCCGAAACGCCAGCGATCGTCGCCGTCGGGCGTTTCCAGATTTAGAATCCCGGCACCGGAATGGGCGTAGCCGGCTCCGATGCGGCCCGTTTCCACCTCCGCGGCGCGCGTGGCATCGACGTTGAAGCGGGAAGACAGCGTGCCGTTGGCCGGATCGCCAATTTCGAAACCATCGAGGAGATACTGAGTGTCCGCGGAGCGCGCACCGGCGATGTGCAAGTTGTCGAGGTTATCTTGAACAATTTCCGGCAGCGCAATCAGGCTCTGCTGCAGGCTATGGGTGCTCGGGACGGGAATATCGCGAATGTCCTCCGCCGTGAGGGTGGAACGCTGGGCGGTATCCTGGACGTCGATCTGATTCGCGGGAGCGACAACCTGCACTTGCTCGTGGAGCTCCTGGGCGTGGTTAAGAGTGAAGGTGATGTCATTGAGCCCGGCATGGAGGGCAACCTCCTTGCCCGAAAGAAGAAAGAAGCCTTCCTTGCGAACCTCCGCTTTGTAGTCGCCAGGAGGAAGGTCGCGGAAAGTGAAACGCCCGGCCCCGTCGGTCTCGGCTCGATGCTGCGGTTCGCTGGCGAGTGCGAGCGACACCTGAGCCGCTACGATTGGTACGCGGTTTTCGTCCAGAACAACTCCAGTGCACTCGGCCGAGTCAGTGGCGTAGATGTGCTGCGACGCAAGAAGCGTTAGGTAAATCAAGCCCGCGGCGAATAGACGGCCCGGTCCCATTGCAGCACCGATCTTCTCAAATCAGGTTGCCATTGTGGAGCGTCTCGCAGCGGCAGCGAGACGCCTGATCGATATTTGCGGATTGTGTCACAGCTGCGGAAAACCACCCGCTTTTAAATGTCAGCTAGTGCATGTCCTTTTTTCGCGTTCGTCGTCTCAGACGGCCAAAACTCGAACTATTAAGTTCGTTGAACGAGCCATCGCGGAACGAGCTCAAAAAGTTTTGGGGCGAAATAGCTTGACACTCCGCATTTGCGTTTGTTAAATGAACACCCCCGCGCGATCCACACTGAGTGGTCGTTTCTATCTAAATTCTAAAATCGGAGAGAAAATGAAAGCTGTCCGCATGCTTACGGCGATACTGTTTTTTTTCACAGCGATGGCGTTTGCGTCGAAGTTGCTAGTAGAAGCGCAAACTACGGGGAACTCAATGAAAGTTATCGGCTACTTTCCACGGTATGGGATCTATGATGGCTTTTTCGTCAAAAATCTGGTCACCAACGGCTCCGCCAAACGGCTGACCCATATCAACTACGCCTTCACCAACGTCGTCAACAATCGATGCGTCAGCTTTGACACCTATGCTGACTACCAAGCTCCGGTTTCAGCTCAGAACGCTGTGAACGGCGTGTCCGATAGCCATGGCGGGTTTGCAGGCAATTTTCATCAACTCCAAGAACTCAAGAAACTGTATCCGAACATCAAGATCATCATTTCCATTGGGGGCGGAAGCTCAGACCCGAACGCATTCCGCAGCGCGTCGCTCCCGCAAAATCGAGACGCTTTCGTAAAAAGTTGCGTAGACATGTACATTCAAGGATATTTTGGATCGGGCTTGCATCAGCCAGGCATTTTCGATGGTTTCGACGTGGATTGGGAATTTCCCGCTTCCGCCGCGGACCGGTCAAACTTCACCTCTCTGCTCGCGGATTTCCGGCATCAGCTGGATGCGGTTCGCCCGGGTCTAGTGCTTTCCATTGCCGGCCCGAATGGTCGATGGGCTTACCAGTATATTGATCTGAATCAAGTACAGCAGTATCTGACCTACTTCGGTTTGATGACCTACGACTATGACGGGCCATGGAAGGACAACACGGGTTTGGTCGCGCCGCTGTACCGCTCGTCCAAAGACCCCGACCCGAACAACAATGCGAGCGCGACCGTCGAAGGGTATCTCGAAGCCGGTGTCGCGCCTGGAAAGCTCCTCTTCGGCGTGCCGTTTTACGGTTACGAATGGACCAACGTCCCGAATCTAGACAATGGGCTGTTCGAACCGGGTGCTCCTAAAGGCCAAGGCGCAGCGTACAACTCCATCGTCAACATCGAGTCCCAGTTTAAGCTGCATCGTGATTCGATTACCGACGCGCCGTACCTGTACGACGGCACAAATTTTTGGACCTACGACGACACCACCTCTATCCAATTCAAGATGAATTACGTCCGTAGCCAAAATCTAGCCGGCGTCATGGTGTGGAATCTGAGCCAGGATCTCTCCAATGGTTTGCTACTAAGTACCGTCATAAACGGGCTAAATACCGGAAACTAGGACGTTGACCGCCGATGGCGTGAAGTGGGGTTTTCGGAAGTAGGGGATAAGGCGACTAAAAGGAACGTCGTGGGACGTCTCTGATCGGTATCCGCGCTGGCGTTCGCTGACGTTCTGATTTAAGCGGGATAAAACCTGATGCTCTTGACGTACGCGTATCGGGTAACGTTCAAGGTCGCCTTGCCGCCCCACTGATTGCTATTCGTGCCTCGAATCTGAAGAATGATATACGCAGGTGCGACCGGCACATTACTGTGATGGTTTGCGACCAGCACGCCGTCGATGTACCACTTGACACCCTCGGGTTGCCAGACGAGTTTGTAATTGTGAAACTGGTTCGCCAGAGAGGAATTCTGAACCTCATCGGTTGTGCGCACATCCGGGGAATAGCTGGGTTGCGCATTCAGATTGAGGTTGTGCCAGTTCGTCGCCCAGATCGAATTCTTGTTCCCGAGAAACTCGATATCCATCTCGGTTTCAGAATTCTGAAAATACAGGAATGCCGATGAGATTGTGCCGGAGTCTGATTTGCCGGGACCATTCGGTGTGGGAGATTCTGACGCCATCCTCATGACAAAT
>DATMOO010000043.1:0-19420 GCA_035568275.1 Candidatus Sulfotelmatobacter sp.
AAACCACAGCAGGCCTTGTGCCTGAGGAGGCAAACTATGCAAATCGGCATGATCGGTCTTGGCAGGATGGGGGCTAACATGGTCCGGCGACTGATCCGCAAAGGTCACAGTTGCGTAGTGTACAACCGGTCCCCGCAAGCGGTGAACGAGCTTGTCAAGGAAAAGGCGATTGCCGCCGCCTCGCTGGCAGACGTTGCGAAGAAGCTGGAGAGACCACGAGCGATTTGGCTGATGGTACCCGCGGCAGTTGTCGACGAAGCCATCGCCAATCTTTCTCCCCACCTGGAGCCCGGCGACATTCTCATCGACGGCGGCAACTCTTACTACGTAGACGATCTCCGGCGCGCAGAGGAGCTTTCCCCGAAAAAGGTCCATTATGTAGACGTGGGAACCAGCGGAGGAGTGTGGGGTCTGGAGCGAGGTTACTGCATGATGATCGGAGGTGAGACCGATGTCGTCGAGCGGCTAGATCCAATTTTCTCGTCTCTGGCTCCGGGAATCGGCGCGGCTTCGCGAACTCCTGGCCGCGAGAAGATCGACGGTACTGCCGAACAAGGCTATTTACACTGTGGCCCGAATGGCGCCGGTCATTTCGTAAAGATGGTTCACAACGGAATCGAATACGGGATTATGGCGGCATATGCGGAGGGCCTCTCTGTTCTGCGCGGCGCGAACGTCGGCAAACGAGCAAATAATGCAGCTGATGCGGAAACTACGCCATTGCGGGCTCCTGAGCACTATCAGTACGACATGAATTTGCGAGATATCGCGGAGGTTTGGCGCCGGGGGAGCGTGATCGCCTCGTGGCTCCTGGATCTGACCGCCGCGTCCCTTCTGCAGGATCCGAATCTTGCCAAGTTTGCAGGCCGCGTCTCGGATTCTGGTGAAGGACGCTGGACGATTAAAGCCGCGATCGACGAAGCGGTTCCAGCGCCCGTTCTCACCACTGCACTTTATGAGCGATTCAGTTCCCGTGGCGAAGCAGAATTTGCCAACAAGCTCTTGTCCGCGATGCGGTATGAGTTTGGCGGGCATCTGGAGAAATCCGATGAAGGGTTCAAAGACCAAAGCTCCAAAGTAGCGTAAGCCGAATCTTCCTGCCCCGGACGGTTCGGTGAGAACAACGATATTTCGTTGCGTGGCGCGCAACGGGCCTTCTGAATCTTCCTAAAGGGCTTTTCATCCAACAGTGGATACATCTGCAGCTTACGTGGATGGCAGTGACGACCCCAGGGAGGAGTTGATGGATGTTTGAAAGTATTCTTTGCCAAATCACAGAATATAATCCCGACGTTCTCGACTCCCTGATTGAGCTCGCGGTCGAAATTGCTCGCGAGGGCCGAGAGGGGAAACGGGTAGGCACATTATTCATGCTGGGGGACGAGAATGCCGTACTCGCGAGATCAAGATCGTTGATTTTGGACCCGCTGTTGGGCCACCCTGAGTCGGCGCGACAAATCACCAATCTCAATCTTCGGGGAACCATCAAGGAATTGGCGCAGCTGGATGGTGGCTTTGTCGTAAGTCACGCAGGAATTGTTCTTTCCGCGTGTCGCTATCTCGACGCTATCGCAGCGGAAGTTGAGGTTCCGCTGGGACTCGGCAGCCGTTATATTGCAGCCGCTAACATGAGTGCAGTTACCAAAGCTGTGGGAATTGTGGTTTCTGAAAGCTCAATAGTGCGCATTTTTTGTCACGGACAGCTGGTCGGCGAAATCATCCCGGAGCTCTGGATGATGGATCATGCCGCCCACATCCGTGGCGCGGTGAAAAGGGAACAGGTCGGCGAATTAACTATTCTCACACCACGCTTTCGGCAAGCCTCCGTTGCGGAGTAATGCCGCCGACGACTGGGAAAGACCAGGAGGGAATGGCGACTCTGCAAGAATTCAGATGTGAAGTCTGTGGGCTGGTGACGACGAATCCAATCCACTGGTTCGTCATCCGGTGTGGAGATTCAGACCTTACCGTCTACCGCTGGAATTCTGAAACCGCTAATGCGGCGGGCGCTCGTCACTATTGCGGTGAAAGGCACGCCCAGGTTTACATCAGTCGCTGGTTCGAGTCGGTGTGCGCGCCGCCAAAGCCGAGTTTCAAGTAGTTGCCGGGACTGCCTCAGAAAGCTCGCAGGTCTGAGTCCGACTCCGACTCCGCTCGCCCGGAGCTCTCAGCAACAGCGTTCGGCGTCCCGGCACTCTTACCCTATCAGTGCAAGGTCGGTGACTAGGTTTTGTCGCCAAGTTTAGAGCACCTCGGCCTCGGCATCGTTGGGCGAGGGCCCTACTACTTCGGGCGCCGCAACTTGCAGCGGACAATCGCCCCATTGCAAGTCCGCGGGCGAGAGCAGTTGCATCGTGATCGCGACCGCTGGAATCAGGTATGCGAACGTTACCCACACCCACATCAGGGCGCCTGCACGTTCCTGGTCCGCGATGGGGCGTACATTGAAGTGCTGCGGTGTGGACAGATAGAAGGCATAGACGAGTCGGTTACAGAAGACCAGGAATGCGGACAGTAGATCGCAAGGCAGCGTGGCAAGAAAAAGGTAGAGGGCCATGGACCATCGAGGGGACCTGGCTGCTTTCGGCGGAGACTGCACGATTGGCCGCCAGAACAACAGGCCGGCGACCAGAAATGACAGGTCCTCCAAAATGTGAATCCCGGATGAACGCATACCCAACTGAAACGCACGGGGAAGATGCCATCCGATCACGGTCGCCGTGCCCGCCAGCCAACACAACGTAGGATGGCGAAGGCAGCGTTCGAGCAAGCGTGCCGGCAAACTGTGAAGGGGAGGGTAGCTCTTAATGAAGAGTTTCGGAAGGCCGCACACCATGGTAAACATAGGTGCCCCCGCTAGAATCAGGGGCGCGGCGACTGTCATTAGCAGAAGGTGCTTAAGCATGTGAATCGTGAGTAGTTGATGATCGAATGTGGCAAGTGGAGACCCGACAGCAAGCCACACGAAGGCGAGGCCACTCATAAACGCAGCGAGCCGCCAGCCGCCGATCAGGTTTGGGAAGGCACTTCGAAGAGCATACCAACCGCGCAGGTAAATCCACGCTACGACCACCAGCGTCGATGTGATCGCGAGCAGAAATACCCACCAGAGAATCTGTGCATTGAACTCGGACATAGCCATGTCTACCGTGGAGAGACCTCGCTTTCGCCGAGTGTTACCCCTTCGGAAGCGTTGCGCACCGGCTTCTGATTTGTCGGGTGCAGACTCTCCAGAAATGCCACAAGCGCGGTGGTCTCGGCGGGGCTGAGGTTTTTTCCATAGGCAGGCATATTTCCTCCGCCTTGGATCACCTGGCGAATCAGTTGATCTTCGGTAAGATGAAGAGCAACTGCGTCCAGCGCCGGTCCGCGCTGCCCCCCTTTGTCATTCAGCGAATGGCAGTTATGACACTGCTTGGCTTGAAAAACCAGTGCACCCTCCCGTTCCAACGCCGTGCGTCCATGCACGTATTGTGGCGGGATCGGCTCGCTGCTCCACGCGTCCATGATGGGGCTCCATGGCGTGTGCTCAGCTAAGTGAGTCAAAGTGCCGAGCGCCACTGCGACTAGAAGGATCGTGAGCACCGCAATTGGCCTGCGCTTCCAGCTTTTCTCACCTTCGCCGGCCACAAACGGAGGCGCCAGAAGGACTAGGATTCCGATGGCCGGACCAATCAGGAGAATCGGAGTCTCGGCAGCAGGGGGCAGGAACGAAAGCAGCGCATACAACCATAGAAAGAAGAAGTCGGGGCGTGGCGCGGTCTGAATGATCGTCGGATCCGGTTGACCGCTTGGACCGAAAGGACCGAAATGAATTGCACAGACAGCAATCGCGAGGAGAATCGAACCGGAGAAGATAATGTCCTTCCACACTGCGTTCGGCACGAACGGCACACCCTGCTTATGCGTCAGTTCGTGATATTCCTGCATGTATGTGGCGCGGCGGACGATGCGTCCCGGCATCGGCCACTCGTTAACCCCGAGCTTGAGCACCATCAGCAAATGCAGACCGACCAAAGCGATTAGCAGCCCAGGAACAACAAAAACATGGAGTGCGAAAAATCGTGAAAGCGTGACGCCAGCAATAATGGGCCCTCCGAGCATCAGGTTGACGGCCCAGGGCCCGATCACAGGAACGCGGCTTGCGATCGATGCTCCGATACCTAATCCCCAGTAAGCATCCTGATCGAATCGCATGATTTGACCGGTAAACGCCATTCCCAGCGTCACTAGCAGGAGAAGCACGCCCACGATCCATGTGAGTTCTCTTGGAAACTTGTAGGCTCCAAACAGGAATACCTGCACCAGATGGACGAGCACAATCGCGACCATGAAATTCGAGCCCCAGCCGTGCAGCGCTCGGATGAACCAACCCAGGGAAACGCCATGATTGAGAGTTTGCAGGCTGTTCCATGCTTCTCCGGCGGAGGGTACATAGATCAGCGCAAGCAAAATGCCTGTCACGACTTGGAGCATGAAACACGTGAGCGCAGCGCTGCCGAAAACATAAAACCAGCTTGCTGTCTCACGTGGAACCAGGTGCTGGGCCGTTTCGCGAATCGGCGTTCCAAGCTGCAGGCGCAGATCCAACCAGTCACCCAGTTTTTGGATCAGGCGCATGTCGGCTTACCTCCCGCCTTATGTGCCACGGGCTGACCTGGAGTTGGCATTTCGCCAGCTTTGATGAGAAGTCTTCCATCTTCAATTTTGTAGCGGTACTGGAACAAGCCGCGCTCGGGAGGTCCAGAGGCGCGCGAACCGTCCTGGTAATAGGCTCCGCCGTGACAGGGACACATAAAGAGACTCGACTGTGGAAACCAGCGAACCGGGCATCCCAGGTGCGCGCAGTTAATGGCAAAGACCTGGAAGAATTGATCATCCACCCTACGAACCCAGCACGCGATGTTACCGGTCTCACCGTCCCAGTCATTGACCAGCGGATTTCGATACGTAGCAAGTCGAGTCTGCCCACGGGGAAATTGTTCCAGCCCGCCGAGCGAGAGCCAGGAGTCATAACCTGGCTTTCTTTCGCGAGTCACAGGCGACAGTAGGTATCTCACTATGGGCACGGCTAGGAAAACAGTGAGAATGCTGTTGAACAATACCCCCAGCTTCATCAGGGCTGTGCGTCTCGAGATGCCGCTTTCTACATTCATCGAGGTTCTCCTTGAGCCGACTTCATCAATGCCCTTGAATAAGGTTGGCCCGGGAACGGTGCTCGTTGGCTGGAAAGCCAGGCTACGACGTCAGAAATGTCCTGGGCCGACATGACTCTGCCCTCGACGTCACCGCGCCAGTCCGGTGCGCCCAACTCCGGGCGGCCTGCAATCACAACCGTTCGAAGTAGTTGGTCGCTTACTAATGCGAGGTATGAACCATCCACAATCGAGCTGGCTTTGCTCCCTCCCCGGCCGTCAGCTCCGTGACAGGAGGAGCAGTAGGTCTGATATGCGTCGGCGCCACGTTTCGCATCTCCGGGGGCCTGTGCTGTGAAAGGCGGTGGAGTTGCGTCGGGGAGAGCATCGGGTTTCTGCCAGGATCGAATTCCGTGCACAATCGCGTTTATCTGTTTGTCGGTGAGCATTCCCCCTGCACTCTGTGCGAAGGCGGGCATCGGCGTCCCGGGGACGCCGTTTGAGGAAATGCGACGAATTATGGCGTCGTCTGCAATCGCGAGAAAAACCGGATTCGCTAGTGCAATAGCGGCTCCGCCCCTGCCGTCTACGCCGTGGCATCCTGCACAGTTCTGTCCATAAATCTGTTTGAAGTCGACGACCTCGCTCGGAGGCACGACCGCCGGCTCAGTCCGATAGACGCCGAGCGAGCTACTGCATGAGGCACAAGCAAGCAACGCAACGACCGCAAGGATCGCGAGGATCGAGACGGTAACGAAAATGGGTCGATGCTTCATCGCTCACCATTGTCTCTGCTCTTTTCATCCATCGTTCGTGGTGCCTCAATGCCGGCACGCACCGCAAACGGCAGGTATTGCCAGGTGCGTATGCGTTCTTGCCTGGACACGATGATGCCGGCAACGATGCCGAATCCGATCTGAGAAACCACGAACCAGACCCAGTCAATCCGCTGCTTAAGCGTGGGATCGAGGGCCTCAAGCATGCTATGGATCAGAGCAGACCACAGGATGGGAGCGATCACACCACCGAACAGAACCGGGCGGCGAGGAAACATGGGAAGCGCCACGCCATAGAGAAGCCCAACGAGTGAAGAGCAGATCAGGTGGAGGATGGTTGCAATGAGGAACGCGTCCCAATGAAACGCCGCAATTTGCTCCGTGGTCGCTCTTGCCGGAAAGAATCCAGCCGACAAAAGGTTGATTGGATACCAGACTCCGTGGCCGCTGAAAATTCCATAGAGCACAGCCAGAATGGCCATGGCTACACTTCCTGCTAAGCCACCTTTGACACCCGCCGAAATCGGGTAGATCTCGAGCGGCAGTCGCGCCCGCTGCAGTTCCTCGGTCCTCCATTCGACGCGAGCGACTTGCGGGTGGCGGGTTTCCGCAGTTGGCACTCTCCCCAGGATCGGCATGGATTCGTGTTTTTCGTGTGGCAACACGTCACGAAACCAGCCAACACAACCGGCGAGCGCGAAGATAGCGCCCAGAATGCTAACCGAAGCGCTGGTCACCAATCCCGCAAAGACCAATGTAAGGCCGAAAGCCAGTATGACCGGCCATGCCGTCGGAGCGGGCAGTTCGATTGTGCCCTGCATCACCCTTTCTGTCTTCGGGGATAGTTCAAGTGTTTCTGATTCCATCTTCCAGTACCTTTCTTCAACGTCCAATCAGGTACACGACCGTGAAAACGACAATCCATACCACGTCGACGAAGTGCCAGTAGAGCGACAAGACATCGATCCGCTCAGCGTGCTCCGATCTCACGCTCCCCAGAAGCGTGAAGACCATCACTGTGGAGAGACTCAAAAGACCGACCACGACGTGAAATCCGTGCAGGCCGACCAACGAGTAATAGGTTGTTCCAAACAGGTTCGTGCTGATCGTGAATCCTTCGTTGTAGATGAGCCGGTACCACTCGATAGCGGTCCCGTACAAGAAAGCGGCGCCCAGCGTAATGGTTGCGACCCACAAGAGTCCGAAACTTAAAATGCTGCCCCGGCGAAGAGACGTTGCTGCGAGATGAATCGTGAGACTGCTCGAAAGCAGACAGATCGTGTAAAGGACAGGGACGCTGAGGACATCCTTTGGCGTGGGCCCCGTCAGGCTCTTTCCGACGTAGAAGAGGTACGCCACCACAAAGATTGTGAAAATCGCAGCCTCGGCGACGATCAGGCTGAACATTGCCACGCGTCCGCGATCGGGAGGATTCCACTCAAGCCTCGCTCCGGCCACCGTCATTGATGTCGCATTCATCACAGTTCTCCAGCTATTCGTAATTCCAGTCCGGATCGGCCGGGTGCTTGAAGTCCCACAGCGGGCGGCGGCTCTTAACGACCGGGCGGGAGGCAAAGTTATAGGCAGGAGGTGGCGAATTCGTGGACCACTCGAGTGTCCAGGCATCCCACGGATCGCTTCCCGCGGCCTTACCGCGGAAATAGGACCAGATCAGGTTTCCCAGGAAGACCAAAATCCCGGCAGCCTGGAAGAAGACTCCGATGGTCACGATGAAGTTCCACGTGTCCCAACCACGGCCCGGCTCATAGGTGTAGATTCTTCGCGGCATCCCCAACAATCCTGGGATATGCATGAAGTCGAAGGTCAGGTGGAAGCCGATAATGAAAAGCCAGAAGTGCAGCTTGCCAAGCGTCTCGCTGCACATCTTCCCCGACATCTTCGGGAACCAGTAGTAAAACGCTCCAAATAACGTGAAAAGGATGCCGCCGACGATTACGTAGTGAAAATGCGCAACCACGAAATACGAGTTCCCCAAGTGCCAGTCGAAGGGGGCCGCTCCCTGCATGATCCCTGTGAGGCCAGCGATCAGAAACTGGAAAAGAAAAGCAATGCAGAACAGCATCGGAGTCTTGAACTCAATCTTTCCTCCCCACATAGTTGCCAGCCAGTTGAAGATCTTGATGCCGGTAGGAACGGCGATGGCCATGGTCGAGATCACGAAAAAGTTGTTGGCAGCTGAGCTCATACCCACAGTAAACATGTGATGCGCCCATACGCTCATGCTGATGAATCCGATCGCGATCGTAGCCGCCACCATCACCGAATAGCCGAAGATCGGCTTGCGCGAAAACACCGGGATGATTTCTGAGGCGAAAGCGAAGGCTGGGATGACAAGGACGTAGACTTCGGGATGTCCGAAAACCCAGAAGAAATGCATCCAGATCACCGCTGAACCTCCCGCTTGGGTGTCGAAGAAATGTCCGCCAAGGTAACGATCGACCAGCAGCATGATCTGAGCCGCCGTCAGCGGACTGACCGCAAGGATCACCAAGCCGGCCATTACGAGGTTGAGCCAAGCGAACAAAGGCATTTTGGCTAACGTCATTCCCGGGCAGCGCATGCAGAGAACGGTAGCGATGATATTGACCGCCGTACCGATGCTGCCAAAGCCGGAAACCAGCAATGCGAGTATCCAGAAGTCCGTGCTATGGCCAATTGAAAACGTCTGCGAAGTCAGCGGTGCGTAAGCGAACCATCCAACGTCGGGCGCGTTGCCCGCTCCGTACAGCCCGTTGGCACCTGCAAGGCTGAAATAGAGAAGCAGGCCACCGAAAGCGGTCATCCAGAAACTGAAAGCATTCAGGCGTGGAAATGCCATGTCCCGCGCCCCAATCATCAGTGGGATGAGGTAGTTGGCGAATCCGAACATGACGGGCATGATCACGAAGAAGATCATGGTCGTTCCGTGCATGGTGAACAACCGGTTGAAGACCTGGGGCGAAACGAAATCATTGTGCGGACGGATGAGCTGGATGCGGATCAGCATCGCCTCGACCCCGGCGATCAAAAGAAACAACACGGCAAATGTGATGTACAGAATGCCCAGCCTCTTGTGATCGACGGTCGTCACCCAATCGTGGAGCCGAGCGACAAAGGGCTGCGATGCCAGTTCCGTTCCCGGCAGTGCTACGGCATCAGTCGACATTGAGCGATCTCCGCGAAGTCATTAATAAAGTGCTCAACGAAGCGTCTCCAAGTAAGCGGTCAATGCATTCAGTTCCTGCTCGTCCAACTCCATCGCGGGCATTAACGAGCCAGGCTTGATCGTGTTGGGATTTCGAATCCAGAGCCGGAGGTTCTCCGACGTATTCGGAGCTGCGCCGGCAGCGATCGTATCTCGGCTCATCAGGTGCGTGAGGTCCGGACCGAATCGCCCGTTGGCCACCGTCCCTGACACGGTGTGGCAGTTGATACAGGCGGTCGTCTCGAATATCCGTTGCCCCTGGGCAACAGCATCGTTTACAAACGCCGGCTGGCGTTGCTGTCGAATCCACAGATCGAAGTCATCCTTCGACTGGACGTAAACACGCAGCAACATCTTGGCGTGTTGGGTCCCGCAATACTGAGCACACTGACCGAGATAAACCCCGGTCTGCTGCGGATCGATCCACATGCTGTTCGGGTGGTTGGGAATCAGATCCGTCTTCCCGCCCAACCGCGGCACCCAAAAACTGTGATCAGTGTCAGCGGATAGCAGCGTAATGAAGGTTGGTGTCGGATGAACCGGATCACTTACAGGCAAATGCAGCTCGTTTGCCGTCACCACGCCCAGTTGTGGATAGCGATACTCCCACCAGAACTGGTGGCCGATCGCCGTGACTGCGATCGCATTGCCAGGCGGCGATGTGTTCTGAACGAGGGCAATTACTCGTGCTGTCGCCATGAACAATGCCACCACGATGAGTATCGGAATGATCGTCCACGCCATTTCCACCTGATTGCTCCCGTACACCTGGGGTGGTTCTCGACCGTCGTCATTCCGTTTCTTTCTGAACCTCACGATGGAGTAAAGCAGCAAGGCGAAGACGACTAGGAAAATGCCTCCTGTGACTGCCAGCACAAACAGAGACAACCCGAAGATCGACTTCGCTGGAGTCGACGCGGGGGCAAAAATGTTCGTAGGGCTTGAGGGCTGAGTTGGATCTGCGAAAGCTAATGCGGCACCGCCGAAACACACAAATATCCGAGAACCCAGTACACGACCGCTAATTGAGCCACGTGATCGCAACTTGATGCCCTCAGTTCGTCTGATAACGCCCATTCTCGGAATTGCGGTTCCTTCAACGATGCAAGGCGCTGGCCAAAACTGCGGCTGAGGTGGGACGACGGCAGGAGTATCAATTACAGAGAAAACGAAGGCCGGCGAGATATCTGCCTCGACGCTGCTGCCGGAGAGAATGTCCACAGTCCGACACGTGTCATTCTGCGGTCACAGCGGCTTGAGTAAGCAAGCCAATCGAACGGGCCCACCATAGCCGTTATGGTTTGCCGCGTAACAGATCGAGGCTCGTAACTTTGGAGTGATGTGAGGGAAGGCCGCGAGAGGAGAGAATGAAATAAACATCATCCCTGCTCCTCTCACGGTTGCTTTGAGGGGAGTCCCTTGGTGTGCAAGTCGCCTACCAAACCGGTTGCCTCGCCTTGCTTTCCGTGGACTTCATTGAGCGGTGTTTGCGTTTTTCGAAGCTCGATCGGGCTTAGCAGTCGAAGGGTCGCGACTTTTCAGAACTCGAGGCGGAGGCCGAACTGGATCGCTCGGGGATTGTTAGTTTGGCTACTAATCACACCGAACGATGCGGGATCCTGCATGCTCAGTGTTGGGTCGTTGAACACAACGTGGTTGAAGGCGTTCAAGAAGTCGGCCGAGAAAAGAAAAGCGACTCCTTCTCTTACTGGTGTGCGCTTGGCCAAGAGAGCTCGAAATTCCAGTAAGGCAAGCCGCGCAGAACACCGCGCGCAGATCTACTGTCTTTGCTGATTTGAATCGGGCGGAAATCCGCTAAAACCCCCTCGGGGTTTGCGAAAATATTAAGGCCGGAACCGCCAGTGGCGGGATCTCCGCCTGTACCTACTCCCCCCGAGTCGGGGACGCCAAAGTTTACGACACCCCTCCAAGGATAGTCTGTTTCGGAACTCGATTACCCTTGAGAGTAGTAAGACCTAGAGCGTCGAACTGACGCAGAACCGCGTCCGTGGTTGAGTACTTCCTGACGCTATCATTTCGAATCCTTTGGGAATGGGACCAGAGCATTCAGGATCGAAAAAGAGTTATTTCTTCACCAGTAGATAGCCCAAAGGGTTCCCGAACAGCGCGATGCTGCTGACCGTGGCCACAGAGATGACAACCAACCGTCGCGGGCATTGATATTGGAGGGGTGCACGGCCGAAGACGCTGTCAAATCCGTTCAGAATTCGCGGCGGTGAAATTTGAAATCCACAGGGGTAGTAATCGGGCCCAAGCCGTGGGAAACTTTGGGCATGGCCAATCGAAAGAAGCGCATCCCAAAACAGGGTGACCACGTGGTGGCGCTCGGGCACAAAAGCGCTTTTGTCATATCCAGCGTCGATGGCGATCTCTGCACGGCAGAGTTGAAACCGACAGGGCGCGGTTTCACCCTCAGTACTATTCCGTGGAGCAAATTAACGTTCCTTGACAGAAGATGCCAGCCAAGCCGCCGCTGAGATCGTAAGCGAGTCCACGAACGGCGAGTAGCCGAATGATCGTTGCGAACAGAGGAGTAGATCAACGCCGGGCGCGGAGCGATTCCTGTGCGAGGCCCCGGATCCGTTCCTAAGCAGCCGTCCGAGAGTTAGCGGACCGTATAGGCAAGTGTCCATGCGGCAAATCGAATTCCCGTCCACAGTCGAAGCAAACCTTGTAGGTGCGGTGTTTGATCGTGAACACACGGCTTAGGTGACGGTGGCGGCATCCAAACATAAACTGGAAAATGTTCAGCAAGATTTTCATAAATCCTGCGCGCGCTGGCGGCGTTCGCAACTTCCGTTGGCATCGAGCCACTCGAGCAAAGAGCGAACGCTGGCCCGAGCCAGAGCGATCGCGCAATCCGCGGCTCCGTAGTAGATGTTGAGGGTGTCGCCATCGGTGTCCATTGTGTACCCGCAAGGGAAGACGACATCGTCAACATCGCCCTGGCGTTCGTACGACGCCTCTGGCCCAAAGATCCACGAATCTCCTCGGAGCAAGCACTTGGCCGGGTTCTCCAGATCGAAGAGGGCCAACCCCAATCTGTAGAGACATCCGGATGGCGTATGCCGTACTCCGTGGTAGAACACGAGCCACCCTCTGGATGTTTCGATGGGTGGCGGCGATAACCCGATTTTGTTTGCATCCCACCAGGCACCGCGGCGGGCTTCCAGCATGAGCCTGTGCCTGCCCCAATAACGCAAGTCGGGCGAGTAAGAGATCCACATGTGAGACCCGAGCGTCGTCATGGGGCGATGAATCAGCGCCCAGCATCCGTCGATTCTCCGAGGCAAAAGAGCGGAGTCTTTGTCGTCCGGCGGCATAATTACGCCGTATCTTTCGAAGGTGCGGAAGTCTTTGGTGAGGGCCAATGACACGCCGGGGCCGCCGCGCGAATAGGACGTGTAAGTGATCACGTATTGCTGCAATTCGGGGACGAACGTGATGCGAGGATCTTCGATTCCCCAGATTTCTTCCGGGAAATTCTTCGGGTCCGCCATCAACGTGGGTTCTTGGTCGATTTGCCATCCATCGACGCCGTTGCGAGAGCGCGCGGCGCAAAGATGCGACAAGCCGCGTCGATCTTCCACGCGACAAAGTAGTAGGGTCATGCCATCCGCGAGTAGGGTTGCGCCAGCATTGAACACGCTATTGATCGGATATGGCCAATCCTTGCTCGTCAGGATCGGGTTTGTGGGATGTCGAAGAAGTAATGGCTCAAAGTAAGTGCCAAGAATGCTCACGTGCTTTTCTGCGGGTACGGTCATGAAAGGATTTCCTCTTGTTTAGGCTCTTGCAGAGATCGCATTTCGAGGAGTGCCATCAAGAACGATAGCGTTGACTCTGCCCCCTGGTTCTCATTGGCCCGGTCCGGATGCAGGCCGTCCCGGCAGCCCCCGGTGGCGGAATCATAAAGAGGAAGTTGCAGATCGTTGTCGCCGAGGAACCAGTTGAAAGCCGACCACGCTTCGTTGCGCCAGCGGCTGTCACCAGTGACGCGGTACGCTTGCAAACAAGCAGAGACTGCGCCCGCGGCCTCAAGCGGTTGCTGATCGAAGCGAGCCTTTTGACCATCCTGGCGATAGAAGCCTTGCGAACCAATCGGCACAAAGTGGCCGTTGGTTTCGCAGTGCTGAGTTTGTGACAGCCAATCCAGCGATTCGAGGCCAGCGGAAACCATTCGGTCATCCGAGCATGCTGAACCTACTAGAAGCAGGGCTTGGGGCAATCTCGCATTTCCGTAGGCTAGAACGTTCTCGAACCACTTCCAATCCGGCCCTCGTATCAACTCATACATTTCAAGCAGTCGCCGACTAAGGGCTGTTCTTACGTTCTGCGCATCGCGATCTCCGGGATACGAATTGAGATATTCGTGAATTCCGAGCAGCGTGTACGCCCAGGCTCGCGGGCTGCTGAATTCAACCGCCGCAGGCAGGGAGTACTCGAACAAACGGCCGGCAGCACCCCTCAGTCCCTGATCTTGGGATCGGCCTAGAACTGTTCCCAACCCCCACAACGCCCGCCCATGACAATCTTCGGATCCGACAGGCTCGTTCCACCGGCGATCATAGCGGAGAAAGTTCTTGAATCTGCCCTTCGTGGAATTAAAGGCATGCTCTAGAAAAGACAAATACAAGGAGGCGGCATCTACGGGTGGTGGATCAACTTTCAAATGCTGATCCTTTTCTGGTTGCGTCGCGTCTAGTCCATCGAGCAGTGCGGCCAGTATGAGAGCTCGGGCATTGTCGTCGGTGGTATATCCCTCTCTGCGGTTCGAAATTGTAAAGATCGCGTGCTGTAGCATTCCTGTGTCGTCAGTCATCCGATTCAAATGATTCAGCTTCAATTCCGGCAACTGATCTAAAGACTTAGGAATCACTCGAGACGCGAACTGCACTTTTGGAAATTCCGTGCGATCGCTGCGAACCCGCGCAAAACTTTCCATGTAACCTTGCGCCACTCGCTTCCAGACCATCTCCCTCGCGAACAGGTAAGCACGTTTGCGCATAGCGTGACGAATCGCGGGAGTGTCTAGGAGTTCAATCGTCTTCTGCGCGATCGCATCGGGATTCTGAAATGGGACCAGCGCGCCCCTGCGGTCGTCCAACAACTCGATCGCATGCCAATATGGTGTGGAAATGATTGCTTTCCCCGCACCTAACGCATAGGCAAGCGTTCCCGATACCACCTGCGCCTCATGGCGATACGGGGTGATGTATATGTCGGCGGCACCAATGAACTCAACCATCTCCTCGGGACTGACGAAGCGGTTGTGGAAGATTACTTGCGATTCCACTCCTATTTCCTTCGCCAAGGCCTGCAAACTGGCTCGATACTTGTCTCCCTCGCGACGCAGGATGTGAGGATGGGTCGCACCTGCGACGATGTAGGCAACATTCTTGTGCTTGGACAGAATTCGCGGCAGAGCCTGAATTACGTTTTCGATTCCCTTGTTCGGCGAGAGCAGTCCGAACGTGAGCAGAACCGCTTTCCCTTCTACGCCAAAGCGGTCCTTGTAGAAATTCGGATCCAGGAAAGGCAGATCTGGAACTCCATGCGGTACCATGTCGATCTTGCTGCCTGGCACTTTGAAGATTTCCTGCAGGAACTGGGACGACAGCTGGCTCATGACAATGAGCCGGTCGGAGAGATCCGCGATCTCTTGCATGACCAGCATTTGGTCTGGATTTGGCTCGCGCAAAACGGTGTGCAGCGTGGTTACCACCGGCATTTTCAGACCGCGTAGCAGATGCAAGATATGGCTGCCGGCTGGACCGCCGAAGATTCCATACTCGTGCTGCAGGCAAACCATGTCGATGTTGTCGAAGTTCAGGAATTCGGCGGCTTCCTGATACGACTTCACATCGTCTTGCGCGAGCGACCATCTGACGCGATCGGGATAGTCGTATCCCTCCTCGGTGTCGTTGACCGGGAGCGCCATCAGTCGAGCTGATCCGCATTCCGTGGATATGGCTGCGCACAGATCTGTAGTAAAAGTAGCGATCCCACAATGTCGCGGAAGATAATTTCCGATCACTGCGATTCGAGTGGGCAGTAATGGCTTCGACTGCAATCGGGCGCGAGCGGCCGCTGCCTCAGCCCGCCTCGGGGGGCGCGGGCCGACGATTTCCAGGAGAGCATTCGGGAGCACAGTATTTGGTAGGGACATTTTCCGCCTAAGCTTGGTGGGAAGCGGCGACGATAGGGGTCGCGCTCCCGATCGTGGACACGCTATCACCGGCAGGTTGAAACCTATGACTGGTCTCAACGCGTTCGGTTCCTAGTCTGGTGTTGCGTCCACCGGTGGATTTCTTCTCCCGTTAGTATTCAACGACGGTGGACTCGTGGACTGGTCAAAATTGACCAGTCGCGATCGGGATCGCAGGTGTTGGCAAGACCCATTCCGCAAAAGGCGGTCGATCTGTGACGCCGCGACCATCGTCGGGGCAGGGGCAGTTGCATGATTCTCTGTTGGCGCCGCGACTATATGCCTTTGTAAGGTTCGTAAGGGGACTCATCCCCGGGCTTTTCGGCGTAGGGCTTGTAGGGAAGCTCGGGCAGCGCAGGCCCTTCGGAGTAAGGCCTATATGGAGTTTCAGGCAGCGGTGTCTGTCGAGCACTTTCAGAGTCTGGTGGTGCTCCAGGGTGCGCGAGTCGCGCCTCCAGGAATTTCTTTGGGTGTGTAACCAATTGATTGAACATGGGATCGCTCCTGCGAAAAGGTTCAAACGGGAGACGCGGCCATCATCGGATACATTGCCGCTGCAACTTCAAGTGTTGATCCTCCACCCTCTCTCGTAGAAATGATGCGCCTCGGGCAGGAACGCGCGATGGTCAGAATTGACCATCTTATTGGCAAATTACCGCGCATTGTGTAGGGATGAAAGTCACAGAGAAGAAAGCGCTGGCGGTTCGTTGTCCCACCTGTGGCGCGAAGCGGGGCGAAAAGTGCGAACTCAGCACGGGGCTGCCCCGAACAGAGCCGCATCGAGACCGCCGTCTAGCGGCCGCGGAAAAGTGAGTGGATGCGAGAAGCCTTCAGGCGACCGCGGGCTGCGCGAGTGGTGATGCGAGGCGGTCGAAGACTTCGCTTATCAGTGTCGCGGCGGCTGCGCTTTCTTCTGCAGTCGGCGTTGAGATCTGGAGCAATCCCTGCCGGCCGAGGTTCGGGGGCAGCACGAAAGAGCTCTGATGTTGCATCGCGACTTCCAGAACGTCTGCCAGACCTTCGGATTGATATCCATTCTCAAAGCCAATACCGGCGGCGTGAAAGGTGTTCGCCGACATCCAATACTCACACGCCAGAAGCCAATGACCTCGACTGAGGGATGACCAAACCTTGAGGTAGTCCAGAGTTCCTCCGTCCGCAAAGCCGTATTCAATGTGAATCAAGCCGGTCGGAGTGCCGCGCGTCAAATCAGCCCAATGGTTGACAACCGCTGATTCAAGAATTCGCTCGAGATTTCCATTCGGATTCATAGTGGTTTGCTTTCTGCGGGTGGCCGGGTCCGGGCCGCGCTCCACCCTCGCTGGCGTCTGCGTTGTTCGAATCGTTGACGTACACTCACTGCAACCAGGAAACATCCGACCAGGAAAATTAAGGTCACGGCCACGCCAATGTACAGATCCATCTGTTCATTCAAACGAAGGCTCCTGCTTACCGGTCTGGCAAGTGATTGGAAAGCAACTCAACCCCTGGCCCATTCTGCGTTGTCTTGGGAGGTCCGGCGTGCTTCCGCGCTGTCCAGATTGCAGCTACGTTGCAAATGGCGAGAATGCGCGGACATGGTGACATAGGGCACTCCGAGGAAATGCCGGGCCACAATTTCAGTGACCTCAAGGCCGTTGAAGTGCTGGAGCTTAACCTTGGCCAAAATCCGCCTCAACGCGCTCTGGATCTTCGTCGCACTGAGAGATCCGAAGAACATGGACTTGACTTCTGTAGCCATGAAAAAGAAGTTCCATCCTGCAGCGCGTATCTTGCGATCAAGAGGGGATGTGCCCGGCACTTTGACCATGCTCCACTGGTCAAAGAGGGGCACGGTTTCGACTCCAATGAGCTGCGGCATTCCGGGCCACTCTCTCATCAGAATCGTGCCGACTTCAACGGTGGATGGCATTAGTGGTCTCCTTAAATACCCGGCGGTAGCGTTCGCCGCGCGGACTTGTCAAAGGTCGAAAATTGCAAGCTGACCTAACCGCGCAGGGTCCGCAACTTGCGTCGCACGACCCCGCCAACAGCAATCAAGCCTGTACCCAGAAGGCTAAGGGTGCCAGGCTCTGGGACAGTGGTGAAGTTGGTGTCGCCGCTCGAAACGGTAATCTGCCCGCTGAAAAAACCATGACCTGTGTTGATGGTCAACTGGACGGTCGCGCCATCGATCGTGCCTCCGGCGTACCATGTTCCGGTTAGAGAACCACTCAGTGTGTAGTTGTGGGTCCCGTTCGCCAGAGTTACTAGAGTCCAAGTTACCGGTCCCGTGAACGAGCCGTTGAAGATGACGCCGTTAGGAATACCGCCGGTACCATTGCCCGTGATGCTAAACGAACCACCCGCGGCAAACGTGCCGCCCATCTGCAGGTTGCCGCCGCTTAGCGCGCCTGTGCTAAAACTGACCGTTCCGAGATTACTTCCAGTGATAAGCCCGCCGCCTAGGCCATTCGCAGCGATCAGCGTCGATCCTGTCAGAGTCAAACCGCTATTGGTGCCTGAGAGAGTACCACCGCCATTGGTGAAGTCGACGCTGCTGCCGGCAAAGGCAGCAAACGGAAGAGCCAGCAGTAGAGCGGTGAGCAACAACCCTTTCTTCATCATTCGTAGATTCTCCTGAGGAATCACGAGAACTGGGAGATCGGTTTCGTGACGCGCAACGAATCAGTTCGTCGGTCTCTGTCCGTTTGCAGTATCCATACTGGACTGGCCGCCGGAAGATGGCTGTGCAATTGTGACCACTATTGCTGGGAATCTGCCGCGACGTCATGCGAAGAATTAATGGACACTTGCGAGCAACTGAAAATCGCTGAAACACCAAAGTAAATGATCACTGTCACCCAGGCGCTCCTGAAATACTGTTCAGAATTGCTCACTGCGCATAAATGTTGGCCCGCTTTATTTTTGCGGCATTGCTCTTATACCCGACTACAATTGTCGGAGATGAGATCTACAGTGGTTTCAAAGAAGAACGGCGGATTCAACCCTGACACTTTTCTCGCGACTATCGGCGAGGGAAGGAAGATCCTGACAGTCCCGAAAAAGCAATCGATATTTGCGCAGGGGGATGAAGCGGACGCCGTTTTCTATGTGCAACGAGGCAAAGTGAGGCTCACAGTTGTATCCAAGATCGGCAAAGAGGCAACGATTGCGATCGTCAGCCAGGGAAACTTCTTCGGGGAAGGGTCACTAGCAGGCCAACTGTTACGAATGGGCTCCGCGGCGGCCATGACCGATTGCGAGATTCTGCGGGTGGAGAGGAAGACGATGATGGATGCTCTTCATCGTGAACCCGCGCTTTCCGAAATGTTCGTGGCTTATTTGCTGGCGCGGAACATCCGCTATGAAGAGGATCTTGTCGACCAACTGTTCAACTCAAGTGAGAAGCGGTTGGCGCGCGTCCTGCTGTTGCTCGCACACTTTGGCAAGGACGGTATTCCAGAAACCGTTGTCCCGAAGATTAGTCAGGAGACTCTGGCCGAAATGGTTGGGACCACTCGATCGCGTGTCAGCTTCTTCATGAACCGATTCCGGAAGCTGGGCTTCATTCACTATGCCGGCGGCTCGGAAGGCGCTCTGCAGGTCCATAGTTCGCTGCTCAACGTCGTTCTTCACGACTAGCCTAAAGGCGGACTAAAGAATGAGTGGCAATGTGAGCAATCCTGCACAGAATGGTGGGCCTTGCCATGTCATCGTTAGATTGTCGGAGATTGACTCAATCAGCGGGACCCGGCAAAGGTGAAATTGATGGAACAGTATCGTCCTTCTCTCCGTCGGCGGCTGGCTTCGTTACGGGAATCCCTTCGAAAGTTGCTGTCGAGGTTCAAACCGCGGATCCAGGAAGTTCGATCACAAAGGATGTGCCCGTTTTGCGGGCTGATTACGCCGCGGGTCAAGCGCGTTTGTCTGGAGTGCGGGAAGTCGATCAGCGCCGTTTCCCTTGAGAGGAAAGAAGCACAGCAAGGATAGCCAGCGGAGATCGACATGCTCCGGGACGAATTCCAGTCCAGATCAGAAAGTACTCCTGCTGCTCCTGAGGCCTCTCCAAAGTCGCGGTGGAAAACGAACATTC
>DATMOO010000044.1:0-9964 GCA_035568275.1 Candidatus Sulfotelmatobacter sp.
CGGTCGCGGAAGTCCGTCCAACCCCAAACGCCCCCAGTCCCACAGCTTGAAGGTGAAGATGTAGGGGGTGGCACTGATCTCGAGTACCATGCTGTTTTTGCCGGAACAATGGACTGTCCCAGCAGGGATAAGGAAATGATCGTGTTTCCGAGCGGGAAATTGGTTTACGTATTCTGTTGCCCTGAACTGTGGTCCGCCGCTCTGGGCTGAGAGCAAGTCGCGGATCATTGCTTCGGCGTCGACACTCGGCTTCAGACCGAGATATACGCTTCCGTCTGCGCCCGCATCCAGCAGATAGTAACTTTCATCCTGCGTGTAGTTCATTCCGAATTCGCGGCGAATGTACTCTGTCTTTGGGTGCACTTGCAGAGAGAGGTTGCCTCCACCCATCGTGTCGAGGAGGTCGAAGCGGATTGGAAACTCCGCTCCGAATCGAGAATAGATTTCCTGGCCGAGCAATTCACGCGGGTACAGAAATGTAAGATCGATGGCGGGGATCTCAACACAAGCGTTTCCGAACCCGAGAAGCAGACTATTCTCTTCAGGAACACAATCAAAACACCATGCATGATTCGGTACATCTTTTGGAAGATTGCATACTTCTTCCATCCAATGTCCTCCCCAAGGGCCGGGATCAAAGTACGGAACTACGCGAAAAGGGTGGTGAGCGATTTTGTGCAATCCTTCGCGCAGAATGCGCCCGGCTATCAGCTTGGGTACGTCACCGTTCGTATCGATCAGAAAATCGATCTTCGGTAGAAGTTCTTTCTTCAGCTGATCGGCAGCACGCCAATCGACGAAAAACGCGCGCTTGTATTTTGCGCTAGCGCTCTCCTCTAAGTTATCCGCTCCGAGATTCCTGATCGCATTCTGCCGCTGCCGGGACTGAATCTCCCAACGAGCCATGTCCGCATACACAAGAAGTTCTGGCTGCGGCGACACGAGCGCGGCGCCAGTGCCCACAATGAGCAACAGTCCCTGTTTCCAACTCCGTACGGTCTCGCGGGCTTTTGCGAGTTTCCGCTCATCGAAGAAATCCTCAAGCCCAATGGTGCTCATACGGCCAAACACCGGGTCGTCGCCCAGCATACCTTTTAACATTGCGTCAATTTCAAGCGCGGGCTTCAGAAGATCCGCGGTGAAGATCTGCGCTGTGGGACGTAATCCCTCCCCTAAAATTTTATTGATCATTCGCTCGAACGCGCCGGGATAGCATTCCACGCAAGCCACACACTTCTTCTGACTTGAGAACCCCTTAAGCCGCTGTAGAATCTGCGGCCAACCCGTCGAACATTCTGACCCTGACGTACTGACGGCAATGCATGGGTATTTGTCGTAGTTTGAGTTTCGAGGCATTTAACTCGGTTTCGCCGGGGCAACGACTCGAATTCGGTTAGGGACATCGCCCCGAAAGCGCTCATTGGTAAAAAACTTCGTTTGTGCCCCAATAGCAAGCAAAAAGTATCTATATTTCGGATTTCTGTCAAGGACATGACCCGGATTACGCACGTCGCTGCCTGTTTCTCCATTGTTCAGCGACGTGAAATTTCCGGACAGCAGGTTTCGAAGGACAAAAAAACTATTGTGCTGGCACCAAGACGGCTTCTCCATTGCGTGCCAATAAGCGCGCCCCGAAGCCCTCGTGCCTGATCGCAGCGTAGTCGTGACCGGCATCGCTGGGCCAGCAGGCCGTCAATTTGAGCTGCCTTTCCCCGGCATTAGCCACGCGGTGAGCTACGTTTCCAGGAACATAGTGAATGCTTCCCGGCGCCATCCACTCCGCCCAGGTGCGCCGCGCCGTGTCCATCATAATGAGCATCCCTTTTCCTTCGATGCAACCGTAGTACTCTGCGCGATCGCGCTTCGCATGGAAATGACCGTGCGTCATGAAATATTCGTCTCCGACTCTACCCGGCTCGATCACCGTTGTGCCCCAAAACAGCCCGCCTTCAGTTCCGTCCGGAACGGGCGTGAGCCACCGGACTCGGTAAATAATTGCGTTCAAATCCATGCGTTCGAAATCGTCCTGATTCTGAAAGAGCCCTTGCATTTGCCCAAGCGTTTTCACGCTCTCGCGCACATTGGGCCCGACAAGGCTGCCGGTAGACCAGTCAACGCAGGCAATTCCCCAAAATTTAGGCATCATCAGGAGAATGGTAATTCGGCCAGATGTGCAAAATCAACCGACCACGTTTCTGGTCCGCCAGTGGAATTTCTCTCCTAGTCGAGGTATAACGTTGCCGCCCTGGGAGCGAAGACTGCAATTCGAATTTTCGTTTTGGCAGCTCGAGAAAGATGTAGGAGGTTGAATTGAGCAAGCGAGACCGTTTCAGGGATGACTCGGCTGGCGGTCACGTCTCATCGTCGGATGACACCCAAGGTTCTGACAAGCAAGTGGTCCGGATGAACAAGATTCTGACTGCTTTGCAACAAACCGGTTCGGTGTCCGTGGAAGAGCTCAGCAAGCAACTGCGCGTCACCGTAGTAACGGTTCGTAAAGACCTGGACGCTCTGGAAGGTCAAGGTCGGCTGCGACGAACGCACGGCGGTGCGGTTTCCATGGCACCTTTGTTTTACGAACCTTTCCGGAATGACCGTTCTTTTCAGGCTCAAGTCGAGAAATTTGCTGATGAAAAGCGAAGGATTGGAAGAGCGGCCGCCGCTCTGATTAACGAAGGGGAAACGATTGCGTTGACCCCCGGGACTACCACTACCCAGGTGATTCGCGGGTTGCCGCTGAATCAGAAGATCACCGTCGTGACAAGCACCGTGAATGTCGCGATGGAACTTTCCAAGCGCAAAGACCTGAATGTTTTCGTTACCGGCGGCCATCTACACGGGGAATGGTTCTCGTTGGTCGGACCCACGGCTGTTCATAGTCTCTCTCAGGTAGTAATCCATACTCTCTTCATCGGAGCAGATGGCATCGATGCAAAATCGGGTCCGACGTGTTACAGCCCCGAAGAAGCGTCCGTGAATTCGGCTATGGTCCGGCATGCCCGCAGGAGAATTGCAGTTGTCGATCACACGAAATTCGGGAATATCGCCGGCTGGCGCATTTGCCAGACATCTGACCTGGATCTAGTTATCACGGATTCGGGTGCTACAGACGCGATGTTGGTCCCGTTTGAGAAGATGGATTTACAAGTCACACGCGTCTAGAAGCGTCCGCCCGAGTCCTGTCTTGTCTTAAATACCCGCGTTTGCTGAAGATAGCGCCACCTTCGACCCGACGGGTCCGTGTTGGCGCGTCGATTCTACTTGTTCATCAGATAGCATGAGTGACCAGGAACTCATGGGTCTGGTACCAAAGCAACCTTTCTTGCTTTCGTTTAAAGTCAAAAAGAAACAAAAAAGTATTGACTTAGCATATTTCTTGTACTAGTGTCCCGCTCAAGAAGCTAGGCTGGGGCACGCGGCAAGCAAATCATGGGGGCGCTGTCCGTCACAAATGAGTACACCGGTCCCACATTCGAATCTATCAAGTGCGTGCCTGTGGCTTGGTTTGCCTCGCGGCGGCATAGACGGGGACGTGTCAACGAACCGCACTCTCATTCGTATTTGTCTAACTCGGTTGGAAAATTCCTGCGAATTCCAAGCGGTGGGGGCGGCCACCGCAGCCTCATACGACGCTGGACAATGCCGCGCAAAGCTTTAGTGAAGGGCTCTCGAAGGGGATGATCAAAAGGAGGGGACCTATGTTAGCGAAGCGGGGTGTGGGAGTCGGGGTCCTTATGTTGGCGTTGGTAGTCACCACGGGTTTCGGGATGGAAAGCGTTGCGCTGGCCCAGACGGTGAATGGCGCGATCCACGGGACGGTGACCGACGCTACCGGAGCGGCCATCCCAGATGCGTCCGTCCAGGTCACCAATTTGGGTAACGGTCTAATTCGTACAGGCGTCGCGAATAGCTCAGGCTTTTACACCATTACGGAATTGCCTCCTGGTCAGTACTCGATAAAGGTGTCGAAAGCTTCCTTTGCAACCGCGGTGCAAGAGCATCTGGAACTTCTCGTGAACCAGGATTTGCAAGCGGACTACACGCTAAAAGTAGGCGAAGTATCCGAGCGCGTGGAGGTAGGCGCAGCTCCCCTGGCTCTGGAGACAGCCAGTGCCACATTGGGTCAGGTGATTGATTCCAAGCAAGTGGTCGATCTTCCGTTGAATGGGCGCCAGTTCACCCAACTTGTCTTGCTGACTCCTGGAGCTGCTCCTAAAGAGAGTGGCCAGCAGTCAGGGTTTGTGATTCCCATTGGGGGCGGCGGGATCAGTGCGTCGGTCAATGGCCAGCGTGGTCAACAAAACAACTTCACCTTGGACGGAGTTCTTAACAACAACATCTACACAAACACTTGGGCCATCAGCCCACCTCCCGACGCCATTCAGGAATTTAATGTGCAATCCCAGATTACTGACGCAGAGTTCAGCATCTCGTCGGGAGCCAATGTAAACGTAGTCACGAAGCCGGGAAGCAATGGACTTCACGGGGCCGTTTGGGAGTTTTTACGAAACGACAAGTTCGATGCAGCAAACTTTTTTGACAATTTCGCAAAAGTCAAGAAGCCGGCCTTCCGTCAGAATCAGTACGGCGCTACAGTGGGCGGGCCTGTGATTTTGCCGACACCTTGGGGCACCTACGACGGGCGCAAGGCCAAGACATATTTCTCTGGCTACTGGGAGGGCTATCGATCAACTCAAGGTTTTACTCAATTCAACAGCGTTCCGACGGCTGCTGAGCTGGGTGGAAATTTTTCAGATTTGCTGACAGGTCAGCAGGCGGTTGATTCCACAACCAATAAGCCCATTGTCGACCCATTGGGTCGACCGGTAATGGTGGGTCAAATCTACAACCCTTATAGCACTCGAACGGTAACTGCGGGGGCGGCCGACCCGGTAACAGGGTTAGTGGCGCAAAGCAGCGGTTCGGTGCGTGATCCCTTTCCCGGAAACATTATTCCGACGACTCTTCTGAATGCCCAAGCCCTTGCGTACCTTAAGGCTTTTTATCCCTTGCCCAATTTCGGTCCTGGCGGGAACACTTTTCCGAACCTGGCAGTCACCAGTCCTCAAACAATCTCAAACGATCAATTCGGTGTCCGAATAGATCACACCTTTTCAAACAATGACTCCCTCTATGGGAACTTTTACTATACGCAGCCCGATGAAACTTTTGCGAGTTCGCTGCTGCTTGGCGCGAATACGTCAAAGAACCACGCTCGCGTACTTGCCGTGGGTTACTCACATGTGTTTAGCCCTACCTTCCTGATGTCATTGCATTATGGTTACAACTATACCGTTTTCGGCACAACCAACATCCCGGGCGGCGAAGCTTTGCTAGACGCTACCAGCACTAGAGAGTTCGAACCTGTGCGAAACGGCGTTCCGATCGTGCCCCAGATCACCCTGAGTCCGCGCCTTGGAGGAACCAGCCAGTTTGCGATTCCCCTCGGTCCGATACGATCTCACGCGATCAATGCCGACTTCGAGAAAGTTCACGGATCGCACACGTTCAGTGCCGGGTTTATGTTCTATCACATTCATAGTTTCGATGATGGCTGGGGGGCGAGCGTGGGGTTTGATCAGTTCGCGACCAGCGCAACTTACGGAACCAATCTGAATGCTTCGAAGACGGGTGACGGTCTCGCCAGCATGCTGCTGAATCTGCCATCCAGCCTATTTGGCTTTGTCGGCAATACTGCGGCGGACGATCGAACGACCTGGCAAGGATATTACGTACAGGATAAATGGCAGGTCTCCAAGAAACTGAATGTTACAATTGGTCTTCGCTACGATTTTGTTCCGCCCGTTCACTACAAGAACAATCAAGTCTCAGGCTGGAATCCGAACTGTCCCATCCCTCCCGCTGGAAGTCTGAACAACCAGACGGCCATCAATCAAGTCGTCGAGTCTTGTTTCCTGATACCGATTCCTTTCGTCCAGCCACCCACGGCCGCCAATCCTAACCCTCCGTCGTTCCCGTTCCCGAACGTTCGTAGCACTTACTTTGATCCGCAATATGGTGGCTTCAATGCATTTCAGCCAAGGTTTGGTTTCGCCTATTCGGTTCAGCCGCGAACGGTCATTCGCGGGGCGTTCGCTATGTTCACGGACCACAACAATACCCTTGTGCAGGAGTCCCAGGATCCACGAATTGCTTGGCCGTTCGGCGCTGGTGTAACGCAAGGGGGCCTGAACCGTGCGGTACCATCAACATTCTGGAATGCGCTCCCCGCGGCAAACTCGTTTCTGCCTCCGCTTAACACTACTCCAGCCTTTGCATTCGCTGCCGACCCACAGCTGAAGGTTCCCTACTCCATGGAATACAATCTAAGCCTGCAGCACGCCTTTACGTCGAACTTAACGGCGACGGTGAGCTATGTCGGTTCAGGGAGTCGACACTTGTTCATCCAACCGATGTATAACGCGCCGCTTCCGAGTGAAATGGGGCCCGGCCCGGTTGCTCCTCGAACGCCGTTCCCCTTCCTCGGTCAGTTTCCAGTCGATTTCAATGAGGGCATTGGCAATTACAACGCCCTCCAGGTGAAAGTGGAACAGCGGTTCTCGCATGGCCTTACATTCCTTGGTTCGTACACTTATTCTCGTTGTCTGTCTATCCAGGATGAAGGACAGTCTGGCAGCATCCAGAATCCCTACGACGTCAGAGCTGACTATGGCCCTTGCGATTTCAATATTCCGAACATTTTTGTATTTAGTTCTGCCTACGCGTTGCCTTTTGGCAAAGGCCAAGCCTTTGGGGGCAACGTAGGGCGTGCGGGTGACCTGCTCATTGGAGGCTGGCAAGTGAGCGGGATTGCGACGCTAGACAGCGGTCAACCGTTTACGGTTAACCTTAATTTTGACAACGCCAACATTAATCCCTCGAGTGAAACGCAGCGAGGCGACCCGGTTCCCGGCGTCGCGCTTCTGCCTTCTGGATTCAAGCAAAGTCCACAGGCTTGGTACAACCCTGCAGCATTCACAGTCCCCCCGCCCTTTACGTACGGGACTCTGGGACGCAACACGCTTCGCGGTCCCAAATTCGAAAATTTGGACTTTGCTCTTTTCAAGAACTTTAAGTTCACAGAAACGAAGTCCTTGCAGTTTCGGTCGGAGTTTTTCAACATTTTTAATAACGTAAACTTTTCGCCTCCCGGGGGAGCCGCGAGCGGAGGATTCAGTACTCTCGGAGGTAACAACAACACGAGTGTTGGTACCCCTGGATTCATGCAAATTCTCAGTGCCGCTGCGGCAAGAGAGATTCAGTTCTCTTTGAAGTTGCTTTGGTAGGTCACGGAGACAGTTGCGCGGCCGGCCCGGGAAGGATTCAGACTTCCGTAGGGCAAGTCAGCAAACGATCCGGCCGTTTGGCAGGTTCGACATTCCCTATGCCCGTATGGACTTGAGCTTCCCGTTATGCTCAAGTCCGTTGCGGCCTAGTAGGGATTCCTAAAATGGTGACCGTCCGACCACCGAGAGTTTGGCAAAGAAGAAGGGTCTGGTGCCTTTGTCAAATACTCATCTCGGTTTCCCTGACTCTTATCGCTGCTTCCCAGTCCTTGGCACAATCACCGAATTCGAGAAACGGCCACCAGGCTTCAGGGGCTGCGTCATCAGAAGATTCAATTTATCAGTCGGCTATGTCGCTGGTTCACCAGAAACGTTACGACGACGCCCTCGTGCAGTTCCGCCTCCTTGAGACGCAGTTCCCGCAACACCCCCAGGGGTTCACAGGCGAGGCCATTGTGCTGGCTTTGACCGGTGAGTCGCAGAGAGCTGTCGATATTTTGAAGAAGGCACTGGAAATCGACCCTGACTACTGGCTGGCGCGTCGGGAGTTGGGCGTCCTCTATTGGAGCGAGGGACTCAAGCAAGACAGCGCGGACCAACTCGGACCCCTGGTCCACCTGCATCCAGATGATGGTCCAGTGAACGTGATTCTTGGACAATACGAGTTCGAGCGGAAAAACTACAAGAAGGCACTTGCCTATTTTTCTCGTGTTCCCGCGGAAATGGCCGCCGCCCCAAACCTGGCGCTCATGGGCGCCGAAGCGCAGCTGCACAGCAGTGAGAAAGCACGCGCTGAGCAGACCTTGAAAAGTCTTGAAGGGCGGCCCGACCTGACCGCCGAAGTGCGCTTTAGGTTGGCGTGGTTACTCGGGCAGGCCGGGCTTTCGAAAGAGGCTGTTCAAGAGTTCAACAAGCTGCCCCCGAATTACCCGGACCGGTTCGGGCGCAGTTACGGTCTGGCGCTGGCCTACTTTGCTGAACAGGACTATCAGGAGTGCGTCCAGACGCTTAAGTCGCTTCTTGGGACCGGAATGACCCAACCGGAAATTTACAGCCTCATGGGCGTCGCGGAAGAGAGGAGCGGACATACGCAGGAAGCCTATCAGGCTTTCCGGGAAGGTATTCTCAAGAACCCCGCGAACACGCAGAATTACCTGAACATCGCCACTTTGTCGAGCGAGCATCAGGACTATGCGCTCGCAGCGCAAGTGCTGACGGAAGCCATCGCAAGAAACCCTCAGGCTCACGAATTGTTCCTGAGTCGCGGAATCGCCTACACTCTGGCAGCCCGCTTTGCCGAGGCCAAGCAGGACTACCAGCGTGCCGTCGAGATGGCCCCTGAAGACTACGGAGTCTATCTGGCGATGGGTATCTCCGAGCAAGAGACCGGGAATCTGGACGATGCCGTCCGATTATTCCGCCAAGCGATACTCCACGAGCCGAAAGACCCGCGGTCCTACTGCTTCCTGACCGAAACTTTGATGCAAAGAGGCGCAGTGCCAGGAGGGTCAGACTTCGAAGAAGCTCAACGATCGATTAACGCTGCACTTTCGCTCGAACCAAACTTCGCTCACGCGTATGCCGACCGAGCGAAACTGGAGTTCAACCAGGGGAACACGAAGAAGGCGATCGGCGATCTTGAGCGTGCTCGGTCGGCTGATCCGAAGTCGCGTCAAATCGCTTATGCGCTGGCCCGGGCTTATCAGCGCGACGGTGACAAAGCCAAGGCTGACGTTATGTTTCGAGAGGTCCGGGATCAGAGCGACGAAGACGCAGGAGAGTTCGCGAGAGATTCTTTAACGAAGGCCCTGACGGTTGTTTCAGGTAGGCCGCACTGAAGGCGGACGATGGACGCAATCGGAGTTGTGCTTAGAGGCGGCGTCAGCGTTTTACTCTTGGCCGCGTCGGTTGTCGGAGCGGCTGGCCAGGACGTCCGGCTCGAGCAGGCATCCAAAGACACTTGCCGGCTGGTGCTGGAAAAGACTGGGCAGCTGATCGTCAACCACAGCCTCCATGAAGCCCAGCAAATCCTAGTTGAGGCTGGACCAGGCTGTCCTAACGTTCCAGAGATGTTTAACAGTTTGGGTTTGGCGTACGACTCCGAAAGCAGATACGACGAAGCGCGAGCTGCCTTCGAGCAAGCGACTCGCCTCGAGCCCAAAAACGCTAGTTTTCACAATAACCTGGCCGCCAGTTTCTTTCGATCGGGGAAGCAAGGCAGCGGCATCGCGGAGTTCGAAAAAGCCCTGGAACTCGATGCGAGAAATTCAACGGCTCGCCTGAACCTTGCGAGCCTTTACCTTGAGAAAAAACAATATCGACGCGCACTGAGCTACCTCGATACTGCTGAGCTACGACAGTCTCAAGATCCCGTTCTACTGCTGGCCCTCGTCGAGGCTTATTACGGAGCGGGGCAAGCTCAGCCGGCGAGGGAGACGGCCTTACGACTGGCGCGCCTACCTGGGGTCGAGTCGAAGGTTCATTTTTCTTTGGGTCTCGTTCTTGCCGAGCACGGCGAATATCAATTGGCGGCTGGCCAGTTCGAGGCCATTCCAGCGGACGAACGAGATGTAGCAGCAGAAATGAATCTCGGCATGGCCTACACGAGACTAAAGAATTTCGAGGCGGCCCGCGCCGCCTACGAGAACGCCATCCGAATGGATCCTAAGAATCCCGAA
>DATMOO010000045.1:0-38951 GCA_035568275.1 Candidatus Sulfotelmatobacter sp.
CGACTTCAGTAGCGGGAAGGATGATTCTCGCTTCAAGTGCGGTTCCACGAACGCCGATCTCTACCGCATCTTCATGACCGGCTTGGACGGCACGCCGATGCCATCCTTCGCCGACAACATTCAGCCCAACGACGCGTGGGATCTGGTGCACTTCCTGCGCACTTTGCAGGTCAATCGTCACAGTAAGGAAAACAACGTGCTCAAAGCAGCAGACGGAAAAATTCCCGCCGACGTTCAAAAGTCGCAAGCGCCCACGAGCGGGTCCCGGAACCAGGGGCTGGAAGCCACAACTAGAAACTGATAATTCCCCGATCTTTGATGCTTCACGCAATCGTTACGGGTAAGCAAACGAAAGACACACGAAGGGCAACCGACTGATTACGCGAGACACTGCAGACTTCATAAGCTATTACAATTTGCACGAGGTTCTACTAATCTTACAAGTTATTTACATCGTTCCAACGCCCGCATGTTGATCTTATAGGTGAACTGTGGCATAACTGCATTGGCCCTTCCTGTTTTTGTCGGGGCCGTCTCCCCTTAAGCACAACCAGCGAGATAACCGAACCGTCTGAACGCGGTGCGGGTAGCCTGCTTCCCTCTAAAGCTGCCCGAATCGCAGGCACGCTGTGTCAGTCGGTTTGGCATCAGGCTCGTCTTGCAAATTGATCGTTAGAGGCACTCCTAGGGATAAGTGTCGATATCGCAACACGCTGGTTGGACCGAAGGGAGGGGCAGACTCCCGGTATCTGGACGCAGAACATAGAAACAGGAGATATAGGAGAATTCATATGAAAAGAGTGGCTGTCTTATTTGCGGTGGCAGTTCCTTTCATGGTTGTGCTGTTTGCTACAGTGAATCCGCCCAGTGTCAAGGCTGTTCCAAGCTTTGCGCGACAGACGGGCTTACCTTGCAGCGGCTGTCATTACACTCCTCCGGAGCTCAACCCAGCTGGACGAAGGTTCAAGCTGCTCGGTTATGTGGATAGAGCGGATGACATAAAAGTGATTAAGGCGGATGGGGGAAAGAAGCGAGCTGCGCTCGATCTTCTTGCTTCGTTGCCGCTTTCGGCGATGTTCGAGACCTCTTTTACATCAACTAAGTCGCCCGTGCCGGGAACCCAGAATGGCAGTCTAGAAATGCCCCAAGATGTGTCGCTGTTTCTTTCCGGGGCTTGGACAACTCATGTCGGCAGCTTTGCGCAAGTGACTTACAACACGCAAGACAACCATTTCGGCATAGATAACACAGATGTCCGGTACGCAAACAAGACGACACTGGGCGGCAAAGAACTGGTCTACGGCCTGAACGTCAACAACAATCCGACGATCGAAGACTTGTGGAACAGCACGCCGGGCTGGGGATACTCCTGGGTCGCCGATGATTGGGCGCCGACGCCCTCGGCTGCTCCCATCGTCTCGAGCCTGGGCCAGGACGTCGCGGGGTTCGGCGGCTACGCTATGTGGGACAACCACCTGTACCTTGACGCCACATTTTACCGCTCACAACACGTTGGCAACGCTCAGCCGAATGCGGGCACGGGATTCGGAGTCAACATCCGGGGACTTGCTCCGTACTGGCGCTTGGCACTTCAGCAGCTCACTGGTAAGACGCAGTATGAGATCGGCTCCTACGGCATGCACATGCGGTCTAGTCCTAATGTGGTGACTGGCCTGGAGGATGACTTCACCGACATCGGCTTCGATGCCCAGATCGACCGGACGCTATTCAAGACAGACGTGCTGTCGTTTCGAGGCACGTACATTCGTGAAAATTCGAATCTGGCTGCCACGGCGGCTTTAGGGGCTGCTTCACCGGGCAGTCACCATCTGAACACCGTACGGGCGAACGTCGAATACCATTTCGGCAATCGCGTGTCGGGCACATTCGGGTGGTTCGATACCAACGGGACCGTTGATCCGTTTCTCTATGCACCGGGTGCAGTGAGCGGAAGCGCCAACGGTGACCCAAGAGGCGTGGGCTATATCGCGAACTTCTCGTATTG
Organism: Candidatus Sulfotelmatobacter sp.; assembly: GCA_035568275.1. Taxonomy (GTDB): domain Bacteria; phylum Acidobacteriota; class Terriglobia; order Terriglobales; family Acidobacteriaceae; genus Sulfotelmatobacter. The sequence goes on from DATMOO010000045.1 coordinate 2,006, forward strand.
GCCGCGGCAGAACCTGGAACTGTCGGCACAATACACGGGATATACCCGTTTCAACGGTGCCGCGATCAACTACGACGGCGCGGGCCGGAACGCCAACAGCAATAACACGTTCTATCTGGTTGCGAGAATCCTTTTCTAACTAACTATCTACTCGATGGGGATTGCAAAGGAGAAAGCACAATAAGATTGAGAGCATGCGTATTGATGACTTGTGGTGGCCGCGTTGAGCATGGCGGCATGGGCGGGTGATATCGAAGGCAAGGTTACGAGAGTGAAGGGAAAATCAGTGGTGTATCGCGATGCCATCGTGGCAGGACCTTTCCGGCTCCCGAGGGCCGCCCCATCATGGACGAGAAGAGGCTGATGTTTGCGCCGTGTAAGAAGACACCCCACGGATCCGATTGTCTGCAACGCATCCGAAGGCGCAAAATGAACTTTGGATTGCAACTGAGCAAGCCCAACGAAACGTATGAACTTCGTGGTGCTCGGATCAGATCATAGGGCGCAGCAGTCTGACCCCGGTCTGGAAGGAGTAATCCGTCCATGGCTCGACCGGCAATACCTCGAACCCCTCAAAGCGATCGCCGAGGAGTACGCTGAGAAAATCGGTAATTCGATAGGTCAGCGACTCGCACAAGAACGCCATCTGCTTTGGTACAACATCGACTTGACGAGCGCTGAAGAGGCGAAGGCGGGAATCCTCGAAGAACAACCTAACCGGCCAGAAACGCAGGGAAACATCGCGTTTCGAGTGCCCTCAGATGAATTGAGAGAGGATGCTTGGATCGAGAAATTAACAGGCCAAGGGTCAGGAACTGTGCTCGTTATCTGTGGTTACCTCCACTTCGAATCACTCGTAAGAAAGCTCAGGGAACGCGGTCACGCTGTTGACCAGCGAGTGTACCTGGAGAAAGTGCCCGAGATTAGGCTCTGGATCGGTCGATTGGAAAAGGGGTGAACCCACCAATCTGCATTTGCAAATAGCCCGCTGAATCGAGCGAGATCACTTTCCAGCCGGTACCTGGCAAACAACATTCTTAAGAAGCTTCATTGATCGCGCGTGGACTGGTTAACCCCTTCGTGCTCGCACGATCGTGTGCCGACTCAATCCAGTTTCGAATTCCGAGAAGGCCAGCGGTATCTCAAGCAGCCGTTTTCTGAGTTGCTCATCGGCCACACCTGTAGACCCCTCCGGTTAGAGCCTCGATGGAGCGTAGGGGTCTCGCGTTGATTTGTGCGTCCTCCGGCGGCGATAACCGCGTGCCGGAGATCGAGCGAGATTTGGCCGAGCGGGATGAATTTGTGGCGTTCTTACATCCGTACACGCGCGAACGGATCCACTCCCGTCGACTTGATCTGCGGGGCCAGAGAATCCAGCACCTCAAGGAAAACCAAGACGTCGGGCACCTTGCTCGACCTAACATTGACCACGTTGAGCCATTTTCCCTGCCGTTTGATCTGCAAGTTACTTCCCACCAGTTCAGCCTTGGTGATCTCGCCGACCGGGATAGAAGTTCCCTTCCATTCGATAGCCGTTACCGAAAGTCCCAGGCCACCGAACTGGACGGTGTCGCCACGCTGTATTCTACCTTTCACGTTCTGTACCATCGAAGGCAAGAGCCGGCCACCCGGGCGCAACGAGTCTTGGAGTCGATCATCCTGATTCACGAAGCTAGAGGGTATTGAACAGTAAATCACTGACCCTGCTGTAGCCGCTTTTGATTCGTCAGCAGACGCTACTGCGGTCCGTTACGAACCGATAGTTAAGCCGTCTTCTTCCCCGCCTTGACCTTTGCCCATCGCGCCCTTATGCGCAGCAGCGATCTTTCTCCGCGCAGGCTTTCTGCGGATTGGAACCACCTTAATTCTGGGAGGTGATCCTAAGAATCTCTAACAAAACCTCCAAACCTCGGCATCACTTATACAATTGGGACATCCCTGAGCCACATGGCGAGGATAATGCGATCCCTGTAACGGTCGAGGTTGACGTGCCCGACCCGTGGACGCGGTCGCGCTGCACGAATTGGTTGGAGCTCTCTCCTATGGGCAGATCGGCAATCGGCCGCAGGTTGACAATCCGCCTCCGTAAGGCGATTACTGACCGGCATTTTGCAGTGATAAAGTTCCTTCGAGTGAATAGAACGCCATCCCCGCCATGCTGAAAGGGCTTGGGGGGCCCGGATATGCAGTGGCTGTGAAGCTAGGACCCGAAGCGGCTGTAAAAGTGGCACTCCCGTGTGCATTCTGGAATTTTCCCGTTCCCTCCGTGATGGTTAACCTGCCACTGAAAGGGCCGAAACCGTAGAAGTCTCCCGCGGTGCCGTCGTTCTGCCCTGAATAGGCCCAAGTCAGGGAATCTCTCCTATTAGGAGCGGTCGTCGTTAAAGTCCCTGCGTAAGTCCCAAACGAGCCACCCGCCGGGTTGAAACATTTTAGGACCTCAACGAACAGCGTTCCCAGTGACGTGTTGGCAATACCCTGTGCCTCAACATAAAAGCTGGAGTTAGCGACACACGCAGTGCAATTCGTATCGCCGCTGGCGCAAACTTGACTCCCCGTGAATTGGACTGCAAGAGTTCCCCTGAATGGAGCTCCCTCATCGGCCTTCGCAGCTCTGGGCCTCAGGGCAACGGTCATTACTGCCAGCGCGATCAGCAGACCCGGGGAAATCATGCTGAGGTTTCTCTTCGAAACTGGATTCCGCAACATTGTTATAGCCTCCGTAAACAGATTTTGAAGCTGCCGGAAGCGGGTGCTAAAATCAGCGCTATATCTGGCCTTCCGGCTGTTCTTTGTGCAATGTAGCGTGATGGCAGTCTTGGAAGTCCTCTCGGCGCGCTCACAGAATTCTCTAAAAGTTCTCACAGGGGATGGGGAGAGCACATGAGCGACGAAAAGGGCCAATGGCGTGGCCTGAAGGGTATCCGCGATTCTCTCTCGGTTGCCGGAGATGCGGTGAACCGGAACACGCCGGAGATTTACGAGTTCGGCCCCTTCCGCCTGGAACCTACCGAGCGCAAGTTATTGCGTGGCAGTGAGATAGTGGAGCTGACACCAAAAGCATTCGACACCCTGCTGCTCTTGGTCCGAAATAGCGGACACTTGCTGGAGAAGGACGAGCTCATTCATATTCTTTGGCCCAATACCTTCGTCGAAGAGGGCAGCCTGTCCAACAACATTTTCCTCCTGCGAAAGGCATTGGGCGAGGACCCAGCGTTCGTTGAAACCGTTCCGCGGCGAGGCTACCGCTTCGTGGGTGCGGTGCGACAGCTCCCGCGTGCCGCTCCGACACAGCTAGAAAAGTCACCCGAGGTGGGCTCCCCTGGTTTCGGTTCCCTTCCGGCGAAAGGGCGACCGCCGTGGCGCAGGCGAGCCGGGTTAGGGATCGCTGCAGTTGCCGTTGTGGCCTTACTGGCGGCTGCGGATTGGTATTACAAGGCGTGGAGGGGCGAAGCCATTGACTCGCTGGCGATTTTGCCGTTTGTGAATGCCAATGCTGATCCAAACACCGAATATTTGAGCGACGGTATCACCGAGAGTCTCATCAACAGCGTGTCGCAGCTGCCGAATCTGAAAGTGACGTCCCGGGACTCCGCTTTCCGCTACAAGGGAAAAGAAACGGATGTCCAAACGGTTGGCCATGAGCTGGGTGTGCGCGCCATCTTCAAGGGCAGAGTCACTCAGCGCGGGGAAACACTGAGCATCAGCGCCGAGCTCATCCGTGCCAGCGACAGCAGCCACATCTGGGGACAACAGTACGACCGGAGGCTCGCAGATATGGATGCTCTCCGGGAAGAGATCGCCGCAGAAATGGCGAGCGCGTTGCGTATGCGTTTAACGGGCGCAGAAGAGAAGCGTCTGACCAAGAGCTACACCGCGAATCCCGAAGCCTCTCAGGACTATCTGAAAGGCCGGTACTGGTGGAACAAGGCGACCGAGGAGGGATTTGATAAAGGCATCGTATACTTTCAGCAGGCAATCGCAAAAGATCCCACCTACGCGCTGGCTTATTCCGGCTTGGCCGATTGCTACAGCTCGCTTGCAGAAAGTGGCGTTGTTCCCTTCAGGGAGGGTTATCTGAGAGCCAAGGATGCCGCGCTGAAGGCAGTGGAGCTTGATGACACCCTCGCCGAAGCTCACGGTTCTCTGGCGTTAATCAAATCAAGCTATGACTGGGATTGGTCTGGCGCCGACAAGGACATTCGACGAGCCATCGAACTCAATCCGAGTTATGCGGACGCTCACCGATTGCGTGCCGAGGCTTTATGGCAGACCGGCCGGCTTAACGAGGCCATTGCCGAGAGCAAGCGAACTTTAGAGCTTGATCCACTCTCGCTTGATAATAACGACGCTTTGGGCGTGGAATTTTTCCTGGCACGGCAGTTTGACCAGGCGATAGAGCAAGAGGGAAAAGTGCTGGAGTTGGACCCAAACTTCATCGACGCCTACTACTTTCGCGGCGTGTCCTATGTCAAAAAATCCATGTATAAGGAAGGCATGGCGGAGTTTGAAAAGGGGATGGCGATTTCCCCTGTCAACCCAGAGGCACTAACGGGGCTCGGATACGGCTATGCGGTGACGGGTAGAAGAGCAGAGGCGCAGAAGGTGCTCGACAAATTGAACGAGCTCTCGAAGCACGAATATGTTTCAGCAGTGTGGAGGGCGAAAATCTATGCGGGCCTTGAGGAAAAAGACGAGGCCTTCGAATGGCTGGAGAAGGCTTATGACGATCACTCCATAGTCAGTGTCGGATACATAAAGACCAACCCCATGTTCGATCCGCTACGCTCGGATCCCCGGTACTCTGACCTTCTCCGCCGGACAAATCTCCAGCCCTGAAAAACCTAAGTTGCTCCTGCCTTCTTTGTGGCCGTATCGTGCTGCCGGAGTTTGAGGTTTTGTTAGAGGCTCTAAATCTCAGGGCATTGATTTATAGCTATCGTCGCTACTCGTGAATTAGACAAAGATTTGTTCGCCTGATCTGAGATCATGGGAGGCCCCGTGTACGTTGTCCGGGACAGTACAGGGCCATACGAGGCAGTCCCACACATTGCCATCATCGAATCATGCTGGTTTAGCTTGAGCCAGGGCTTGCACCCCGCTCTCAATTGAATTGTACGTGGTAACAATCGTTCCAATCTTGCTGACCTGAACAGCAGCCAAAACCTTACCCGGACCGACGAGGACTGCAAGTTGACCACCCGCATTTGAAATTTTCGTTCGCCGTTTCCCGGACCTTCGCCCATCGCGCTCTTTGGGCAGCCGCGATCCGCGCCCGAGCTGACTTGGACAGCTTTCGGGTGCCCGCCCCTTTAGACGATCTAACAAAACGTCGATTGTTCGGGTTCTCCGAAAACCTGTGTGCCCCGTGATTTGCCTTGACACTAGGCATTGTGAGAATAGACTTGTCCTGTTCAGCCGTACCCCGCCTACCTTCCCTTCGCTCTGGTTCGACTGAACCGGCCCCTCGGGCTCCCAGCCCGCATTACAGAGGAGGCAATATGAAATCCAGGACATTGACATCGATCATTTCTACGATCTTGTTTGCTTCGCTGGCCGTTCCAATTCGGCTCGCCGCGCAGGAGAGACAAAACAAGCAACAACCTCACTACAAACTCATCGATTTGGGTACTCTCGGGGGTCCCAACAGCGGCGTTCCCACCGTCTTCTACGAAATTAATGGAACAGCGGGTGCCCGCGCCATCAGCAATCAGGGGACGGTCGCTGGTACCGCGGACACTTCCACGGTCGATCCCATTTGCTACCTCGACGACTGCTTCTACCCGGGTGCCTTCCAGTGGCAAAACGGTGTGCTGAACAATCTGGGCACGCTTCCCGGCGGCCAAGGGAGCGTCGTCGACTGGATCAGTGGCAACGGGTTCATTACCGGGAATTCTGAAAACGGTGCAACCGATCCGCTGAGCAGCCTCCCCGAGATTCATGCTGTGCTTTGGCAGCGCGGGCAGATCGTCGATCTCGGCGCGCTGCCAGGCGGATTCGAGAGCTTCGCGTGGTCTGTCAACAATCGTGGCCAAGTGGTCGGATTCTCGACGAATGGGACTCTCGATCCCTACTCTTATTTCTATTTTCAGTTCTTCGGTTCCAGCACCGGAACGCAGGTGCGCGCGTTCTTGTGGGACAAACAGAACGGGATGCAGGACCTAGGCACCTTAGGTGGCCCCGATGCGTGGGCTGGTCTTGTGAACGAACGGGGGCAGGTGGCGGGGATCTCTTACACAAACTCCACCGCGAACGCGGCCAACGCAACCTGCGGGGCAAATGTCCCGGCCCAGGATCCATTCTTCTGGGAGAAGGACACTGGGATAATCGACATCGGCACCTTTGGTGGCACCTGCGGCATCACCAACGCCCTGAACAAACGAGGTCAGGTGGCAGGTCAGTCTTATCTCGCGGGAAATCTCACAGCGCACGCCTTTCTTTGGCAGAAGAACGGCCATCCACAGCTGGCAGACCTGGGCACCTTAGGAGGAGATAACGCATCGGCATTGTGGCTCAACGATGCCGGGGAATTGGTCGGTTACGCCGATTTGCCGCCTAACCCTCCGGGTTGCACGGGCCTCACTTGCGTACACCATGCATTCCTGTGGAAGCAGGGCGTGATGACGGATCTGGGCACCATCGGGACTGATCCCTGTAGCCGCGCCGTGTCGGTCAATTCAAAAGGTCAAGTCGTGGGCTTCACGGCGGCAGTGTGTGGCGGCAACGCGACACACGGATTTCTGTGGGAAGACGGCGGCCCCGCGATCGACCTGAACACTCTCGTTCCCCCTGGTTCTAGCATCGCATTGACCACGCCAGCTTATATCAATGATCGCGGAGAGATTGCTGGCTCCGGAGCTCTCTCTAACGGCGACACGCACGCTTTCCTGCTGATCCCCTGCGACGAAAATTATGCCAACACCGAAGGCTGCGAGGATCAAATTGAACGGACACCTGCCGTACGAGGCGACGCGAGTGAGCGCCCCAAGATTGCTCTCCCTGAGAATGCTCCCAGCATACTTCGGCAAAGACTGGGGCATTGGTATCACATTCCCGGCCTTGAAGCATCAGAGTATTAGTAACCCACTCAGGTACATGACGCGGTGTCGCTTTGTGATAGGACGTTTTGTTAGACGTTCTAAGTCGGCCTCCTTATCCTGTGTCGTGGCTGTGAGCCATTCGATGGGTGCGGAAGACTTCCGGGATTCAGTCTGGACGGGGTTCTTTGGCCGATGTGAGAGGTTCCGAGACTCGTTTGAAGAGATGCGGGTGGAGGCTGCTCCTTCGTCTGTTCTACGGAACGAACCCGTCGGGCAGGATCAGCGGGTCCGGTTCCTACTAGGTTAGCTGCCGCATCGGCCGCAGGACCCCTCGGCAGGATGATTTTTTCTGAAACTAGATTTGCGCTTTTCAGCCATAGCGCGGGTCCGTATACCGCGGCTGAATCAAGTGCTAAGCCGTCTTCTTCCCGGCCTTCACCTTCGCCCATCGCGCCCTTTGCGCAGCGGCGATCTTCCTTCGCGCAGCTGGCGAGAGCGTCCGCTTTCTTCGGGTCGGAACAGCTTTGGATTGAGAGCTCGCTGCTGCACCTTGTCTGTATTTTGCCCAACGCGCTTTTTGGGCGGCTGCGATCCGCGCTCGAGCGGCAGCGGAGAGCTTTCGGCGACCGGATCCTTTCACGTATGCCTGGCCAAACGCTGCGAGCGCAGCGGTGATGCCGTGAAGTTCCATCGTTAACCGATTCTGCTCCTTCTTCAACAACCGGACGACTCTAGCAAAATTGGACCGTGAGTTCCCCCTCGGTGCTGGATTGTATCAAGGTCTGTGCAATGGCCGTCACAACCGGAGAACACAACTATCGGATGGACAAGCTCGGGAGATTTCCCGGTTGACGGGGGCCTCTAAGGCTACTACGATGACAACCGCGTTGCCGGAGGCTGGGGCTCGCCTCCCAAGCGTTGCAGTCTTGTCCCCTCCACACTAACCCTCACAACTTATCGAGAGGGCCGCCTACCATGATGTACCGCATCGATCGTATGCTTCGCTACGTTAAGACCCTATTCATGATTGCCACTGCCCTGATTTGGCTCCTCTGTGTTCCGGCGCGGGCTGCTTCCGATCCGGCGATTCCTTCCGGGGAAGTGCGTATTCACTACTTCCGGCCTGACGGCAACTACTCGGGCTGGGCCCTGTACACATGGAATGCCTCTACGGAGAACGCAATCTGGTGCCAAAACGAGGTCGCAGTTACCGGCACTGACAGTTACGGTGTCTATTTCGACGTAACCGTGAATCCCGCTCAGGGCAATCCTCCGGGTGATCTGGGATTCATCATCAACAACTGTGCCGCCGGCCAGATCAAAGATCCGGGCCCGGACCAGCACCTGCAAATCACGACGTACAGCGAAGCCTGGGTGATCCATGCAGATGCAACCGTATTCACCACTCAACCGACGCAGCAGCAGATCGCCAATGCCATCCTGAGTATTCAACAGGCATATTGGGTTGATCGCACGCATCTGGCGATACAGCCACAGTTCGTCCAGAGCGATGCCACCTACGCGCTGACCACGAGCCTGAATGGTGGATTGAATCTAACCAACACAGGAGTTACCGGCGGGACGCAGATTCCACTGACAGTGGGTGGAACATTGTCGCCCGACGAACGGGCGCGATCACCGCAGTTGGCAAGCTATGCCGTGCTCCAACTCCCCGCGACTGTAAATCTCAACACGGTCAAGCAGGCTCTGAAAGGCGAAATCGCGTTCTCAGTCGTGAGTCAAGGCGGCACCTTGCAGTACGCCACCGGCCTTCAAACCGCGGGGGTTCTGGATGATCTTTATTACTATCCCGGAAAGTTAGGTGTCGTCTTCCGCCATGGCATGCCCGATAGCATCAAGTTATGGGCTCCTACGGCGCAATCGGTTTCATTACTGATCTTCGATCACGCTAACGACTCGACGCCTTCAACCACCATCACGATGCAAGAAAGCGACGGAGTCTGGACAGCGGCCGGCACACCCGACTGGAAAGACAAGTATTACCTGTTCGGCGTCAATGTATGGGTGCCACTCGATGCTGCGCTCGATACCAACTTCACGACCGACCCTTATTCGGTTGATATCGCTGTGAATGGGACAAAGAGCCGCATCACAGATCTTGACTCTGACGAAACCAAGCCCGAGGGATGGGATCTAATAAAGTCTCCACCGTTACATGATTTCACTGAGTTGAGTCTGTACGAGTTGCACATTCGCGATTTCAGCGTGAATGACGCGACCGTACCGCAGCCCCATCGAGGATTTTACGAAGCTTTTGACGATCAGAATTCGAATGGCATGCGCCACTTGAGAGAGCTTGCACAGAGCGGTTTAAAGGCCGTTCATATACTTCCATCGTTCCATTTCGCCAGCGTAAATGAGGATCAGTCGACCTGGAAAACAACGGGCGACCTGTCGCAGTTTCCTCCTGACGGTCAACAGCAACAGGCTGCAGTAGCAGCAATTCAAGGCAGTGACGCCTTCAACTGGGGCTACGATCCGGTCCATTACATGACGCCTGAAGGAAGCTACGCGATCAATCCGGATAACCGCGTGCGCGAGTATCGCACAATGGTCGCGGGACTCCATAAAGCCGGCCTGCGCGTCGTTCAAGACGTCGTCTTCAACCACACCAATGCGTACGGCGAAGGACCGAATTCGAACCTTGATGAAGTCGTCCCGGGCTATTACCATCGGCTAGATGCGAACGGGAACATCGAGACCGGCTCATGCTGTCCTGACACGGCAAGCGAACATCGCATGATGGAAAAACTCATGATCGATACTCTGGTGCTGAACGCGCGCGAGTACAAGATCGACGGCTTCCGTTTTGACATCATGAGTTTCCATTTCACCTATAACATGCAGCACATTCAGGCGGCCCTGAGCGCATTAACAACACGACATGACGGCGTTGACGGGGCGAAGATCTATCTCTACGGAGAAGGCTTCAACTTTGGCGACACCGCCAACAACCAGATTGGTCCCAACGCGAGTCAGATTAATCTGTATGGATTCGGAATCGGCACATTTAACGACCGGATTCGCGACGGCATTCGCGGAGGCAGTCCGTTTACCGATGAGCGGGTGCAAGGATTCGCAACGGGTCTATTTACAGACCCGAGCGATTTCACCAATCAGAATCCGCCTCAGTCCGGGCAGCAGAATCAGCTCCTGCAATACTCTGACTGGATTCGCGTGGGCCTCACCGGAAATTTGCGCGATTACACCTTTGTGAATAGCCAGGGAAACACGGTCACCGGAGCACAGATTGACTATAACGGTCAGCCGACCGGATATACGGCGACTCCAATCGAATCCGTGAATTACTGTTCAGTTCACGACAATCAGGATTTGTTCGATGCCGTTCAGCTGAAGTCGAGCTTCGCCGACAGTATTGCCGTACGCGCGCGGCGTCACGTGATGGCGATGAGTTTGGTCACGCTGGGCCAAGGCGTTCCGTTCTTCCAGGCGGGCGATGACATGCTGCGTTCGAAGGACATGGACCAGAACAGCTACGACTCGGGCGATTGGTTCAACAAAATCGACTGGAGTGGCGCTACTGCGAATTGGGATATCGGACTCCCGTTAGCCAGCCAGAACGGCGGACAGTGGTCGATCATGACTCCGCTGCTGAGCGATCCAGCCTACACTCCGCAGCCACAGAACATCGATTACAGTCGTCGAGCGTTTCTGGAACTGATGCAAATCCGCTATAGTTCTGCCCTGTTTCACCTGGCAAGTTTCAATGAAATACAAGGGAATCTGACATTCCTGAACACCGGACCGAATCAGGTACCAGGCGTCATCGTCATGAAGCTGGATGCAAACGGGCGTGATTACGGGCATTACAAAACCATCGTGGTGATCTTCAACGCGACGAATCAGCCATTGACGTTCACCGATACCAGTCTTGCGGGTCTGCGCATGCACTTGCACCCGGTCCAGCAGCATTCCACCGACACTCTCACTCGGCAGTCCACCTTCAATTCCAAAGCAGGCTCCGCAGCGGTAGCGGCCCTAACAACTGCCGTCTTTGTTCGGGAGGAATGATAACGATCACTTTCTTTGTCTGGGTCTATAAACTGGGGAGGACAGCGGGCGAAGTTCTGGGGACGGCCTCTCCACTCCAACAGGCTGAACTTGATCGGGTAAAGGTCTGATTTTTAGACTGACATAGGCGGGCGCTGGAGTAGTGATACCGCTGATACCGTTTTACGCGAAACTCCAGCGAATAGGAGAAACTATAGAAACTTTAGCGTACGATTGAAATCGCTTGTAACACGCTGAAAGAGAGTCTATTATCGCATAAGTGTAGGGTTCACAGCGAGATAGCAGCCTGCAACCCCGGTAAAGTTTCCATCGATCCCGTTGTTTGTTCTCCCGCATCGCGTGCTTTGACCAAGGTTGCATAAGAATGCTTCCGCACGCGCTCAACGAGAGAATCGCTCGCGCCTTCTAGACTCGGGCCAGCCATCTTCAGAGGGTTCATCGTGGTGTCCTACATTACCGGCGCAGCCGTTCCATCTGACCACTTACCCACAGGAACAATAAACACGCCGATCGGTTGCGCGCCTTTGAACTGTTGATTCAGCATAACCGGTGAATTGGGCAGGTCTGCACCCCAGACCGCACCATCCCAGGATGGCGTATAAAACATCAAGTGGGCTACGTTGTGGTCACCAGCGTCAGTCAGGTAGGCCTCCTTCGACATCATGTAGGCCATCCCACCAGGTTCGAGCGGTGGCAGTTCACCTTTGTCAAATGCTGTCTTGGTTCCCTCCATGATCTGAGCTCTCGTGCGCCCTGCCACCGCCATGTCCGTCCGCATGAGAGTAATCGGCAAAACGGACCTTGCGGCCGGCGGATTGAGGCAGACGGCTCCTCGGAGCTTGGGGTTCCAGAATTGTGGCGAATCGAAAGGGGACATCCACGCTCGTTCGACGACACATACGAAACCGTTCTTGCCGTCGACGGCATTCTCGTATCCATGCCGTCCAAGGACCATAATCTTTGCGTCGCGGGATATGGCTTCTGGGGCCGCGCTTCGTGCTAAGGCGATCTCAGCATTGCGGTCCGTGATAAGGTATTGGTCGATGGGAGCCATATTGGGATACGACATTTGACCACCCTGCGCCCGTGCGTCCAGGGTAAGAATCAGTACGAAGCTAAGAGAGGCAATCGCTTGGAAGCTCTTTCTGTTCATTACTTCCTCCTGTATTGGCTGAATCTCGCAGTTGCTATGCAGAGGGAACGGATCTGATCGTTTCTTCTCCTTACCATCGTCCCTCGGTCCGGTCGGTGGGTCGGCAGTCGATGTCAGCTCACCGCGCATACGAACCGGTTGGTATGGAAAAACGCCAACTACCCTGTGAACCGATGCGATCAGCCTCGCTTGCGGTTGCCCGGCGCGCGAAGAGACCTCAGCCACCCCACGATATTTCTGATTCCCACGTTCCACACCTTCGCATCCTGAGCATTCTTGGTAACAATGTGTAGCCCTCGTACATCGCGATCAGAAAGCCGGCAGTCTCTTCTGGAACCAAGTTGTGGCGGACGGATCCTTGAGACTGTCCCCTCCGCAAAGCCAATGCAATGCCTTCTTGCCAGGCCAGGAAGATCCTCTCCAGTCGCTTGCGGAATTGTTCGTCCAGCGGAGACATCTCCTGCGCCAAATTGACCAGAGGACAACCGCCCTCTACGTCTTTTGGCCGAACGGATGTACGTTGAACAATGCCGATCAAAGTATCGATAGGCTCCTTGCCCTCCGGCAGAGGACGCAACCACTTGTCGCGGGTGAGTGTGGCGATGATCTCCTCGACGATGGCATATCCTAGAGCTTCCTTGTTCTCGAAATGGTAATAGAGCGCTCCCTTAGTGACGTTGGTGGTAGCCAGAATAGTATCGATCCCGGCGCTCCGGAAGCCCGATCTGTAGACCTCGCGAGAAGCTGCTTGCAACAGGAGCTCCCGCGTGCGCTCAGGATTGCGCGGCCTCGGAGATCTACGTTTCGGACTCTTACGTGCCCTAAACATACCAACCAGTATGTATGGTAACCCTCATAGCGTCAAGCGCAGGATCTATCAAGCGGTGCGTGCATCGCTTCGGTTTGTTGTAGACATCGGTCGCAAAATTCTCTGTTTTGGTAGATTCCCTCGTCAACTCAGCCAGTCCAACGCTTGGCACCAATTCGCAAATCATTTCGTTCTGTTGACTGTGCTTGTACGTTCATTCCCGATTTCACCATGCCCGTTGGTCCGTCTCAAACCAATGAAGCCTATGGCCATCCGAATGCTTGTCTGATTTTGTGCGACGTGCTTCCCCCTGCGATGCGGCTACGATTGCAACCTAAGGTGGCCAAGCGATCCTTTGAGGAATCCGGGGGCGCAGCCTGTGATTCTATGGGCCATCGAATCCGCCATTGCGTGGAATGTCCAAAGTGCTGGACGGGATATCTGCTCGCCCGCAGCCCGTACTTCAACGGTCCTTACCTCATTCCGACGGTTAGCGGCTCACTCGAGGAGTACACGCTGTATTGCTCCTGCGCGACGACGCCCGTGCGCAGCCACTGGAGGTGGGATGAGATGAAAACCTATAAAGTCTCGAAGGCCGCGTATGATCGCGGCTTCGGCACGCCCGACGAGGTCTTCGCCATGCGGCGCCGCCGCCCTTCCACCGAAGCGGCTCCGAGGTATGAAGTTACCGAGACGCGCCTCTCTTCACATTTCGCCCGCGAGTCGCTAGCTAGAGACCTGTCATGAAATTGTAGTCGCACGATCATATCGGATCGTTTGCAAGCAGAAAGGATCAAATCGAATGATTTGTGACCCGTTGAAAAGAGGAATAGAGTAAAGAATTTTCCTAACGGTGCAGAACCCACTTGAGTATTGCTAAACCGTTGTACGGGCTAACCCCTGTACCGAGGGTTCGAATCCCTCCGGTTCCGCCTATGTTAACCCCGAAATCAGGCTAGATGAGCCGCGACTCTGGGAGAAAATGACTCCACTGCAGGCCCTTGGCGCGGTGATTCGGATGTGGACGGATGACAAGCACCGCAACGAGGCTCTTTGATGTCCAGGATGAGCACCACTCCTACAAAAACGAGTCCTCCCGTCGGCATCCGCGAAGCCACTGAGCGGCTTACGCCGGAGAAGCTACTGACGGGGATTGGGGCTGGGCGTGTTTTCGGCTGATTTAACTAGTTCGGGGGTGCGGAGGCGGTCGCCGGCTTTTGTGTGCCGACCGGCGCGTCGATATGCTCCGCACTCTCTAGGGGAAAGGCGCTCGCTCCCATGTCCTTTCGGGCGCGGAGCGATAGATAGTCACCTAGGACATTTCCCAAAAAGTTGGGAAGGTTCTTATCGTTAAAAGACCACGCCGCAGCGATCGGGTTGTTCTCGGTGGAAATCTCCCGTTGGAACAGCTGGGTGCCGTTCTGATCGGAGACTTGCACGCGGTATGTGATGTAGGAAGTACCGGCAAACGCGCCGCCAAAGAATCGAGCCTTCTTGCTCACCATCCGATAATTCAGAAGCGTACACTTCACGAGCAAATACGGATCTTGCGGCAACGGAGTTTCCTTTCTCGCGATTTTTGTAAAGGCGCGCGTACCGTCCAGCCGGCTGATGGCTCGATCTTCGGTCGCGTTCACGAGCCCTCTCGCAGCCTTCTCATATTCTGCGGGCACGCTGAACTCCTCGAACAATATCGAGTGATATGCGAGGTCTGCCGCGTTGACGGCCGGAGCCGTCTCATTTTCAGCAGTAGCATAAGGACCTTGCGGACTACTTCGTTCTTTACCTTTCACCGACACGGGAACGCACACCAGGGTGATTAGCAAGACCAACGGCAAAAGGTGAAATAGTGGCGAGCGGTGAATATCGATCTGTGGAAATTCTCGGGGAAGCATCACTTTACTGTATACCTTTGCATTCATTGGCTTTTCCTCCTAATTGGGCAGAGACGAGTATAAGCACTGGGACTTCCGCTGCTGGTTGCACGACCTTCTCGCAACCCCCGTCAGGCGGCTTGCAGTCTCTTCCACACTCAGTAACGCGACAGATCTGACGAAACTTGATCAGCGAACCATGTTTTTGGCTACATTCCGCATGGCCGCTTTCTCTTTCCTAAGCCGCGGGCGTGATCATTTCGGCCAGATTGCAAATTGCCCCAAAAATGGTACTCTTTCCCGAGTCACGGGTGGGCGTGACTCCTTCAACGCTTCGTATTTCCGGGCTCATTATTACTTATTCTGACTGTCCTGGTTAGCAAAACTGCAATCATGGCGTGGTTTTGCCAGCGAGGTAATTATGGCATCAACTGCCCCGAACACTTTGACCCAACTCCTGCTCGCATCGAGTCACGGCGATCAGAAGGCGCTTGATGCGGTGATGCCCGTGGTCTACGACGAGCTTCGGCGCCTGGCTAGAAGCTACATGCGCAGAGAGCGCGCCGGACACACGCTGCAGACTACGGTGCTGGTTCACGAGGCGTATCTGCGCCTTCTCGGCCAGGACGCGAATTGGGTGAACCGAGCTCACTTTTTCGGAATTGCAGCCAAAATGATGCGCCGGATCTTGATCGACCACGCGAAGAGCCACGGACGTGCAAAACGAGGAGGGGGAGCGGTGAAGGTGACGCTCGAGGAGCCTGCGCTGTTTTCGAAGACTCCCGATATGGATTTAGTTGCTGTCGATGAAGCCCTGCGCCGGCTAGAAATCGTGGACCAGCAACGTGCGCAGATCGTGGAATTGAAATTTTTCGGAGGACTTTCGGTCGAAGAAATCTCCCACGTTATGGACTTGTCCACGGCGACGATCAACCGGCAGTGGGCAGGCGCAAGGGCCTGGCTTTATCACGAGCTCAAAGCCAAGGAGTGAGACGTGCCGACCATCCCATGGGACCAAGTTCGGGAAGTGGTGGATGCGGTCCTCGACCTTCCGCCCGAGCAGCGAAGTCCATACCTGGATCAGGCGTGCCAGCACCCGGCGGTGCGTCGTTACGTCGAATCCCTGGTACTGTCTTACCAGCAAGCGGGTGAGTTTCTGGATGAGCCCGCGCTCGCCGGTCACGCCGAGGTGCTCGTAGGGAGCGAAGCTGATTCCTGGAAGGGCCGTCGCGTAGGCCCGTATCAGGTCATCGAAGAGATCGGCGAAGGAGGAATGGGCTCGGTCTATCGGGCCATGCGCGTCGATGACCAGTACCAGAAACAGGTAGCCATCAAAGTTGTGCGCAGCGGCTTCGACACCCGTTTTGCGCTGACTCGCTTTAAAGCCGAACGGCAGATTCTCGCCAACCTCGAACATCCCAACATCGCCCGCTTGCTGGAAGGCGGCAGCACGGAAGATGGCCAGCCGTACTTCGTCATGGAGTACATACAGGGCCAGCCTTTGGATCAATACTGCGACGATCACAAGCTGACGATCACCGAACGGCTCCGCCTTTTCCGCACGGTGTGCTCGGCGGTGCAATACGCTCATCAGAATCTCATCATCCATCGCGACATCAAGCCCAACAACATTCTGGTGAATGCGGGGGGCGTCCCGAAGCTGCTCGATTTCGGAATCGCCAAGATTCTCAGCGCGGACCAAGGCGATTCATCCGCGAAGACCATGACCATGGTCCGGCTGCTCACGCCCGAGTACGCAAGCCCGGAGCAGTTGCTGGATGAACCCATTACGACCGCCAGCGAAATCTACTCTCTCGGAGTCGTGCTTTACGAACTTCTGACCGGCCAGCGACCCTATCGTTTTACCACCCGGAAGCCCGATGAGATTGCGCGAGTGGTGATTGAAAGCGAACCACAAAAACCAAGCGCAGCGGTTGTGCGCGTGAAAGACAGCTCTGACATAAGAGGCGAATCCGTCCAGTGGACGCCGCAAACCGGAAGCAGCACGAGGGAAGGCAGTCCTGAGAAACTGCGGCGACGATTGTCCGGCGACCTGGACAACATCGTGTTGATGGCTCTGCGAAAGGAGCCGCTACGCCGCTATGCCTCCGTCGAGCAGTTCTCAGAGGACATTCGGCGCCATCTTGAAGGTCTGCCGGTGGTTGCCCGAACCGACACGTTTGTTTATCGCAGCAGCAAGTTTGTAAGACGGCATACCGCGGGCGTGACGACGGCAGCTTTGGTTGTGCTCAGTTTGACCCTTGGTCTGGCTTTTGCATTACGTGAAGCGAAGATCGCGCGCGAACAACGAGCCCGCGCGGAACAGCGGTTCGACGATGTGCGGACGTTGGCGAAATCCAATCTTTCAGAATTCCACGACGCCATCCAGAATCTACCGGGCTCGGCAGCCGCCCGGCACCTCGTCATTCAGCGCACGCTTGGATATCTGGACAAGCTAAGCCACGATGCGGCCGGTGACCGCGAAATTATGCGTGAACTCGCCGCCGGATACCAGCGAATCGGCGATCTGCAGGGAAACTTTAGCGGCCCCGGTATTGGAGATTCCGGCGCAGCCCTGGAAAGCTATAGCAAAGCCTGGACCATTCGTGAGTCTTTGGCCGCCGCCTCCGGCAACGATCCGGCAGACCTCAAATCCGAGATTAGCCTCTTGCACGGTTATGTTCGCACCTTGCTGGTAACCGGAAATACACAAGAGGCCTTGCGCATGGCTGCGCAACAACTCGCGATCGCGGAACTGGTCGCGCGGAAACAACAGAGTGATCGCGACCGCATCATGGATGAAGCCCGCGCTCACATTCAAATGGGTTGGGTTCTGGCAGGAAACGGATCCTCGAGCAGTACTCGGGAATTGACAGAAGGGATGCGGCACGACCGCCAAGCCATCGAATTGCTCGGCCCCTTGGCGAACCAAGCGGCCGATTCTACAGCCCTGATGGGGCTATTGCAATCCACTCTCGACCTCGCTTACCACCTTCGCAAGAATCGGGAATTCGAGGCCTCTCTGAAGATCTACGACGCCATCTGGTCGAAGACCAGCGGATTGCATGGTTTGCCCGACGGGGCGCGAGCCATCTTTTACAATCATCGGGCGCGCCTGTTCGATGACATAGCAGACTATGTTCGCGCGGACAAGGATAACCGCAAGAGCTGGGAGTTAGGCCAATCTCTGCTGAAAGACGACCCGCACGATCTTACTAACAGAATAAATACCGCCGGCGCGCTCGGCACAATCGGCATCGATGAGGCGCGGCTTGGTCATGTCCTCGCCGGCAAGAAGAAGCTCGATGAAGCCATCAAGATCGGCGAAGAGATGCTGGCGGACAACCCTTACGAACTCTTCTACAAAAACCTCTTGTTGATTGGATACTCCTACCGTGGCGAGATTCTCAGTTCTATGGAAGATTTTCCTGGAGCGTTGCAACAATATACCCGCTCCCTCACCGCTGCCACGGAAATCGCTCACCACGATCCCGGAGATCTCGAATCCCGTTTGAATATCGCAAAGCTTCACGCCGCTTTGGGCCTCGTGCATGCGCGTGCTGCGCAGTATCCGGAAGCGAAGCAAGAGTTCAACACTGCCCTCGACAATTTTCAAGATCTGCTGCGTCTTCGTCCGCAGGACGCCGAGGCGATCCACGCCTCGAAGGCGACTCAGGATGCCATGGCTGTCGTAGGCAACTGCTCCACCGCACGACCATGCAAGGGCGTAAGCGAATTGAGGTTGCCTAAGATCAACAATTGAAGCGTCCCGGCGCGTTCCTCTTGCGTCCGAAGCTGTGCGATCAACAGAAACGTAACCTTAGCGCCGCGCCGATCTTCACCTGCCAACCAATCTTGTGGGCTTTCGGCAACCAGACGATCAGGATCAGCCACGCCTCGAGACGTAAGAAACTCATAATACCCTCTTGCGCGAACGAGTTAGTCGTCGCAATCGGCGCGAGATCCTTCGACACAACTCGCGGGCATCCCGCGCCTCGTTCGGGCTCTACCTTCTCCTGCCGCCGCCGCCCATGCGAGCCCCACCGCCTCCACCCATCCGTGCGGAGGAGAGGTAGTTCCGGGCCTGCATGGCGCCTCCCATCCGAGGGGAGCCACTGCTTCTGGTCTGTGCACCGTTGCCAAGGTGAGATGAGAAGTTGTTTCCAGCTTGCGCGGGATGAGAGGAGAAACTGCTTCTGGTCTGTCCCCCATTTGCCGCGCGAGAGGAGAAGTTGTTTCGCGACTGCGCACCGCCAGTCGTCCGTGAGGAAGAAAAGCTGTTTCTTGCCCGCGTACTGCTGTTTGGGTGAGAGGAGAAATTGCTTCGCGACTGCGCCCCACCATTCGTGTGCGAGGAATAGAAGTTGTTTTTGGCCTGCGCGCCGCGATTAGAATGACAAGCGAAACTGCTCCTGGACTGCGTTGCGCCGCCCGCGTGCGACGGGCTGTTGCCTCTCGCCTGCGTCCCGCTGCCCATACCCGGGTGAGCGCTTCCCGCTCCGTTGCCGCTCCGGCTCTGACTGTGGGCCGCTGCCGTCCGAGCAGCCCCGGCGTGCGCGCTGGCATGGTAGCCAGCCGGGACGCCACGACCGCGATGTTCGAATGCTCCTCTGTCATGCCCGCCAAAATGGCCGTGATTCACGACCGTGACGCTGCGAGAGATGTAAGTGGAGTGATGAAACATTACGACTCCGCCGGCGCAACAGCGCGTGGTGGTTGCAGAGGGAGTGATCTCCATTGTGCCGGTCGCTGCGGAAGCCACACCGGCTCCCATGCGGCGAAACCCCACCCGAAGCCACCGTAGATGCCAATCGAGATTCCCGGGAAAAAGGCAACACCGACTCCCACTACGATTCCCGGAGGAGCCGTGGTGCCTGCGAACGCAGGGCCTGGACAGCGTTCATCACGTCTCCGGGCTGGTTGTAGTAGGCGTTGCCGAGCTGCGACGTCCACGCACTATTCTTCGCGAGATTGCCCATGACGGACGGAAACGCCGTGAGAGGTTTCACGGCGGGGTCCCATGGCATGCTGTCCGCCGTGGATGCCCGCTCATCCGGGGGTAGTCCCATGTTCTCGTTCAGCCAGGCGTCCGCAGCGCCAATCTGGTCGGGATACGTGGATGCAGTCAATACTTGGCCGACCAGCGAATCCGGATAGAGAGCGATCGGAGCCACGAGTTGATCTAATTGCTCGGCGCCCAACTCGACGTACGCTGCGGCGGCTTCCTGTGCGTGCAGATCTGCTTGTGCTCCGGCCAGCAGCAAAGCAACCATGAGCGCGATCATCGCGCGAAGGGCCTTGCATGTCGAAATCAACGGCCACAGCGCTGATCTTTAGCGATTCATTTTGTGTCTCCTTATTTGAGAAATAGAAGGACGGGCGCGAACACCCGTCCTCGCCCTCGATACGGCAGGTTCAGCGGGATGGTTGTCCTCTGCGAATCGATCCGGCCGCGGTTACGGTCACGGAAATGGTTCCGATGGGCGTCCGGCCCGTCCAACGGAACCTAGGCTGAGATAGGCGAGTACCGCGGAGACTCAAGATGTATTCCCCTTTCCACCCTGTGCCCCGCGGCACTCACAACGTCCTGCATCTACTGACGCGACAAGCGATCGGAGACTTGATCAGGAAATTTGCTTTTTACGGGAAATTGGGAATCGAGCCCTATTAAAGGAGCTGATTAAAACCAGGCGAAGCGGCGGCCAGAAGACACGGCAATCAGTTTGAGTGGGCGCCGCTGATCCACGCATTTGCCACCCTGACCTGCTCGTTCCCTCGATCGAAAGCAATAAAGAGGTCCGGCCGACGCTACGGCTGATCAATTCTGCTCGTAATTGTCGCGTCAGTGAGTGGCAGAAATTTTGTGGGATGCAAGACTCGTAACACATCGCGGATTGAAGCCTATGTCGGAGGTTTCCAAATGAACCGTCGTCTGATGTCAATGTTGTACCTCTTGACCGCAACTCGACCAGGGGCGTCGAGCGGCAAGAGCTTTTCTAAGACAGAGACCTTCTCAGGAGACAAAATCATGAAGACCTTGTCCTATGTACTCGCAGGAGTGTTGTTGTTGGGTTCGTCTTCGGCCCTGGCGCAAACAGATCGTATTGCCACGCCGATCAACAGTAGCCAAACCGTGGTTTTGAAGGGCAACGTAAGCCCTGTCGCCAAGCCTGAGAATGATCTGGGGCCGCTCGATCCGGCGACGAGACTGCCGCACGTCACCATGATGATGAAACTATCGCCAGCCCAGCAGGCCGCTCTGGACAAATTACTAGTCGACCAGCAGGATCCCTCTTCACCGGACTACCACCAATGGCTGACGCCGGAACAGTATGGCGCTCGGTTCGGTCTCAGCCAGGCCGACATCCGCAAAATCACACAGTGGCTGGCCTCTCAAGGATTCGCCATCGTCGAGGTTGCCCGCGGGCGCAATTGGATCGCCTTCGGCGGGACGGTAGACCAAATCCAGCGCGCGTTCCATACCCAGATTCACCGCTTCACCGTGGATGGTGAAGAACACTTCGCCAACACCACCGACCCGTCGGTCCCCAAGGCTCTGCAGGGCATGGTGGCAGGGTTCCGGGGCTTCGACAACTTCACACCGAAGCCGTTGAGCATCATAAAGAAGCTTCCCAGCTCCAACCCGTATTACACGGATGGAAACGGCGGCAACGAACTGGCTCCCGACGACATCGCCACGATCTACAACGTTGCGGCTTTGTACCAAGCGGGTATTGATGGCACGGGGATGAAGATTGGCGTCATGGGACAAACCGACGTCCACATGACGGATATTGAGCAGTTTCGTGCGGGGTTCAACTTGTCTCAGAACGATCCACAAGACGTACTGGCCACGGGCTGTACCGATCCTGGGTTCACGGGCGACGAGGGAGAGGCCGATCTTGACTTGGAGTGGTCGGGAGCCGTCGCGCGTAATGCTTCGATCCTCTACATTAAATGTGATTCCGCAAAAAATGGCGGCGTCCTCGGGTCACTTATCTATGCTGTGAATCAGAACATCGCACCGGTTCTAAGCATGAGCTATGGATTTTGCGAAGCTAAAGCCAATCAATCTTTCGCAACGCAATATGAAAGTCTGACCCAACAAGCTAACACGCAGGGCCAGACAATGTTGGTGTCATCAGGCGACGCCGGGGCAGCTACTTGCGATCAGGGAAGCTCTCAGGCAACTCAGGGACTGTCAGTGAATGCAGAAGCCAGTCCTCCGGAAGTGACCGCAGTTGGAGGAACCGAGTTCGATGCAGATGTGAATAATCAATCGACATACTGGAACACCACTAACGGCACTAACCTCGGTTCAGCGAAGAGCTACATTCCTGAGTTGGCGTGGAACGACACTGCATCGGGCACTGGTCTTGGCACCGGACAACAACTTGCCTCGACCGGCGGCGGCGTGAGCATCTTCTACCCCAAGCCCACCTGGCAAACCGGTCCAGGTACTTATGATTCCAAGAACCGAAGCGTTCCGGACGTCGCAATGCCGGCGTCGCTCGATCACGACGGCTATATATTCTGTACCAACGTGGGCGGCGCAGCTTACCAGGGCAGTTGCGCCAGCGGCATTGACACTGCGGTAGCAAACGGCTCCGTCGTCGGCGGTACCTCGGTGGCTTGCCCGGTCTTTGCTGGCATCGTGGCGTTGCTCAACCAGTCCCAGAAGAACACTCCGCCCGCTGGTCTTGGTAACATCAACCCCACCCTGTACGCATTGTCGCAAAGTATGCCCACGGCGTTTCACGACGTTCCCGCGGGCAACTATAGCGCCAACCCTACTCCCACCCCCAGCGGCAACGTTGTCCCGTGCCAGACAGGCAGCACAAACTGCACGGCCAATGGCACGCTCGGCTATCTCACTGGCGCGAACTACGATCCGGTAACTGGCTTGGGGTCGGTTGATGCCCATGCCCTAGTGACCGGCTGGCCTAGCACTTCGAAAACTGCCACCACGACGACTTTAGCGATCACGCCTGCAAACCCGGCCCCTGTTGGAGCAACGGTGAGCTTCACGACCACAATAACGCCCGCCCCTCCCGATGGCGAAACTGTGACCTTCACGGACACCATCTCGAACACGACCCTTGCCACCGCGACAACAACAACCGGCAATGCGGTCGCCACCAGCTCAACCATCCCCGCAGGGTCTTACACCGTTGTGGCCAGCTATCCCGGAGACACTACCTTCGCGGCGTCCGCCTCAACCGGACAGACCCTAACAGTTGGACAACGTACAAGCGCCACGACTACAACTCTTACCATCGCGCCTGGAAACTCGGCGCCGGTCGGGACCACAGTGACCTTCACGGCCACAATCACGCCAGCTCCGCCCAATGGCGAGACAGTTACCTTCAAGGACACGAAATCGAATACAACTCTGGGCGTGGCGATGACCACCTCGGGTAGCGCCATCTTCAACGGTACGGGCATCCCAGGAGGCTCTTACACCGTTACAGCGAACTATCCGGGGGACACTACCCTCGCATCATCGGCCTCCACCGGGCAAGCGCTCAATGTTCAGGACTTCACCATCGGCCCCAACAACTTAAGCATCACCGTCTCTGCCCCCGGATTGAGCGGTACGGGCACGATCAACCTTGGGCTGCTTGGCGGGCTGGCTGCCCCCACCTTCATTTGCTCAGGGCTGCCTGCTGAATCAACTTGCTCGTTCGCGGCGGCATCGGCCACCTCGGAAACAATCACAATCGCGACAACGGCGACATCCTCGCGGGCAAGCCTCTTTCAGAGGAGCAGCATCCTTTTCGCCACGCTGCTCCCCGGCTTGTTCGGTGTCGTCATCCTGGCCGCAGATAGCAAGAAACGGAAGTTGCGGATTTTTGGTCTGCTGGCCGTGCTCTTGGTGTTCATGTTGGTGATGTCATCCTGCGGTACATTGGGAAGCACCACGACCACCACACACCATGACCCCGGAACGCCAATCGGTCAAACCACTCCAACGGTCACCGCAACGGCGTCAGGGATCACCCATACCATCACCATCAACCTTAATGTTCAGTAAGCTGTGCTTGGGTGATATGCGCTCCGCGACAAACGCGGAGCGCATTTTCTTGCGGCGGTTCGATCAGCAGTAAGGGTAGGCATCCGTCGAAGTAATCGCGGTGTTGATTTTAGTAGCGGGGGCTAGATCGAGTGTTCCTTTCCCATGAACCATGAACGCCCGACCGCAACCTTTATCCACTGGAGCTTATAATTTTCCCTGTGCTTATCCCCTTGGTCCGGACCTGCTTGATCGCTCTTACGTTTGCAGGGTTGTCCCTGAGCAATCCTGCGGCTCCGCGGCCCGTCACGCCGGATGGCCAAGCCATGCCGGCGGCTGGGCAGGAAACCGAGCATGGCGTTGAAGGGAATCTGGCGACCATACTCCAATCGGGCTCGACCAACACCCGTTCCTATAAAGTTGTAATCCACAATGATGGCAGCGCTACGGCAGAAATTAGTGACGCCCCCGCAATCCGAAAGTCAGAGCCGGCGACATCGCAGCAGTTTCCTCCCGGAACGATCAATACAAAAATCATGCGGCGCCTGCTCGCAGAAATTGGCGATGTCGGCAAAATTCCGACCGGGGGCTGTGCGAAATCGGCCTCCTTCGGAACGCGCACTCAGATTACGTACGCGGGCAAGACCAGTGGAGACCTGCAATGCGTCCGGCAGCAGGCAACGGGCGGCGATGAGGCGCCCCTGCAAGCTTCGAAAGAGTTGAGCAAATTGGTGCAGACAACCTTGAGTCAACTGAAAGTCAACGACAGGCGCATCAGCTCAACCCGGTAAGCTCGGCCCCAGAAAGCTCTTCGCGGCAGCTCACGCGCCTGCTCCGGCAGTGGCACTTGCTCGATCAATATGGCCGCCGCTGAGTCGATCAGGGCTAGTTTTCAGGCGAAAACGATGGCCACGACAACCACTCTGACTGTTTCTTGCACGCAGGTCGATGCGGGATCTACGATTGTCGGAAACTCGGAAACTCAACCCGTCATGCTAGTCCACGAACTTGTGCAAACCAGCGCACGCGGGCCACGATGCTGACCGTCGCACTCTTGGAATCAGCCCGCGAGTGCGCCCAAGCCAAATCTCACGTGACTCTCTTCTGGTCTAATCGAGATACACAAAACGACTATTTGAAACAAAGGTTATCAGGCTCGCGCCGATTAGTTAATTGTGAGACTTACGGTGACGCTATGAGTGACGGATCCCGATGTGCCCTGGAGCGTCAACGTGCGTGAGCCGCTAGTTGCGTTCTTCGCCACGGTGACTGTAACCGTCGCCTGCGCCGAGCTCGTGCCGTTCAGCGTGACTTGACTCGGCGACACGCTGCAAGTTGTATTGGTTGGCGCGCCGCTGCAGGAGAGAGAAATGTTTCCCGTGAAGCCGTTGACGGGCGTCAAAGTAAGCGTGTACGTTCCCGAATGCCCATGCGAGATTGTTCGCGACGTCGGCGAAGCCGAGATCGAAAAATCCTCGACGGATTGCGTCAATGTCGTCGAGGAACTTCCCGCGAAGTTCGGGCTGGAAGAAACAAATGCCGCGCTAATCGTGTGGTTACCCGCGCTCAGAGAGCTGGTGGAAAATGTCGCCGTGTTTCCGGAGACTGAAGACGATTGGACCGGCGTCGTGCTGCCGTCCAGATAGAAATTGACTGTTCCGCTCTGCGGACCGCTTACGCTAGAAGACACGGTGGCCGTGAACGTGACGTTCTGGCCTGCCACGGAAGGATTCAGGTTCGAAGCCAACGTTGTGATCGTTGCCACTGGATTAACAGTCTGGCTCAACAGGCTCGAATTGCTCCCGGTAAAATTAGTATCGCCACTGTAACTGGCGGTGATGGAGTGCGAGCCGCCATTGAGGGCCGTGGCTGATGTAGTGAAGGTCGCGATACCGCTGGAAAGAACTGCAGAACCGATTTGCACTGTCCCGTCCCAGAACTTGACTGAGCCGCTCAGTGAACCGCCCGATGACGGCAACACTGATGCTGTGAAGGTAACTGCTTGACCGTACGAGGACGGGTTAACGCTGGAACTTAGCGACGTTGTCGTCGCGGCTTGATTCACAACTTCGGTGAGCACGGATGAAGCGCTGCCGGCGAAGTTTGCATCACCGCCGTAAGTAGCCGTGATTGAATGAGAGCCTAACGACAATCCACCAATCGTGAACTGCGCAATGCCGCCGCCGAGCGTTGTTGTCCCGAGCGAGGTTGAGCCGTCCATCAGGGTAACCGTGCCGGTCGGCGTTCCCGAAGTCGCTTGAACCGACACTCTGAATGTTGCGGACTGTCCGAACACCGCTGGATTCAAGCTGGAGGAAACGCTCGTCGTTGCAGCTCCTTGATTGACAGTCTGTGTAAATGCGGAGGACGTGCTGGCAAGGTAATTGGCATCTCCGCTGTATTTTGCGGTGATGGAATGCGCGCCAACGGCAAGAGACGAAACTGAGAGCTGCGCGGTATTGGACGAGACGCTGCCGGTGCCCAGGGCCGACGTACCATCCAGGAATGTGACGGTTCCGGTTGCGTTGCCGCCAAGAGCAGGTTGGATCGTAGCCGAAAGCGTGATCGACTGACCGAACGAGGACGGATTCGTGCTGGAGGTCGCGACAGTGGTCGTCGCCTCGCCATTGACCGTCTGCGAAAGTGCAACAGAGGTGCTCGGGAGCAAGTTTGCATTGCCCGCATACATCGCAGTGATGGAATGCGTCCCGACGGTTAGTGAGGAGACGGTAAGCTGCGCGGAGTTGCCTGCCAAGGTCGCGCTACCGAGGGAAGTCGAGCCGTCCAGGAATGTCACCGTTCCGGTCGCGGTGGTGCCCGCAGGCGGCTGAACGGTTGCAGTAAACGTAATCGTCTGACCAAAGACAGATGGATTCACGCCGGAACTGAGAGTGGTGGCAGTCGACGCTTGGCTGACTTGCTGAGCGACTGCGGCCGATGAACTGCCCGCCAGATTTGTATCGCCGCTGTAGACGGCAGTGACCGAGTGACTGCCTGTGCCCAAGCTGGCAATGCTGAGCTGAGCCGAGATGCCTGCCAAGGTCGCGCTACCGAGGGAAGTCGAGCCGTCCAGGAATGTCACCGTTCCGGTCGCGGTGGTGCCCGCGGGCGGCTGAACGGTTGCAGTAAAGGTAATCGTCTGACCAAAGACGGATGGATTCACGCCGGAACTGAGAGTGGTGGCGGTCGACGCTTGGTTGACTTGCTGAGCGACTGCGGCCGATGTACTGCCAGCCATATTTGTATCGCCGCTGTAGACGGCAGTGATCGAGTGAGTGCCTGTACCCAAGCTGGCAATGCTGAGCTGAGTCGAGTTTCCTGACAAGGTCGCACTGCCGAGGGAAGTTGAGCCGTCCAGGAATGTCACCGTTCCGGTCGCAGAGGTCGCGGTTGGTGGCTGAACTGTGGCTGTCAACATCACGGGTTGACCGAAGGCAGATGGATTCACACTGGAACTGGCCGTTGCGGTGGTGGACGCGCGATTCACTTGCTGAGTGACTGCGGCCGATGTACTAGCAGCCATATTCGAATCGCCGCTGTAGACGGCAGTGATCGAGTGAGTGCCTGCGCCCAAGCTGGCAATGTTGAGCTGAGCCGAGTTTCCTGACGAGGTCGCACTGCCGAGGGAAGTCGAGCCGTCCAGGAATGTCACCGTTCCCGTCGCAGTCGTTCCCGTCGGCGGTTGAACTGTCGCAGAGAACGAGACAGACTGACCATAGGTAGACGGATTGAGATTCGTGACAAGGGTCGTGGTTGTGGTGGCCGGATTGACGGTTTGCGACAAGACAGCAGAAGTGCTCCCAGTGAAGTTCGAGTCGCCGCTGTATTTCGCGGTGACGGAATGAGTACCGACGGACAGCGTGGAGACGGTGATCTGAGCTGAGTTATTCGAAACGCTTGCCGTGCCTAATGAAGTGGCGCCATCTAGAAAAGTGACAGTCCCCGTAGCGTTGACTCCGTAAGCGGGCGCAACGCTGGCCGAAAACGTCACCGACTGGTTATACGCAGATGGAGTGGCGCTGGAAGACACCGTAGTGGTAGTTGCGGCCTGATTGACCGTTTCCGTGACAGGGGTTGAAGTGCTGGCCGCAAAATTGGAATCTCCACTGTATTTAGCCGTCAGCGTGTGTGAACCCACGCTCAGGGACGAAACAGAAAGCCGCACGGCGTTGTTGGCGACCGTTGCCGTGCCGAGCGCGGTTGCACCGTCAAGGAAGGCTATCGTTCCTGTTGCCGAGCCGCTGCCTGGGGGCTGTACGGATGCAACAAGGGTAAGAGCCTGGCCAAAAGCCACTGGGTTGGTCAACGGATTCAAATAGGTGCTGGTCGCGGGCAAGTTCATCACCTGTGTCACAAGCGATGAAGTGCCTGCGGCGTAGTACACGGATCCCGAGTACTTGGCGGTCATGGAATGCGACCCGGCCGCCAACCCCGAGACAACGATTTCCACGGAATTGTTATTCACGGTCCCTGGGAGGTTTCCGACTCCAACTACGGTTGCGCCATCGTAGAGCGTGACGCTGCCGGCCGGTCCCCCTCCGAAGGCGGCGGTGGTTCCAACCAGGAACCGAACATTGAAGCCCACTGTGCCGGGATTATCCAAAGAAGTTACGGTCGTAGTCGTAGGTGCAGCATTCACGACCTGGCTGACCGCGGTGGACGTGCTGCCCGAAAAATTGGCGTCACCGCTATACGTGGCGGTGATGGAATGGGTTCCCAACTGGAAGCCGGAGATCGTGAGCTGTGCGCTGTTGTTGGCGATAGTGCTGCTTCCGATCTGAGACGAACCATCATAGAAAATCACGGTCCCCGTCGGGGTGCCGCTGGACGTCAATTGCAGTGTGGCCGTAAGAATCACGGGCTGATTATAGGAAGACGGGTTCACGCTCGAAGCGAGCACGGTCGTGGTTGCAGGGGGACTCACCGTCACCAAGGTCTGTCCCGAAGTGCTTGCGGCCGAATCGGCGTCGCCACTGTATTGCGCGCTGATGTAGTGAGTGCCAGCGCTCAGAGTCGAAATGGAGAACGATGCTGTGTTGTTTGCCAGCGGGACCGTTCCCAAAGTCGTGGTGCGGTCCATGAAAGTGATTGTGCCCGTCGGTGTGTTGCCGAGGGTTGGCCTGACATTCGCAGTAAGGGTAATGGACTGTCCGAACGCCGGAGTGTAAGAAGTGGAAGAAATCGTTGTCGTGGTTGCAGCTGGATTGACAGTTTGAGCGAAAGTCCCGGTGCTGGCCAAGAGATTCGAGTCGCCGCTGTATTTAGCGGTGATGGTGCGCACACCCACCCCGAGGGTGGTGGTCGTGATGCTCACTGTGGCCGATCCCTGGATCGTGGCAGTGCCTAATTGCGTGCCGTTGTCGGTGAAGGTAACCGTACCCCCATTCGACAAGAGGTTGTAACTCGTTTGAAGCGTCGCGTAGAGGGTCACCGACTGGCCATACGATGACGGATTTGCGTTCGAGGAGACTGTAAGCGTGGTCGGCGCCTGGTTGACGGTCTGAGTCAGTACCGGCGATGTGCTCGCTGTATAGTTCGCCGTGCCGCCATACTGTGCGGTGATGGAGTGGCTTCCGGGCGTCGCATTACTGATAGAGGCCTGCGCCGATCCTCTGGAGAGAAATCCGCTCCACAGGACTGTCGCGCCGTCATAGAACGTGATCGCGCCGCTCGGGGTGGAACCGTTGAAGGACAGGCCTACGGTGGCGGTGTACGTCACGGGCTGACCATAGACTGATGGATTGGCATTCGAGACCAGACTAACGGTGGTGGCTGCCTGGGTCACGACCAGTGAAATGGCGGACGCAGAACTGCCCGTAAAGTTCGTATCGCCCCAATAGGTAGCAGTCAGCGAATGCGAACCAACAGCAAATCCCGTTACCGAGATCTGGGCCACGTTGTTCAACACCGGAGCTGTTTGCCAAAACGTCCCATTGTCGTAAAAAGACACCGTGCCGGTCGCCGATCCCCCGGCATAAGACGGTTGCACGGTGGCGGTCACAGTGACGGCCTGGCTGTAAGAAGAAGTACTGAGGTTCGAACCAAGGGATAGCGTGGTTGTTGCCTGACTTACGGTTTGACTGAGCCGCGAAGTGCTGCTGGCGAAATTTACATCGCCGCTGTAAGTGGCTAGAATGGAGTGCGTCCCGTTCGAGAGATTCGACACCACAATCTGGGCGCTGTTGTTGGAGACGGTTGCTGTCCCCAAGCTCGTGTTTGTACTGAGGTCCTGAAATGCAACAGTGCCCGTCGCGGTTAAATAAGAGGGAAGCTGAAGCGTCGCTACGAAAGCGAGCCCCTGCCCTGTACCCGATGGATTGGCGCTCGAAGTCAAAACCGTGTACGACTGCGTTTGCAGAACGGTCTGCGTCAGCGGAGCCGAGGTGTTCGCCCCGTAGTAGTAGTCGCCGCTGTAGACTGCAGTGATCTGGTGTGTGCCCGTACTTAGCGTGGACGTCTGATACACGGCATGGCCGGAACTATCAACGGAAACCGTGGCCAGCGAGGTCGCGCCATCCATGAAAGAGACTGTCCCGGTCGGTAGGAAAGGAAATGTCGCCGGTCGCGAAACTGTAGCTGTGAGATAGATCTGCTGACCGAAGGGGATCACTGGTGGATTGCTCGCCGTCAGCCCGACGGCAGCGACCGTGGACTGTAACATTACGGAATATCCGCCTCCGAAAGCCACCACGTCGACTCTGCCATCGTGGTTGACGTCCGCGAGAGCCAGCGAAATCGGACGCGGCGGCGTTGCGAAATTCTGAGGATTCTGCGGCACCACTGCGGTGAAACCGCCTGATCCACTACCCAGTAACACGCTTATCGTATTGTCCGCCGAGTTGGTGATCACGAGATCCAGAAATCCGTCTCCGTTGAGGTCCGCAGTCCCAATCGCCAACGGGCTGTTGCCCACCCGCGTCGGAGGCTTAGAGGTCGCGAAGGTGCAATTTAAAGGCGTGACGGTCGCACAGTTTTGGTTCAACAGGATTGAAACGGTCCCGTCGATTTGGTTGACAACCGCGAGGTCAAGTGCACCGTCCCCATTGAAGTCGGCGGCGACTAGCCCCTGCGGTTCCGTGCCTGTGGTCGGCGGATTCGTCGTTGGGGTGAACGTGCCGTCTCCATTGCCCATGAGAATGGTGACGGTGCCGTCGCCCATGTTGCTCACTGCAAGATCGATCAGGCCATCGCTGTTGAAGTCACCCGCCGTCATATAGGAAGGTTGATTTCCTACCGTGGGAGAGGTCGGCGTGGGTGTAAAGGTCCCATCCCCATTGCCCAACAAAATCGTGAGCACAAAGGGCCCCTGGGGTGCTGCTGCCGGAGAGCACATCAAGGGGTTGCTGCCGCACATATTTACGACTGCGAGATCGAGCTTACCGTCACCGTTGAAGTCAGCGACCGCGATGGATGCGGGATAAGCACCGGTGGTCGGAGTAGAGGGACTTACCGTGAAGGTACCGTCTCCATTGCCTAGCAGGATGGTGAGCGTCTGATCTTGTCCATTTGCGACCACCAAGTCGAGCTTTCCGTCACCATTAAA
The DNA here is from genome assembly GCA_035568275.1 of Candidatus Sulfotelmatobacter sp. Classification (GTDB taxonomy): domain Bacteria; phylum Acidobacteriota; class Terriglobia; order Terriglobales; family Acidobacteriaceae; genus Sulfotelmatobacter. The sequence goes on from DATMOO010000045.1 coordinate 33,490, forward strand.
GTCGCCCGATGCGATCCCGGCGGGGCCTCTCCCCACCGGGTAACTGTTCCCTGAATACAAGGTTCCATTTGTGTTCCCGAGCAGAATCAAGACGCTGCCCGAAGACTGATTGGTAACCGCAAAATCTATGCTTCCGTCACCATTGAAGTCGCCCGTGACAACGGCTGTCGGTGTGGCACTCAACGGAAAACTAGAATTGCTGTGCACACTCAGTGTCGGGGTAGGAGAAGTCACCGGCAGATAGGCGATGTTCGAAATCTCGCCCGACGGATTCGTCACCGTAACGCCCAATGTACCTTCGGTCGAAGTAACCGGGGATGGAGAAAAAGAAGCCACTATTTGTGTCCCGGAAGAATTCACGGTCGTGGACGCCGACTGTACCGAGCCCACGCCCGGCCCAACCAGCGTGACGATGGCATTTTGATTGAAGTTTGCTCCGGTAAAAGTGAGGGTCGTCGATCCTGGCACCAAGCTTGCGGGAGATACTTGGTCGATGAATGGCACAGCAAGCGGTGGGGCCTGGCCAAATGAGAGTGATGCTGTCAGGATCGCGCACACAAAGAAGCGGAGGATAAACTTCACGATAAATTCTCCATGTTGCCGCCCCTTAGAGCTGTTCATCTACGCTTGTCGGGCATGCGAATGTCATGAGTCGAAACGTTGAGGGGAAAGGTAAGAGGAAGACTTCTGAGACTGGCTATTGCAGACGAGCCTAACTACCTGGCTTCGGGTCGTCGATAACTCGGAGGCAGCTTCGGTCAGCATTAAGTTCGGGTCAAGTCCGGATCAGAGTGCAACAACTCGATCAAGGATCGCCGTATTTCCCGTCGTATGGCAGATTACGTTCGTCGCACGACCCTATTGAACTGATGGCGCAGGCGAGGAGCGACCCCGCAAGGGCGCTTACTCTCGAGGCACATGGGTAACCCGGACGAGCCGCATGATCTATCCTCGATACTGAACGGCCTCTTGGTCACCCGCGACCTCGATGGCGTGATGAGGGCATTCCTCCAGACGGGCGACCAAGGCGAGATCAATGGCGATCCTTCCGGTTTCTCCGTACTGGAACAACAGCATAGGCTTGCGTTGATTCGTGCCCGTCGCAGCAATCAATTCGTTTCCTGCTTGTCTCTCTGCGGTTTCCCGATCCCTCGCGTCGCAAAGCACGTTGGCGCGCTGCGCTAGGCCGAGCACGTCGAGGATTAGCGCAACCTTCCCGTCCCCATGATGGTGGCGCCGGCATAGATGTTGACGCTCTTTAGTTGCTTGCGCAGAGGCTTAACGACGATTTCTTCGGTGTCATTAATCTCGTCGACGATCAGGCCTAAGGCTCGGTCATCTGCCCGCAGTACGACGATGTTGACAGTCTGGGATTCAGCCTTGGGGGACCCGGCTATCTGCGCCTGAGAGTCCGCTTTCAGTTCCCGCTTCAAGTAAACCAACGGCAATAATTTGCCCCGCAGACGGTACACGGGTGCGCCGTTGACGACTTCCAATCCCTTGCGCGCCTGCTCGCCTTCCAGGCGAACCAGCTCTAGTAAGCTGACCTGCGGGATGGCGTAACGGTCGCCGGCGCTGGTTACGATCAGCGCGGGGATGATGGCCAGGGTAAGGGGGATTTTCATGCGCACCGTGGAACCCTTCCCCGGTTTGGATTGAACGTCCACGGTACCGCCGATCTTCTCAATGTTGGTCTTGACCACATCCATTCCTACTCCGCAAGCGGAGACGTTCGTGACTTTGTCTGCCGTGGAGAAGCCGGGAAGGAAAATGAGATTTGTGATCTCGCGTTCGGTCATCCGGGCGGCCTGGTCAGCGGTGATCAGCGCTTTCTGGATGGCCTTGTTGCGCAGCTTTTCGCAGTCCAGCCCGGCGCCGTCATCGGTGACCTCAATGTTGACCTGCCCGCCCTCGTGGAATGCCCGCAGGAAGCAGCCCGTCCGGAGTCTTTCCTATCTTGCGTCGCAGTTCCGGCGGCTCAATGCCGTGATCCACCGCATTGCGCACCAGGTGGGTGAGTGGATCCTTAATCGCTTCGATGATGGTCTTGTCGAGTTCGGTCTCCTTGCCTTCCATCTCGATGCGCACCTGCTTGCCACAACCGAGGGCTACGTCGCGCACGGTGCGCGGGAACTTGCTCCAGATATTGCCGATCGGCTGCATGCGCGTCTTCATCACGCCCTCTTGCAGTTCGGTGGTGAGCAGGTTCAGCCGCTGACTGGTGGCGAGCAGTTCGCTGTCTTCGGTGGAGTTGGTGTACTGCACGATCTGGTTGCGCAGCAGGACCAGTTCGCCCACGCGGTTCATGAGCCGGTCCAGTTGGCCGACATCGACGCGGATCGTACTGTTGCTGGCGCTTTGCCCTCGGGCTTGCTGCTGGGCGTTCAGGGCCTCGACAATGTCCTGCGGTTTGACGGCCCCCCTTTCGACCAGGATCTCGCCGACATGTCGAGGGTCACCGGCTTTTTGGTGCTCGACAGCGGCAGTTACCTCGCTGGCCTTGGCGACGCCGCGCTTGATGAGAATCTCGCCAAGATTCAGAGCCGGCTGTTCTAACGAGTTCGCCTCCGGCTCGATCTTTGAGGGCGTCACTTCCGATGCAGCACTGACGGCCGACGGCTCGAGCAGGCGAGCCAATTTCGAGATCAGCTCCTGATCGTTGCGCTCACCCTCCTTGCCCGCAGCGTCGATGCTCTTCAGCATCTCGCGGACCGCGTCGACCATCGCCAGCAATGCGGTGGTGATTTCGGCGGTCAGGGGCAGCAGGCCATCCCGCAGGCGCGACAGCAGACTCTCTCCGGCGTGGGTCACTGCTTCGAGCTGATTAAATGCAAGGAAGCCGGAGGTACCTTTAATGGTGTGGATCGTTCGAAAAATGCTGGCCAGGGTATCGCGATTCGCCGGGTCCTTTTCGAGCACAACCAGATCCTGATCCAGGCGATCAAGGTTTTCGTAACTTTCGACTAAGAATTCTCTAATAATTGCGGCATCATCGTTCATTCGAAATTTCAATGCTTACGCATTGCCTCTCACACCCCGCGAACGCAGTCACTGTGTTGGGACAAACAAATCGCCGCCCCGTTTTCGGTGGATGGTCGTCTTTCAAGGGCAGGTTCACTCCACATCTCCCACATGCTTCGTCCATCGGCCCTGCCTGCAATGGACTTTATTTGTCACCCGCAAACTCCAGAGCATGAGAGCGTCGAAGGTCGCTTTGAAAGGAAGATTCATTACCTTGCGATCCCGCGATCCCGCTCTCGCACGAGTCCTCAGACGGGCGCGATCCATTACGTGCTCGGCTGAGGCGTTCCACCTGTCGATGGCGACGTTGCGTTGATTAAGGAACGATTAACCTTGGATCTCACAACGGTATTCGACAGTGCAGATCATGGACCGTACGGAGTTCGCAGGTCGTTAGCGTGGGGATGGTCGAAGCGTGCGGCTTTAAACGACTGGCCAGCACGCGGATCAGACGTCTGAACAGTTCGTGATGCGCAGTTCGAATGCGCTACCCTCGGGAGGTCACGCTTCTTCCTCGCCGGGTGAACCATTGTTTGTCGGAGGATTCTACAGGCCGACTGCGGAGGCGAGTTCTGCGAGGCTGGTGACCGTCATATCAGGTCTACCGTTAGCAGATTTGACGGCTCCGACACCTGGGCGTGAGGACGGGCGGTTTACCCAGACTGTCGCCAGGCCGAGAGCCTGCGCTGGAATGACGTCGTGATAGAGGCTCTGGCCTACATGCAGGACGCGATGGGCTGGCGCGTTAATGCGACTGAGGGCCAGCTCAAAGAGTTTGAGCGAGGGCTTGTAAGCCTGCGCTTGCTGCGCGGTGACGACTTCATCGAAAGTGACTTCGAGTTGAGGTCGGGTGCTCGTGAACAAATCGTCGTCGACATTGGAAAGGATGGCGAGTCGGAACCGCGTTTTCAGTTGTCGCAAAGCGATGACGGTATCCGGCCATGGCTTCCAAGTCGGAAGAGAGTCGGCGAGTGATCGGACTTCCTCGTCGGTGGGAGCGAATCCCAGTTCATCGCTGAAATGGCGAACGACGGAGCCCAGAACCTCACGGTAGGGCTGGAAAGGCGGCTGCTCTGCACGCAGTTCGAAGTCCCCGTAAAGCTTGAGGATTGCAGCATCGTCGATGTGTTTGGAATGCGCTGAAAAGATGCGGCGGAGCGTCGGCAGAATTCCGGCCTCCCAGTTGATGAGGGTTCCATAGCAATCGAAGGTGACGATCTCGAAGCGGCCGAAGTCGAGCATGGTCACTATTATTTCAGACCGCGACGAGAAAGGCTTAATACCTGTGTCCCGTCAACACTCCAGCACTGAGAAAACTTCCCCACCATGTTCGCACCGCGAAGCATGGTGGTTTTTTGGCAGACTATTGGCGCACTTCGAGGGGTTGCGAGAGCTCGAAGGTCAGGTCGGACTCCGCAGGCAGTACGATTTCCTTGTTTCCGGTGAATGCTGAGCCACCCGCGCCCGCGCCTGCGCCGGCTGCGGCGCCGATCGCAGCACCCTTGCCACCCCCGGCGAGGGCACCGATAATCCCGCCAAGAGCGGCGCCTCCACCGGTAAGTACAGCGGTGCGCTTACCCTTGCCTTTTTCAGAGAAGCTGCGAGCGGCGGCCTGAACCGGGACGTCAGCGCCGTTGATGCGTATGGAATCAATGCTGACCTGCAGAACAGCTCCGCCTTTAAACTTGCCCAGCGGCTTGGCGTCTGCAACGGTACCGGTAACGGCTGCGCCCTGCGGAATCGCGACTGCGCTGCCGACGGTTACGTCTTTCGCGACGCTGCCGGTGAAGGTGTCACCCTGCTTGCTGAGCTTGGAGCCGATCGAAGACCCGAGACTGATGGTGATGCCGGTTCCGGACGGCACCACGAGTGGTTGTTTCTTCGCCTCTTTGCGCTCGTGCTCTTTGTGTTCGCGAGCGTCCTTGGTGGATGACTTTTCGTTCGAGCCGGACGTTTGCGTATCGTTGGTAGGGGTGTCGCTGGAGCTGTCGCTTGCAGGCTTGTTGCAGGCTGTCAGATTGAGTGCAATGAACAGACAAAGCGAGAGGAATAGAACGAATGAACGCATAAGACGCCTCCAAGGTTTTCGGCAATCGTAAAGGAAATCGGCAGCTCGTAACAACCAGGAGGAGTTTGGAACGGGAATCGAAGGTTCATCTGGCTAAGGCGCGGAATTCGAGCAGAAACTGAATGGGCCGCTTCGGCGACACTGCTCTAGGCTGCTCGGCTTCGCCTTCGCGGGCCAGCCGAGGCGGCCGTCGCCACATGAGCATAGCTAGCTAGCGGAAACGCGAGGCAGGCCTTTCTACCTGAGCTAGATGAATTGCCAACGGGTGGCATTGTTCGGGAAATCACTCTCTGTCCAGGCCAGGACGAAGCGGGGACGAACGCAATAGAAAACACTCTCAGGAATGACCATCAGCGGCATCTTGTATTTGGCA
>DATMOO010000046.1:0-5748 GCA_035568275.1 Candidatus Sulfotelmatobacter sp.
CACTACATGCTGGATGAGCGTGAATTTCTGTCGCCGTACGGGATCCGCGGTCTCTCTCGGTTCCATCAGGGAAACCCGTACACACTCCAGGTCAACGGAACCGAGCACCGAGTGGATTATGAGCCGGGCGAGTCGTCGACCGGACTCTTCGGAGGCAATTCGAACTGGCGCGGCCCGATCTGGTTCCCGGTGAATTTTCTCCTGGTCGAATCGTTGCAGAAATTCCACCACTATCTGGGTGACGATTTCAAAGTCGAGTTCCCGACTGGATCGGGCAACATGAAGACCTTGTGGGACGTGGCGGGTGAGCTATCGCGCCGGATGACAAACATTTTTCTTCGTGACGAGAAGGGCCACCGACCGGTATTCGGCAACTTGGAGAAGTTCCAGACGGACCCTCATTGGCGCGACTTGGTTCTCTTTCACGAGTACTTCCACGGCGACTCCGGTTCCGGCGTGGGCGCTAGTCATCAAACCGGATGGACGGGCGTTGTCACCAAGTTGATGCAACAGCGCGGCGAATTCCGCGAACGTAAGAAAACTGAGCTAGCGGCTGCCAGTGTACCGGCGAGCCGAATTGAATTGTGGGACGGCGCTTCCATACCTACATAGATGCGCTCCCACGCTGCATATTTCCGCAGTTACCACCGGTGAAGGCAAGGACCAATTATGATTCAGTTCGAACGGGAGACCTGGAGTGACCTGGAAGCTGCTCTTCGCCGGGAGTGGCTGGAAACCAATGGGCTCGGGGGTTTTGCTTCGTCAACAATCGTTGGTTTGAACACCCGCCGCTACCACGGGCTTCTCGTGGCCGCCACCAAGCCTCCTGTCGGCCGATTGGTCCTCCTCTCCAAGCTCGAAGAGACGCTGTTGATGGATGGGAGGCGTTTCGATCTATCGGCCAACCGCTATCCAGGTGTTGTTCACCCGCAAGGATTCCAATATCTCAAACAGTTTCACCTCGACCCGTTTCCAGTGTTTACGTATGAAGTAGAAGGCATCGAGATGGATAAGTCTGTGTTCATGATTCACGGCGAAAACAGTGTGGTGATTCACTATGAACTGAGGAAGAACAATCGTCCGGAAGTACCGAAGAACCTGCGGCTGGAAATTCGTCCGTTGATCGCATTCCGCGACTATCACGGCACGACCCACGAAAACGGCGTCATTAACCCAGCGGTGCAAGAAAGCTCTGGATTGGCAAGTGTCACTCCTTATCACGGATTGCCGAGCCTGCACCTTGCGCACAACGCTGTCGAGCTGCGGAAAACGGGCGATTGGTATCGGAACTTTGAATATGACGCCGAGCGCGAACGCGGGCTCGATTGTTGCGAAGATCTCTTCAATCCCTTTGCTCTGTGTTTCGATCTGCGCATGCGCCGTCAGGCATCGATCATCGCCTCCACCGAGCGGCGTGATGTTGCTCAAGCGGTCGAATACAGACGTGCGGAAATCACACGTCGCCGAAAAGTGCTCGTGGCATCCCCCATTGAGGATGGCTTTGCCCAAAGCCTCGCCGCTGCTTCTGACCAATACCTGGTTTCGCGTGCTGAGGACAAGACAGTCATCGCCGGCTACCACTGGTTCGGCGACTGGGGTCGCGACACCATGATCGCCCTGCCAGGCCTCACGCTACCGACCGGCAAGTATGAGGTCGCGCGTAGTATCCTGCGCACCTTCGCAAAGCACGTGGATCAGGGCATGTTGCCGAACCGCTTTCCGGACGCGGGCGAAACGCCGGAATACAACACGGTCGACGCCGCTCTCTGGTTTTTCGAAGCGGCTCGCTCGTACCTTGCGTACACCAGCGATCTGGAGTTCGTCCGTTATGAACTCTATCCCAGGTTTGCTGACATCATCTCTTGTCACGCTCGCGGAACGCGCTACGGAATCAAAGTGGATCCCAGCGGCTTGCTGGCTTCCGGCGAAGTGGGAGTCCAACTCACGTGGATGGACGCTAAGGTTGGCGACTGGGTGGTAACACCGCGCCGGGGTAAGCCCGTTGAAATCCAGGCTCTCTGGTACAACGCGCTGTGCATTATGGAAGACCTGGCCAGCAGTTTCGGGGACGAGGCTGCGCGAAAGCGCTATCGCCACATGGCCACGGTTGCGCATTGGAGTTTCAACCGGCTCTTTTGGAACGAAGGTCTCGGTTGCTTGTACGACGTGGTGAACGGCGGTCCGCCGGACTCCTCCATCCGTCCCAATCAGATCTTCGCGGTGAGCCTCCCTCACAGCATGTTGTCCCGCGACCGCGCCAGAAGCGTGGTGGAGAAAGTTGAAGAACACTTGCTGACCCCTTTCGGACTTCGCAGTCTCGCACCAAGCGACCCGCAATACCACGGATGCTACGCCGGCGGCCCTCCAGATCGCGACGGAGCTTACCACCGCGGAACTGTTTGGTCGTGGCTGCTGGGACCGTTCATTACCGCGTATATAAGGGTGAATGGAGGAAGCGAGGAGGCTAGGCGCCAAGCACAAGCCTGGTTGTCTCCTCTGGAGTCGCACCTCGAGGAAGCCGGGTTAGGTCATATCTCCGAGATCTTCGAAGGTGACGCGCCTCATCGCCCATGTGGATGTATTGCTCAGGCCTGGAGCGTGGCTGAGACTCTACGTGTCTACTTCGAAGATGTGAGGGATCTGCGTCCGAGCTGCGATCTAGTGGCCGCCCAACCCAGCCCAAAAACGGGCTAATCCGGTCTGGAACTCCCTCCTCCGGAGGGTTTTGTACAGGCACGGCTGCTAAGGCAGTAGCTGTCTTTCGTTTGCCGCTCTCGGTTCGAGTCTCTCTAATTCGTTTTGTCCATTCTGAGTGATGAAGAGGATTTCCCATGAGGGCAGGTTACGCACCAAAGGCGGCCGGTGGCACCGTTACCTCCGCATCGGAGTGCATTACGAACATGCGATAGCTCTGAAAAGGTCTCGCTAAAGGCATAAAGACGCAAGTTTCACCCGGGAAGGCCAATCCGGCGCAGAAGGTTTTGGAAGCGCGGGTCGGAGCGGAGGGGATCGAAGCCGGGCCGGAGCAGGACGCCGGGGTTAAATCGCTCTTCAAAGCCTTTTTCGAGCCAATTCATGGCTTGATCTGTATCTCCGAGAGATGCATAGATCATGGCAATCTCCGAAGCATTCGAATATCCGGTAGTTGAGCGCTTCTTCAAAGTGTTTAGCAGTTTTACGGCTTCTTCCCTCTTACCAGATGCGACGTAGGCGCGAGCAAGATTAGCTATGCATGTCGGGCTATCCCTAGAAAGCTCCACCGCTTTCTGCAGTTCCGCGACCGCTTCCGCGTACATGTGTTTTTGCAGGTAGGCCTGGGCGAGTTGATTATGGGCGAGAGCAAAATTAGAATCCATTTCGATTGTTTTGAGGCTTTGCCGTATGGAGTCGTCGTAGGAGTGCGCGAGGCCAAGGAGTTCTGCCAAATCTGCGTTAATGATAAGAGATAGGGGATCCAGATTTTCCGCCTTTCTCATTTCCGCAAGCGCTTCGTCAAACCGACCCAATAGGGTCAAATGCCAAGCGTACCAATGGTGAGCGGTAGCGTAGCCTGGATTCAGTTCAATGGCTCGTTGGAATTCCCTCCCGCCAGCATCCAGATCCCAATCGAAGCCATCCAAGACGAATGCAAGCGAGTTGTGGGCTTCGCCGAGCGTGTTGTCCAACTCGAGAGCATGGATCGCCGCCGCCTTCGCTTCGGGAAACGCTTCCTTGGGCGTCATTACTGCATACTGCCAGTCTCCCAATAGAGCGTAGGTATCGGCTAGGCCGGAGTAAGCTTTGGCGTATTTCGGGTCCTCTTCAATCGCCTGCTTGAAATAAGCCAGGGCGGCCTTCAAACCATCCGCCGTTCTCTTGTTCCAGAAGTAGCGCCCTTTGAGATAGGATTCGTAAGCTTCTGGATTAACAACTTTTACGTTTTTCAGCGCAGCTTGTTCCCGTGGGGTCAGATTGATCCGAATCTGATCGGCAATGGCGCTAGCCACCCTGCTCTGCAGCGCCAAGGTATCACGCAGCTCACCCTCATAGCTCTGCGACCATAAGTGCTTGTCGGTAGAGGCCTCGATCAACTGCGCCGTGATACGCACCTGGTCGCCGGAGCGGAGCACGGAGCCTTCTACCACGGCATCCACGTTCAGCTCACGAGCGATCTGGGGTAGGGGCTTGCGCGCCCCTTTGTAAGCCATTACGGAGGTTCGGGAGATTACCCGTAAAGCGCTGATCTGCGCCAGGTCCGTGATCAACTCATCCGTCATGCCGTCAGCGAAGTAATTTTGGGAAGCGTCACCAGAAAGGTTTTCCAACGGAAGCACGGCTAAGGATCGGATGCCCGCGGGCGCAGGGCCACGCGAACGAAAGAGCCAAACGGAAAGAATCGACAGACTCAGGACGAACGCCAAGGCGCCGGTGACCCGACCCGTTAGCCACAGCCGGCGTTTGGGTGCAACAGCCAACCCGGTGCCTTGGAGCGTGTGCCCAGGTTCTGGAGCCGGCGGATCTCCAGCTACAGATTCCGGCATTTTTGGGCGGTCTGCATCGAGGACTGACACGTCCGCGATAAAGCGATAGCCACGTTTTGGAAGAGTCTCGATGAATCGCGGATTCTCAGCCGAGTCCCCCAAGGCACTTCGCAGCTTCCCGATAGCGATATTCAGAGCCTGATCGAAATCACCAAAACTTTCGTTCGGCCAGACTCGGCTGCGCAATTCCTCGCGAGTGACGACTTTCCTCGGATGTTCCAGCAGGATCTGCAGCAGTTTCATCGGCTGCTGCTGCACTCTGATTCGCAAACCCGCCTTCCGCACTTCACCCGACTGCAGTGAAACCTCGTAAGTTCCGAACCGCACGACGGAGTTGGGCGGAGGGGATTCCATACCGCAATTGGCCTTTGCACGGAAGTCTAGCATTTCGCGTGCAACGACTTCCCAAGTTCAGGATACCTACAGAGCTAAGTCATTAGCCATCAATCATTTAGCAGATAATGAGTTGGATATATCGAAAAACTCCTCAGTTAATTGACGCCGAACGACTAGCACGTCAGATTGGGCTGCAGCCGGGGTTTGAGTTGATTCAGGAGAAGGTCATGAGTCGTATTGGATTTGGTTCCCAAGGGATGATCCGATTTGGGGCGTCGTCCTCCCAGGACGATCAACCGTTGGCCGGGTTCGAAGAATTAGCCATGCCCCTGTTCGATTCCCTTTACAACTTCGCCCGCTGGTTCGTGCACAACAAGAGCAATGCCGAGGATCTCGTACAAGAGACCTACCTGAAGGCTTTGCGGGGTTTCGCTTCGTTTCAACCTGGCACCAATTTCCGGGCGTGGATGTTTCGAATCCTCAGGAACACCTTTCTAAGTTCACGCTCAACACTCGATCGACGCATGACGGTTGAGATCGACTCGGAGGACGACGACCCGGTGCTGCCCGCAACCTCCACCACTCCTGAATCCCTGTTGATCGAACGTTACAAACAAAATGCCGTTCGGAACGCAATCGAGCAACTGCCGGTCACCTTTAGGGAAGTCCTTTTACTGTGCGATGTCGAAGATGCGTCTTACCGGGAGATCTCGGAAATATTGTCGATCCCGGTAGGAACTGTTATGTCGCGCCTAGCCCGAGCGCGGAAGGCGGTTCGCGAGTCACTGCCTAGCGGTCCGCACGCACCACTATCGAAAGAGCGGTCTCATTACGCCGCGACGCGCGAGGCGACCGGACCGGCCCTAGATCTAAAGAATTGAGGTTCACATGC
>DATMOO010000047.1:0-12672 GCA_035568275.1 Candidatus Sulfotelmatobacter sp.
AGCTTCCTTCGTCTCTTTGTCGATCATCACGGCCATGCCAGTCCCGCAATTCGGATGGCATCCGCATGAGAGTTGTCCCCAGTCGTTGTTCGCGTCCTGAGCGTGCATTAGGTCGGCCCAGTCGCTGAACGTTCCCATGAAGCTGATGGGGAACCAATCGCGGGCGGGCTCGCCCAGACCAGTTTGATTCTTCACGTCGTGCGCCAGATGGCTCAGAGTGTAGCGCTGTGCCTGGCGGCGTTCGTCGGTGACGGCTTCGTCGCGGCCCGTGAAGCTGACCGGCTGGAAGCTCAGGAAGCTGATCGTCTTGGGATTGTCGAGCGCGAACTTGATGATGCGTCCGACCTGCTCGTTGTTAATGCCGTTCACGATCGTGATGACCGGAACGATTTCGCATCCCGCCTTGTGCAGGTTCTCGATCGCCTTCAGCTTCACGTCGAACAGGTTGCCGACCATGCGGTGTGCGTTGGCGGCGTTGCCGATGCCATCAAACTGCAGGTAGGCATACCGCATGCCAGCTTCAACTGCCTGCTGCGCAAATTCAAAACTCTTCGCGAACTCGATTCCGTTGGTCGCAGCCTGGACGGAGTTGTATCCGACTTTGCGGGCATAGCGGACGGCATCGAGGAAGTATGGCGACAATGTCGGCTCGCCACCGGAGAACTGCACCGACATCTGGCGGCGCGGCTTGATGGTGATGGCGTTGTCGAGCATCGTCTTGATTTCTTCCCACGTCAGTTCGTGGACGAAGCCGACCTGGTTCGCATCCATGAAGCAGGGATCGCACATCATGTTGCAGCGATTGGTCAGGTCGATGGTCAGCACGGAACCGCGGCCGTATTTCACGGTGGACGATCCGTGATGATGCAGGTGCTCGTCGTTATGCGCCACGATGTCGCGGCCCGGGAAAACATCTTCCAGGTGCTTCGAGAACTCGGTGTCGATCGACATCACGTCTTCGAAGTGGCCGTGCTTGGGGCAATCCTTGACCATCAGGATCTTGCCATCGCGCTCGATAATCTGGGCCTTAATCTCGCCGACCTTCTCGTTCATCAGCACTTCATGAGGCAGGTGTCCGTCAAGAATTTGCTGGCGGATTTCTGGAACACACTTGGGGCAGAGAGAGTCTGTGCTGCGAGGCCAGCCAAGCGGTGGCTTGGTCTTCTCGTACGACTTGAGCAGCGGCTTGTCGGACCACTTGGGTTTCGGCGACGGGTTCGGGTTGACGCGGTTGACGCGATCGAACACGACCCACGTGGCCTTAGCGGCGGCGACTGCGATCTTCTCAACGTACTTAATCGGCTTGCGCATGATTGCTATCGGCTCCTGGCATTTTTGGCTCTGAGCTGGGCTCTGAGCTTCGAGCTTGCTTTTCATTCGGATAGCCCATCGATCTCAAACCTAGTGCTATCCCTCTGACTGCTCTTTACTTTTGGGCCTTCGCTTCGGATGAACCTGAGAAACCCATCACCCAAAAACTGCGGCTTCCTGGGAAACCTGAAGACCCAACCGCTTGCAATGGTTGTGGCCTTACGTACACGTTTCCTGGGTTTTAATCTGACCCTATCCTATGGGAAGGCCGGCAAATCCCCATGAACATCCCAACGAATGGTGCAAAATCGGGGTTTAGCGGGAGATGTGGGGATTAGATGGAGCTAAGTGATTGAAAGTAAAGGATAGCCTCCCCTTACTTGAATGCGCTCAACAGGGATTGCGATCACCGACGGAAGATTCCGCCCCACCCAATCCATGCGTCAAAATTTCTCTCTCCTTGACAATCTACAGGTAACCTTTCAATATGTCGAACGTCTAGGAGAGAGACTGCCATGACCCCGTTGCAAAAAACGGACTTGCTGCAAGGCACGCTCGACATGCTCATCCTCAAAATCGTCGCTCTGGGTCCGGTACACGGCTACGGGATCTCTCTGCGTATTCGCCAGATTTCAAAGGAAGTCTTGAATGTGCAACAAGGTTCGCTCTATCCCGCGCTACATCGATTGGAGAAGCGCGGCTGGCTCGTCGCTCAGTGGGGAGATTCAGAAAATGGGCGGCAAGCGAAGTTTTACCAGCTCTCACGGGAAGGTCGCAAACAACTGAGCCGCGAGGAAGAGACCTGGCAGCGTCTGGCGGAAGCCGTGACCCTCATTCTTGGCGCGGCAGCCAATCAGGAGGCATAGATGCCCTGGTGGAAGAACCCATTTCGCGGCGCGCAGCAAGACGAAGACTTTGACAAGGAACTCGCGTTTCACATCGACGAACTCACGCGGGCAAACGTATCAAGTGGGATGAAGCCAGCAGAAGCTCGCCGTCACGCCATTGTCGAATTCGGCGGCCGGGAGCAAGTCAGGCAACAACTGCGCGAAGTCCACAGTTCCCGATTACTCACGGCTCTGGGATTCAACTTGAAATCTGCGTGGCGCTTCGCGCGGCGCTCTCCGGCGTTCTCGATTGCGATCATTCTTATCCTGGCATTCGCGATTGGGGCGAATAGCGCTGTGTTCTCAGCCATGGATGCGGTTGTTCTGCGGCCGCTTCCCTTCCCGGACGCGGACGAATTGATCCTGCTCGGCCAGCACGACGTGAAAAACCGGGATGCCAATCGCTTCGTGGCTCCGGTGAGACCGGAAGACTGGAACCGGATGAATTCCACGTTCCAGTCCATCAGCGGGTATTACATGGACGACCTCTCAGAAACATCGGGACCCCTGCCGGAGAAGGTAACTGAGGCAATGGTGGCCCCGCGCTTTCTTCGAGTCATGGGCGTATCTCCGATCCTGGGACGCAACTTCACTTCCGAAGAGGAGACATGGGGAGGACCAGCGGTAGTTTTGATCAGCTACGGATTCTGGCAGCGCCGTTTCCATGGAAGCTCTGACGCATTGAATCAGAAAGTGCACGTCGGAGGATTCTCGTCTTCCATCGTCGGCGTGATGCCGCCTTCATTTGCCTTTCCCAACCGTGACGCGGATCTTTGGGCGCCGAGCGCCCCGGACGCTCCCTTTGCGCAGCGCCGGGATTCCACCTGGTTTACCGTCGTTGGACGCTTGAAAACAGGGGTGCGGCTTGCGGAGGCGAGCGCCGATCTGGCCACCGTGCAAAGTCAGCTTGGCGCACAATTCCCGAAGATCGATCATGACCTGATCGTTCAAACGATTCCGCTAAAAGAAACCGTTGTTGGAGGTGTTCGTGATTCCATGTGGCTGCTCTACGGCTCGGTTTCACTGCTGTTGCTGATCGCCTGCTCGAACATTGCCGCTCTATTGCTGGCGCGAACCGCGGACCGCGAACATGAAATTTCGGTCCGCTTTTCGTTGGGCGCATCGCGATCGGCCATCGTCACCCAAATACTCGCGGAAGTCCTTGCGTTGGCCATGGCCGGTTCGCTGCTAGGGTTGCTGGTGGCTGCGGGGGCAGCCCGGGCTTTTCATTTGCTTTCGAACCAACTCCCACGAGTAGAGGAAATCACACTGAACTGGAGGATCGTTGCCTACTCTCTTGCGTGCGCGCTCGGTACGACGATTCTTTGTGGGCTGGTTCCGGCAATTCGCGGCACTCGGCGACAGTTGGCCCATTCACTGGCACAAACCAGCAGGACGCAAGTCTCCGGGCATAGTCCACTGCAATGGACGTTGGTAGCAATACAAATCATGCTGGCGGTGACGTTGCTCAGCGGAGCGGGATTGCTGCTGCGGAGCCTGAACGAGTTAAGCCACGTATCTGCCGGATTCGAACCCAGTCATGTGCTGACGTTCCAGATCACCGGATCGTGGGGCGAGACCGCAGAGATGAAGACGCTCGTACAGCGTATCGACCGCACTCTCGATGGTCTGAGATCACTGCCGGGGGTGGATGCGGCCGCAACCTCGGGCATGCTTCCAGGCGTTCCTGCTCTTTACCAATTTGAGTTTAAGGTGGATGGGCGTCTGGATCCGAATCGCAAGGTGCTTGCCGACAGCCGCTACGTGTCGACCGGATATTTTCAAACCGTGCAGATCCCGGTTCTCGTCGGAGAGACTTGTAAACAGGGAGCCAGTTCGAACGACGTCGTCGTGAATCGCAGCTTTGCGGATCGCTACCTTTCGGGCACGCCTCCGATCGGACACCAACTTCAGGGAGCTTCGTACAACGACTTCCAGCCGCTGGGAACGATCCGTGGAGTCGTTGCGGATGCCCGCGAGGAGGGGCTGAATATACAGCCGGTGCCCACCGTCTACTCCTGTTTTACCGCTCCCAATCCGTTTCCGAATTATCTGGTCCGCACGCGAGGCAATCCGACAGAAATGGCAGAGGCGATCCGCCGCCGGGTTCACGAACTGGAGCCCAGCCGTTCGGTCTACGGCATCACGCCGCTGCAAGGTCATCTGGATGAAGTCTCGTTCGAGAACCGCTTGCGAACGTTCCTGCTGGTTCTGTTTGCCGCATCTGCGGTCTTTCTCGCCTGCATTGGGATCTACGGAACACTGAACTATCTCGGGCGCTTGCGGCAGAGAGAGGTAGGAATGCGGCTCGCGCTGGGAGCATTGCCGCACCAGATCGTCACCAGATTTCTAGTGCAGGGTCTTCGCGTAACGGGTATCGGATGCGCCGCCGGCCTTGTGCTCAGCCTTGTCGCAACGCGGCTCATCGACGGCATGCTCTATGGGGTTTCAACGCTTGATCCGGCGACTTATGGGAGTGTCTTGCTTCTGATTCTGCTCGTGGCAACCGCGGCATCGCTGATTCCCGCGTGGCATGCCTCACGGATAGAAGTGGTGCAGGTTCTGCGCGAAGAGTGACATTCGTCGCTCATCATGGCTCTAGAGCTGCGGAATTTAGAATCCCCACTTCTCCCAACACCGGGGAGAAGTGGGGCGGCCGCGGACGGACGAATGCGTCTGTCGCCACACTCGCTGTTTTAGCCCCAGCGCGGCTGCTCATCCAGACTGATGCCCAACGCGGTCTTTGCCACGACTTCGTGCGTCAAGAACGAATTCGCGGGATGAATCCGTCCTAGACGTGCGTCTCGAAGGATTCGTTCGTAGCCTACGGAACGGAAAATTCCTGCTCCACCGCAGACTTCCAGCCCGAGATCCACCACCCGCCAGGAGCCTTCCACGGCATGGTATTTGGCGCTCATGATCTTCAGAGGCCACTGCGCGCCATGATCCACACCTTGCGACCATTCGCGTGCGACCGTGTCCAGATGGGGTCCGATCGACTCCAGTTCGATCACCATATCGGCGATCGTGTGCTGGATTTCCGGGTGATAGGCCATCGAACGAGTCAACGCCATCGAGCCTTTCGACTTTGCCGCGGTGATGGCATGATCGAGCGCTCGCCTGGCAAGGCCGTAATAGACGTTGGCGAATCCCATGAGCCCCCAGGCGAATACCGACAGAATGAATGCATCGATCCCCGCCCCGCCCGGCGCCAGCACGCGGGCGACGTAGCGATCCGGCACAAACGCATTCTCGATTACGGTGTCGTCGCTGCGCGTGGCGCGCATGCCGAGGACGTCCCAGGTCTGCTTGATCGTATAACCCGAAGCCTCCCGCAGCAGGAAGGCGTGAACAACCTTGGGCTGGGTCGGGTCGCTCATATCCATTCCGTGCAAGCCGAAGCGCGTCCACACGGGGGTGAGGCTGCCGAACATCTTTCGACCGGTGAACCTGTATCCACCTTCCACGCGCTCCGCTTTTGACGACGAGAGGAGAAGTGGGACATCGTTCCCACTTTCCGCATGACCTGCAGCGAAGACCTCACCGGCCGCCGCGTCTTTCAGGACCCACTCCAGCGAGGTGTCGCCACGCCGCCACAGGTCGGCCGCCACGCCGGCCCAGTAAAGATGCATATTTAGCGCGAGGGCCGTAGCGGGCGCGTAGTAAGCGAGGCGGCGCTGTTCGCGGCAGACTTCCGCAAGCGACATCCCAGCTCCGCCGAATTTTACGGGCACGGGCATCAGCAGATATTTCGCCGCTTGCAGTTCCTTGAAATCTTCCTCGAAGAACCGGTTTTCCCGATCGTAGTTCGCGGCTCGCGAAGCAAATCTCGCCAGCATTTCTTCGCTGAGCACAGAATTCACGGGCGCTGATTCGGTCGAGTTGTTGTGTTGAGGAGAACGACCATTCCCGCCGACATTCTCCTCGATTGCGGTCGTCTTAGTGACTGGCTCCATGATTCTCCTCCCTAGTTTCCGGGATATTCTACAGTCTGTGGTACAGCACCGGGGCTCAATTCCGGGAGCTTGTTTTCGGTGATTTCTCGGCCGAGGCGCACGGGCAGAATAGACGGAACCTGCCGCTTATATCGCCGATACGCGTCGCCGTACGCCCGGATCAAGTCGCGCTCTTCGAGTTGTATCGCCATCAAAATGTAGCCGGTGGTTGCCACGGAAAACACCAGATGGGCGATCGTCATCCGTGGCGTTGCCCAAAAGACGCACAACCAGCTGAAGTAGATCGGATGACGCATCAATCGGTAGAGACCGGGCGTGCGGAATTTCAGGCCGGTGTATTCCTGTCCTCTGAAATGGAGGTAGACCTGTCGCAGTCCAAACAGGTCGAAGTGGTTGATCAGGAAGGTCGCGACCAGCAGCAACAGCCATCCAATCGCATAAACGCCGTAAATCGCGATGCGCATTGGTCCGTTGGTGACCTGCCAGACCAGTCCGCCGATCGGCCGCCACTGCCAGAACAGAAGGATCAGCGCGACGCTGGAGAACAGAACGTACGTGCTGCGCTCTGCCGCGGGCGGAACGATGCGCATCCATGCGCGCTTGAACCATGACCGGGCCATGATGCTATGTTGGAGGGCAAACAGGGCAAGCAGTCCGGCGTTGATTGCCAGAGCGTGGCCGATCGATCCTTGCAATCCGGAATCGATGGTCCGTGGCACGCCAAAATCCCCCAGAAACGCAATGGCAAACAGAAAGCTGGCAAGAAATACGAGATAGCAAAAGATCCCGTAGAGCAGAGTTGAGATCCGTCCAATCATTTGTGAACTCCTCTGTGGGCCCGGCGTTTGGCCTATAATCGGTCCACTTTCGATCCGGGCTGTTTGCACGGTAGTGGAGGCCCTGGCTACGAGTAACGAAAGAAAGCCAAAGAAACGCCAAAGAATTGATGCGGCTTGGGTTTAGGCCTGCTAGAAACGCCGGGAAGCTCGGGGCTCCCAGCATGATCGATCCAGAAACCAAGAAGAATCCAACCTGTTACCGCTTCGGCGAGTTCATTCTTGAACCCGAGCGTGCCTCGTTGGTCAAGGCCGGCCGGGAGATCAAGCTGCGGCCCAAAGTCTTCGACGCCCTGCGATACCTGGTTGAAAATCGGGGGAGACTGGTTCCCAAGGAGGAGTTGATTCAAAACCTCTGGCCGGAAGCATTCGTCACCGACGACTCGCTGGTGCAGTGCATGGTGGAACTACGCCGCGGGCTGGACGATCGCTCCCAGGAGATTCTGAAAACCGTTCCACGCCGCGGATATATTTTCGCTGCTACGGTCACGACCGATCATGAGGCATCTGCTTCTGCCTCGCCGACAACCTCCCTTCCCCAAACAATTCGGGGAGAATATCGACTACCGCTTGCACGCACCCCTTTAGTCGGTCGCGAGCGCGAACTCGAGGCAGTCCAGCAACTGCTGCGAGATCCAGCGATTCGGATGGTGACGCTTACTGGTGCCGGCGGATCGGGAAAGACGCGGCTCGGCCTGGAACTTTGCCGCGAATTGGCCGGCGTGTTTGAGACCCGCGTGTTCTTCGTCGCCCTGGGCTCGATCAGCGATGCTGCTATGGTTCCAGCCACGATCGCCGAATCGGTTGGCATTCGGGAGACAGGTGGCCGGCCGTTTCTCGATCTTCTCAAGGACTATCTTCGCGCGAATGAGCCTTCGCCGGTCCTGCTGCTTCTCGACAATATGGAACACATTCTGGCGGCATCGGCTTTCGTCGTGGAACTGATAGAAACTTCCCGGTCCCTGAAGGTACTCGTCACCAGCCGGGCGCCGCTTCGCGTCTATGGTGAATATGAGTTTCCGGTTCCGCCGCTGGCGCTACCCGACTCGCGTCAGATGAGTTCGCTCCCCGCTTTGGCTGAGAACCCGTCCATCACGCTGTTTGCGCAGCGTGCACAAGCCGTGAAGCCTGACTTTCAGCTCACGGCGGAGAATGCTCCGATCGTGGCAGAGATTTGCTCGCGAGTGGACGGCCTTCCCTTGGCTATAGAACTTGCCGCCGCCCGCGTCAAGATGCTGCCACTCAGCGGAATCCTGACGCGGCTTGAGAGCCGCTTGCAACTTCTGACCGCCGGGGCCCGCGATCTTCCTGTGCGGCAGCAAACCTTGCGCAACACGATCGACTGGAGTTTCGACCTCCTCAATGAGGCCGAACAGAAGCTCCTGCGCCGGCTGAGCGTCTTCTGGGGCGGATGCACGCTGGAAGGGGCCGAGGCGGTCTGCAACACGAAAGATGATCTTGGCGGAGAGATCTTTGAGCTGATGTCCTCCCTCGTTGATAAGAGCCTGATCCAACAGCGGCAGCTGAACGATGACGAGCCTCGCTTTCGCATGCTCGAGACTATCCGCGAATATTCGCTCGAACGGTTGCGGCAAAGCGGCGAAGAGACCGCCACCAAGCGGGCCCACGCTGCTTATTGCCTTGTACTGGCCGAGGAAGGCAATCCTGAACTGAGTGAACCCGAGCGCGCCGCGTGGCTGGGGCGTTGCGACCTCGAACATGATGATTTTCGGGCAGCACTCGACTTTCTCTTCCAGACTCGCGATCTCGATTGGGGATTCCGATTCTGCACTTCTCTGTTTCGTTACTGGGACATGCGCGAGCACTCCGCCGAGGGACGGGCCAAGCTCGAACAACTCCTCGAACTTGCAGGAGCGGACCATATCCGTGAGCGTGCAAAGACGTGCCTGTTTCTGGCAGCATTCACGAACGCGCAGGGCGATTTCCAGGCTGCCGCTCATTTTTCCGAGCTGGGCCGCTTTCTCTTCGAGGAGCTCAATGATTCGTTGGGGGTTGCACTATCCTGGAACGCAGCTGCCATCGGCGCGCGCGATCAAGGAGACTACGTCACCGCGCAGAGCAACTTCGAAAAGAGCCTGACATTTTTCCGGACGATGGCCGACCCTGTTGCGACCGCCCGTTGTCTGCACAATCTCGGGAATGTCTCCAAGATTCGTGGCGACTATGCACGTGCCCGGCTGGCGCTCACTGAAGCGATGCAGATCTTCGAGAGGCTCGGTGATAGTAGCGGATCTGCCTGGGCGTTAAACCAGCAGGCCGACGTCGCCAGGGACCAGGGCGATCTTCCCGGCGCGCGCGCACTCTACGAGCGAGCCCTCTTCGCATTTCGCAGCGCCGGAGACCGCTGGGGCCAGGCTCGCTCGTTGGCTGATCTGGGCACTATTGCCTGCGAATTGGGTGAGCATGACGCCGCGTTTGCAAACTTTCGTGAAAGCCTGGATATCTTCACCAGCCTCGAACACAGGCGCGGGATTGCCCGAGTATTGGAAGGTCTGGCCTGTTTTGCATCAGCCAAGGGGGATACACGCCGAGCGCTTTCTGTTGCAGCCGCCGCTTCCCATCTGCGGCAAATGGTGAGCGCTCCGCTTCCGCCAGCCGAACAATCCAAGCTCGACCAAAAGCTGCTGAGCGCATGGGAGCAGCTCAGTGAAACAGAAGGAAAGAAAGCATGGACCGACGGATACGCAATGACGATGGACAATGCGATCCGCTACGCCCTGTTAGATTGATTGCTAAATGATTTTGGTGGGATCGATCAGCCGTCGAACGGCCGACACGCGATTGGCGGGAATGTTGGTCCTGCGGGCATGTTCCCGGACAGTCTCCTCGTCTGGGGCGAGGTAGACGCAGTAAACCTTGTCTTCCGTGACGTAGCTATGGAGCCACTGAATCTGAGGACCTATATCCTTGAGGCTCTGCAGCGAGCGCAAAGACACTTCCCGGATCTGCGCCTCGGTCAACGATCCGGCACCCGGAATCTCCCGCTCGATCACAAACTGCGGCATAACCGCATTAGTCTACACTAACGGCCCTGATCATCAAGATCGCATCCGCTTGCGAGTTCTTTGTCGGATATAAGGCCGATGGAAACAGCCAAGTCCCGTACCCGAGCCAAGGCGCCCTTGGGACTACAGCGGCCTGCTTCTTCGTATCCTAAAACGGCGTAATAAATTGCGCGGTCGAAGAACTGGTTCAGCAACCGCTGCAATTCGAGTTCGCCATAGAGAGCCACGACATTATCAGCGAATGACTGATGACGCAGAAAATGCCAGAGGCGATTCCGCGAAAGCAGGAGTGCCCATACGAACTGATGTAGCCTGATTCCCTCCGCCTCGCGCCGCGCTGCTACCGAGCGAAACCGCGCCTCAATATCGCTATCGCTCTCTGTCTTCTGCAGCAGCCACTCTCCCAGATTGCGATAGACCTCGCTGGCCGCCAGTCGCAATTCCTCAGGTGGGATCCTCCTGAAATCGGAGGTTCGCTCCGATTTGGCGATCTGCTCCGTCAGGTCTCGACACAACTCCCCCGAATGCGCCTCTATCAGCTTCACCAATCTCATTGCCAACATCTCGTTTCCTGCCCCCCAGACTTGATACATATATATCGTATCACGATATATAGTTCTATCCAAAATGACCGGCGCCAGCCCCTCGAAAGGGCAGTGTCACGAAACAGGGTTCAAGACAGAAATCGCCAACCTGCCTCTGGAAGGCATTCTTCGAAGTTCATTCCCCCACCCGAATCTATCTCCATCCGGCGTCTGGCCGGATCCTCGAAGAAGAGGGTGACAACTCCCACTGACCGGCTTACAATTCCTGAAGGAGTCCCCCCAGAGGAACTTGCCCCCTGTTCCCTTCCCGTCGGCGTGAAGACGGACAGCGGTAATGACACGCCTGGCGAGTCACGGTGACAACTTGCTGACACAAATCCATGGGCTGCGCTTGGCTGTGCTGGTGTCTTTATTATCGGCACCTCTGTGCGCGGCGGACGCGAAACCGGACGTCAAGAATCTGGCGGCCGCGGTCGATGCGCATTACAACCACTTGCGATCGCTGGAGGCTGAATTTACCGAGGTTTACCGTGGCTCGGGCATGGACCGGACAGAGTCGGGCACGCTGTGGCTGAAAAAACCTGGCAAGATGCGTTGGGAGTACCGTTCTCCAAAGGAGAAGCTCTTTGTGAGCAATGGGAAAGATGCGTGGTTTTACGTCCCGGATGACCGGCAGGCGCGCAAGGAGGCGGCGAGGAAGTTGGAGGACATTCGATCTCCGCTTGCATTCTTACTGGGTAAGTCAAAGTTGGAGAAGGAGTTACGAGGACTCTCCATTGCTTCCGATGTCGAGCCTCTAAGCCCCGGAAATACGGTACTGCGAGGGGTGCCAACGGCCTTAGCGGACCAGGTAAGCGAGATCGTACTGGAGGTCACCTCTGACGGCAGAATTGTTCGCTTGGTAATGCAGGGAGTGGATGGCGCATCGACGGAATATCGCTTTACCGATCAGAAAGAGAATGTGGCGATCGCCGACGGACGGTTCGATTTCCGGGCTCCGGCAGGCACCGAGGTCGTCGAGGGAGAACTCGGGCAATAGCCAAGCAGGTTACTTGCGATACTTCACAGGGAAGCTTTGGGGTAGGTCGGCGGCTTAGAATGGTAGACTGAGCGATGGGTTTCCAGGGCGACAATTCCTTGAAAAACAAGGACAAATGGCGGAATTCGTAGTCAAAATCGCAGACGACCGCGGGCGCGTCCATCAGCACATCGAGCAAGGATACTCGGAAGCTGAAGTGCGTGACCGCTTCTCGGCTCAGGGATACCTCGTCTATTGGGTCAAGCCCCAGGGGATGATGGCTGGCGGCTTCTCGATGCGACGCCGCAGGAAGCTCAAGCAGGACACGTTTCTGGTTTTCAACCAGCAGTTTCTGACCCTGATCCGCGCCGGACTGCCGATCCTGAATTCGCTGGAACTGCTGATCAAGCGGCAGAAAGATCCGCAATTGAAGACCATCCTGGAGAACGTTCGCGAACGTGTCAAAGGCGGCGAGTTGCTGTCCGATGCCTTCGCGGCCCAGGGGATCGTTCCCAAGATCTATACGACCACGCTGATGGCGGGCGAGAAGAGCGGCAACATCGATGAGGTTTTGGCACGTTACATCAGCTTCCAGCGTCTGGCGATGACCTTCCGCAAGAAGTTGTTCGTGTCGCTCATTTACCCCACGCTGCTGGTCTCAGTCGTGCTGATTATGGTGACGTTCCTGTTCACTTACGTCGTGCCCAAGTTCGCGGACCTCTTTAATAGCCTTGATGCCAAACTGCCTGAGATCACGGTTTTCATGCTGAATGTGGGCCTCAACGCACAAAAATATGCGCCATTCATCTTGGTAGGTCTGGTGGGTAGTACCATTTTTTTGTGGAAGTGGAAGGATACGGACCGCGGGGCGGACCGCATTGACCGGGTGATTCTCAGCTTGCCGCTGCTGGGGGAAATCAGGATCAAGCATCAGGTCGCGAGCTTCTCGCGAATGCTTTCTACCCTGCTGTCGGGCGGATTGCCCCTCGTTCCGGCGATGGAAACAGCCGGTTCCGCTATGAGCAGCCGGCGCATCTTAAAAGGCGTAATGCGGGCCGGTATCCGTGTAAGAGAAGGTCAGGGGCTGGCGCCG
>DATMOO010000048.1:0-22887 GCA_035568275.1 Candidatus Sulfotelmatobacter sp.
GCGCATCGATGCAGTTCTCGACGAACTCCGCGATGGCCTTGAGCGGATTGCTTTGCGAAAGAGCGATGATACGGATCGCATTCCAATCATCGCCGATCCGCAATTTGCCGCTTTCTGATTCCTTCGACTTAGTTGTGCTTAGCTTCGCCATGGTGACAAGGAATTCGACGCGTTGAGTGCGACCGAGGGACGACCGGTCTCAGCTTCCACCAGGCACTCACTATACCGACGGCCTTAATACCGGGCAAGGCGCAGCCCTCACCCTCCGGTACACGCAGGATGCTTGCGAAGAGCACAAGAGGTGAGCTTGGCAAAAACTCGTTTGCCGACCCCAGCGTTCATCGGAGTAATGGAGACAGTAAGTCTTTGCCTCCTCTCCTACCGCACCGCCGCGCATTTGTCCCGCAGCAGTCCTAGCGTGATTCCTGAGAACGCCTGAAAACAAGAAATAAAATTGCAGCGCGTGTTGTCCCAACAAGAGCTCCAGCTTGCTCGGATTAGCGTTCAGGTCTCCCCATTCGTAGTGGTTCGTGAAGCTCGTTGTGGTGATTGCGGCCCGCGTCGAGATGGAACGTAGCGAACCCATCTCTTTTTTCGTCAGCAGACGGTCGATTGCGCGGAAATCGTAATACTGGTATTCGCTCACCAGGACCCTCGGCGCCAGTGGCGATAAGCGACAATCCATTCCACGCCCGCCGGTGCCGGCGTTGGCAAAGGCAGGTCCAGGATTGGGATCTTCTGGCGCGTTTTGCCGCGACGGCAAATGGCAACAATTTGGCCATCTAGCGTCATGTCGACTTTCTCTACCTCAGCATCGACGCCGAGGACCTTCACAGGGAACGGCAATGCTAGGTGTTCCTCAATCATGGTGAAAAAACCGCCTGCTTGTTCTTCTTCGCCGTAAGCATCCACGATCGCTTGTTCGATCAGTTCCTTCAGCCTCGCCTTGCTGAATGAAGGGAGATTTATCCTAGACTCGCCTTTCAGCTTCCGCAGATGCAGAACCGCGCGGCGACTGTTCCGTTTCGTCATGTTTCTCCGTTGATCAAAGGCTCCTTGGGAGATCGATTTTCAACGTGCTCAAAGAACGACGTTTCGTTGCTGGCGTCCCGGATCGTGTAGCCGATCAGGTTGTACCCTTTCAGGCGACGCGCGTACATTCGCGCCAGCATGAGGACGTTGGAGTCCACGTAATCGTAGACTCGCACAACACGCTTGGCATCCTGAAGTCGGTGGAGACGCCCTACGTATTGCTGTAGCGTTCCCTTCCAGGAAATGGGCATCGCCAGAAAGAGCGTATCCAAGCGAGCGTCGTCGAACCCTTCGCCTATGTAGCTGCCGGTCGCCAGAATGACTCTCGGCTCGCACTCGGGCACAGCCGCAATTGCCTCTGCTGTCGATCGTCGTTGTTTCTGGCCCATGCCACCCTTCAGCGTAAACACGTTGTTCACCTTGCCAGCCAGCTCCGTTTCGAAGTATTTCAAGTGCTCAGTTCTGCCGGTAAGCAGCAACGGTGAGCGCCCATCTGTGGTTGCCTGGATGAGATCGGCAAGGATCAATTCATTGCGGACGCGATCATCTACGATTGCGGCGTACACTTCCTGAATCGTCATATCGGTTTGCTCGGGCGGCAAGCAAAAGTCTGTCAGCCGAGGAACTACCTCATGCTCGAAAGGGGTAGCTGCCGTCATCGAGCGGGCGCTGAGCTTGAATCGAGTCGGACCGCACTGCATATAGATGATGGGATGGTGTCCATCTTTTCGCTCGGGAGTTGCTGTCAGTCCGACGATGTACTTCGCTTTCACCTGCTTCATCACTTGCTCAAAGGTAAACGCCGATAGATGGTGGCACTCGTCAACAATCACTTGACCATACTCTGCCACGAAGTCTTTCACGCCTTCCTTGTCGTGGCTACTTTGAAGAATGGCAATATCCACGCAACCACTGCGTTTTGTCGTCCCTCCTCCGATTTGTCCGACTGACTTGGCGGGAAGGTTGAGGAACATCACCAATCTCGCATGCCACTGGTCTAACAATTGTTGGCGATGTACCAAGATCAGAGTGTTCACCTTTCGTGCCGCGATCAGCCATGCTGCCACAGCCGTTTTGCCAAAAGCCGTGGGAGCACAGAGGATTCCTTCATCGTGCTGCACAAACGCATCAACGGCATCCTGCTGTAACGGGCGCAATCGGCCGGAGAATTCTACCTCGATCGGACGACCGACAAACCGTTCGTCACTGACTTCTGGCTTGATGCGGTGCGATTTCAACAGCTCGATGACCTCCAAAAGACAACCGCGTGGTAGGGCAATGTGGTTAGCGAGTTCCTCGCCACAGGCGATAACTCGCGGCTTGTTGAAAGTAGGAAGCCTCATTGCCTGCGCCTTGTAAAATTCGGGGTTCTGGAATGCCCCAAGGCGAAGCAACCGGTTGAGCATCGCGGAAGGAAGATCCTTCTTTTCGATATACAAAAGGTTGGCGCGAACAATTCGGACCTGCACCGGAAGGTGGCCTGGTATTGGACGCTCTGCTCGCTTTCGGGATGGTGGCAATGTCCAAGGGTCTTGTCCCTCATCTTCAGCAGAGCTGATTCTCACTCCGACAAGGTCCCCTCTTCGTTGAGCTTCCAGAACGACGGCCTCAGCAGCAGAAACGGGCATCCGTCTCACGCTTGCCAGAAAAGCCCATTGGTCACCGTACGGACGAAACTCCGTATCTACGAAGACGCTGTTTCCGTCTGCGCGAGGAAGCTTTTGCAGAGGCAGAGCGATTAAGTTGCCAAGCCCTCCCTTTGGCATGGTGTCCTGGTTGGGGAAAAAACGGTCGTACGAATCCAGTCCAAGTTGGTGACGGGACTCCATAGCACGAGTCAAGATTGCACAGCCGAGTTTTCGTGCGGTCGTTGCGGCGATCGCTCGGTCGAAGAAGATCCACACGTGGCCACCGTTGCCTGACCGTGAACGCTCTAGTGCTGCTGGCACGCTCAGTTCGCAGCATACGGCCAAAAACGCAGTGGCATCCTTTTGCCATGTTTTCTTATCGAAATCGACCGCGAGGAAACAGCAAGTCTCGTCCTGCAGAAGCGGATAGATACCGATGGTGTAATCTCCGACGAGGTGTCCACGCACTACCTCGTCGGTTAGCGGTCGGAATTTTCGAGTCAGGCGATCAACCTTCTTGCGGTCCTGGTCTTTGGCGCGAAAATAGGCCTTCCAGTCACGATCCGCCTTGGGCATGTATCCAGACCGCCCATCGGCGTTCTCCCAGCGAACAGCATAAACGTCGCCGCGCCCGTGGAAGAGGCTCCGGAACAAAGCAATGCGTTGTTCAGCTTTCAAGACAGGGGTGTACGGACTTGGTAGGGCGCTCGTTGTGACGGGAATACCGTTCGGGGACTGAACTAGCGGAGGCTGTATGCCGTGGTCCTGCAAAAGACGCCGCAGACGAACATTTTCTTCCCGTAGGCGCTGCACCTCAACAAGAGCAGATTGCAGATCCAAGAGTTTGGGATCAGATTCGTTCACGTAAAGCCGTCTTCACCTTCTACTGCCAGAACTCGATCAAAGAATAATCTCACACCTTGCGGACGTCCCTGTGCGTCCGCGGACGAAGCGAGAAAGCAGTCCACACACAACGCCTTTTCGGGGGATTGTCAGTTTTTCTTGCAGTGGGTGTATCTAACGGTGGGGTGCATATCGCTGAGTTCGCGGGTTTTCCGCACTGGGTTAGGCTACGCGAAGGTAGCATCGTTCTTCCACCGAGACTGGGATCAAGTGTTTCGGTGGAGCGTTCTGGAAGTTTCCCTACAGGGGGGTGTGGTTGGCCCTTTTTCCGGTCTGATGCGTAAGGCGATTCTCAAGCAAGCGAAGACCGAGCTTCCGTCCGATACCGTTCAACTGCGTCACACCGGCGTCACAATGGGATCCGGCGTTCTGTAAGTGATTGAAAATAAGAACTTGTGGCAGCCGGACCTATAAGCCGAATTTTGTCCGCAACATTGCTGCCGCGGGACGACCATTCCTCTGGGCCGTGCATTGCTGCCCGGCTCTAGCGACCTACCCGAAGGTTTGACGCACCGAGCCGGCACGTGCTCGCGACCAAAGCCGCGGGCTTCCTTCCTATTTGGTCTTGCTCCGTGTGGGGTTTGCCCTGCCCGCGACATTACTGCCACGGCGGTGCGCTCTTACCGCACCTTTTCACCCTTACCCCGTTTCCGGGGCGGTATGTTTTCTGTGGCACTTTCCGTCCATCAGGCTTGAACCTGACGTCCCGGACGTTATCCGGCACACTGCTCTGCGGAGTTCGGACTTTCCTCTCCTCGCATCCGAAGACGCGAGAAGCGGCCGTCCGGTCCGGCTGCCTACATAACAATTATACGATGCAGGCCCAGAAGCTGAGACCTTAAACCGGCAGGGCAAATCGGTGCGGGAGCGGGCAATTCACTGTAAACTGATATCGCGCCGCCAGCGTTCTCGGCCCGGAAGTCCCAACATTGGTGTGAGTCCGGGGCGTGAAGGCTAAGGTCCGACGCCTGAGGTCCAACTTCAATCCATGAATTACATTGAAGCCATCCGCGTGGCCTTGCAATCGCTGTGGGCGAATAAGCTGCGCTCCGTCCTGACGCTGCTCGGTGTCATGATCGGTGTCGGCGCAGTCATCGCGGTCGTGACCTTCGTCTCCGGAATCAACGACTACGTTGCCAAAAAGATATTCAATCTCGGCGCAGATGTGTTCATCGTCGCGAAAATGTCAGCGGTGGAAACTAACGTTGATCATTTCCTTGAAGCCGAGAAGCGCAAGAACCTCGACATGGAGGATTACCAGGCCGTCGTTGACGCTTGCCAGCACTGCCAGTACGTCGGCGCGCTGATGCAGGGCGCCGGCAAAGTGAAGCGCAACGAGCAATCAATTAACGACACGAACATTCAGGGCATCACTCCCTCGATCGCCACGATCCTCGATACAGACCTGACATCCGGCCGCATGATCAGCGAAACGGATCTGAACAACCATATTCAAGTCGCTGTCGTGGGAACCGATATTGTCGACCATCTGCTCGCAGGCGGCGACCCGCTTGGAAAAGAAATCAGGGTCGATGGCTGGACATATCAGGTCATCGGAGTTGGCAAGAAAAAAGGAAAGACCCTGGGCCAAAGCGCCGACAACTACGTTCTGATTCCCATCACTGTGTACCTGAAGAAGTACGGAGCCCACAATCACAGCATCGGAATCTGGGGGAAGGCGTCGGCGACGGGCATTCCGCTCAATCAGGCCATCGACGAAGCGCGCGTAGGGCTACGCTCGCATCGGCACGATCGTCCCGGCCAGGAAGACAGCTTTGAGATTGAGACCAATGCCAGTCTCCTGGGAATCTGGTCTGGACTCAGCAATACGTTCTTCATGGCGACCATTGGAATCGCCGGTGTCTCGCTGGTGGTTGGCGGCATCGTGATCATGAACATCATGCTGGTCTCGGTGACCGAGCGCACGCGTGAGATCGGCATTCGCAAGGCGCTGGGCGCGCGGCAAGATGATGTCCTACTGCAGTTCCTGATCGAGTCCGTAGTGCTCGCGCTGCTGGGCGGAGCGATCGGGGTTCTGGGTGGCATAGTCCTGGCCGAGGGTGTGACCGCTATCATCGGAATGCCTTCGTCGATCAAGCTCTGGGCCGTATTGGCCGGATTGATTGTGGCCGCAAGTGTAGGCGTGTTTTTCGGAGTCTATCCCGCCCGCAAGGCAGCGCGACTGGATCCGATTGTAGCGTTAAGATTCGAGATGTAATGGAATTGAGTCATTTAGCGATTGAGCCATCGGGAGATTGAGGTTCAAAACCAGTTCTGCCGTTTCGCCAATCGCTTAATCGCAAAATCGCTCAATCACAACATTCTCCATGATTCGCAAATCCGAATTCGGCGAAATCGTCCACATGGCGACCGATACCATCCGCAGCAACAAGCTGCGCTCGGGACTGACTGTACTCGGGATCGTGATCGGTGTAGCCGTGGTGATCGGCGTCTCCTCGATTGGACGCGGCCTCGACGATAACGTCCGCCAACTGGTGGCCAGCATCGGCTCGAATGTAATCTTTGTGTTCCACTTGGACTTCTTCACCTTTGGACGCATGACCGACGAGATGCGCACCCGCAAAGAGCTCACCTATGACGATGCGCTGGCGATGCGCGATCTGCCCCACGTCAAAGCAGTGTCGGCAGGTTTGCGCCTCTTCCGCCCCGAACTTGGAGTAGGCACCTACGCGGTCAAGTATCAGGACAAAAAAGTTAAGAACACCATCCTCGAAGGGGACATGGCGGAGGCTAAGGACGTCTTCGACTTGCCGATGGCCAGCGGCCGATGGTTCAGCGACTTTGACGACGAGCACCACCTGCCGGTGGTTGTCATCTGCTATGAGACGCAGCACGAGTTGTTTGGGAATCAGGACCCGCTCGGCAAAGAGATCAACATCGAGGGCCAGCTGTTCGAAGTGATCGGTACAGTGACGAAGATCAAGTCGGTCTTCGGCGGAGGCAAGGACCCCAACGACAATCGCGTCATCCTTCCGCTGAAGACTTTCAAAGCCCTGCATCCGGAAATGAAGCAGCACGTAATCAGTCTCAAGGCCACTTCGCACGACGACATGCCGAAAGCGATGGACGAGATTCGGGAACTGCTGCGGCGCCGGCGGAAAGTTGCGTTCGATAAGCCTGATAACTTTGCGGTAATGACTTCGGACTCGATTTCCGACGTGTGGAACCAGTTGACCGGTGCGCTATTCATCGGCATGTTCGCAATTTCCAGCGTTGGCCTGGTGGTGGGTGGCGTCGGCGTGATGAATATCATGCTGGTCAGCGTCACCGAGCGCACCCGCGAAATCGGCGTCAGGAAGGCAATCGGCGCCCGCAAGAACGACATCCTGCTGCAGTTCACGCTCGAAGCGATCATGTTAACCGCGGTAGGCGGTGTGATCGGCATCCTCGCCGGCGCCGTGGTTGTATGGGTGATACCGATGATCTGGCCTTCGCTTCCAGCCCGCTTGTCGATGTTCTGGGTTTCCTTCGGTTTCAGTTCCGCCGCCGGGGTTGGACTCGTGTTCGGAATCTATCCGGCATGGAAAGCAGCGAATCTTGATCCGATTGAGTCGCTCAGGTACGAATAGACGAGCGTTCGTGCATGATCCACCAAATAATCGGAATCCTCGAGATCGTTGCTATTCTCGGTTGCCTTTCCAGTTGCATTTATTACCTCGTTTGTTTGTATAGCGCGGCCGCCTTCTTGCGCGCAAACAAAGCGTCAACCCGCACCCGTCCCACCCACACCCCGCCAGTTTCCATCCTGAAGCCGCTGAAGGGAATCGATCCTGAAATCTATGACAGCTTCCGCGGTCACTGTCTTCAGGACTATCCCGAATACGAAATTGTTTTTGGCGTTAGTGATCCCGCCGATCCAGCTGTGGCCAGTGTGGAGCGTTTGAAACGAGAGTTTCCGGAGCTTGCCATCCAGTTGGTCGTCTGCCCGAACATACTCGGGCCCAACGTGAAGGTGAGCAATCTTGAGCAGATGCTCCAGACGGCTCGTTTCGAACACCTCGTCGTCAACGACAGCGACATTCGAGTCGAACCTGACTACCTGCAGCGGGTGGTCGCAGCGCTGGCGGACGAAAACGTGGGTATGGTGACGTGCCTGTATCGCGGAGTCGCAGCCCCCACTCTCGGTTCGCGGCTCGAGGCGCTCGGCATCAGCACCGATTTCAACGCCGGAGTTTTGGCCGCGCAACTGATCGAAGGCGGCCTTAGCTTTGGTTTGGGATCGACACTTGCCTTCCGCCGACGAAACTTGAACCAGATCGGCGGCTTCAGATCGATTGTTGAATTCTTAGCCGACGACTACGAACTCGGACACCGGATTGCGGGTCTCGGCCTGAGGATCGTGCTGTCGGACGTGGTGGTCGAGACGCATCTCCCCGCTTACGACCTCGGCGGCTTCCTCGCGCACCAGATGCGTTGGGCCCGCGGGGTGCGCGACGCGCGGCTCGGTGGATATGTCGGCTTGATCGCAACCTTTGGCCTCATGTGGGCGATTCTGACCCTGATCTTAGCCCATGCTGCGGCTTGGTCGTGGGCGGTGTTGGGAGTAGTGCTGCTTTTCCGGAGTCTAGTCTCGCTCGTCGTAGGAAGGTCTGTCCTCAAAGATCGCCAACTGCCGGGCCAATTGTGGCTGTTGCCTTTGCGAGATCTCAGCGCCGTTGGTGTGTGGATCGCGAGTTTTTGGGGCCACACCGTGACCTGGCGCGGCGATCGATTCGAATTGAGAAAAGGCCGGCTGATTCGGACTTCGTAGCCTCAGCCGTTGGCTGCGGGCTCACTGATCAATTCGAAACGGCCATCGGCGGAGAGCCGGTAACGACGCCCCCGCCAGGAAATCGTATTACCAAAAAATCCTGCAACCCAGAAGAAAAATCCGATTAGATCTTCGATCGGCAGTAGCGGCCAGTTGAGCCTCGCACGCAGCACACGCACCGAAACCATGTAGGCAGCGACCGTGCGCACCACCAAAGCGACCGGCAGAACCGGCCACCAGCCAGGCCAGAATGTGCACACGATCAATGCCAGCGGCAAGGGCATGGTGAACATTTGTCCGATGTATCCCGCGGGACGAGAGCGACGTGTGCTGCGCGCCCACCGCAACCGGTGCGCAATGTTCTCAGCAAACGTTGCATTCCCAATGTGATGTTCAATGACATAAGAAGACAGGATCACGCCGTGACCAGCGTCCGCGGCGAATTGGCCCATCACGAAATCTTCCGCCAGATAGTCTTTCAATCGAGCGAAGCCGCCGATCGCCTGTAGAACTCGGCGGCGGGCAACAATCGTCGGCCCCACGGCAAACCGCATTCCTTCGAGCATCCGCGCCACCAATGCGCCGCCCCAGAAATCGGTATTCATGCCCGTCGCCTCGAGCCGTGACCAGAAGCTTGCCCCAGGCACCGCGCGGTAAGGACAAGTGGCCACTCCGAGCCGCGCATCCTGAAACTCGGCGGCGGCGGTGCGGAGTAGATCGGGAGTCACGCGAATGTCGCTGTCGCTCATCACCAGCAGATCATTGCCCGCCGCAGCCATCATGCATTCCAGGCTGAAAACCTTTGCGTTTGGATACGGCGGTTCACCTGTGATGACGAGCCGTGACGGAATCTTCGAATTCTCTCGTTGGAGTCGTGACACAACCTCTACAGCAGGATCACTCTCGCTGCGAACTGCAAACAGAATCTCGAATGAAGGATAGTCCTGCTCGAAGAAAGTCCGCAGATTCGATTCCAGATCAAGATCCAGTCCAGCGAGCGGCTTAAGGATGCTGATGGGTTCGGTGCCCAACAACGTCGGAGGCCGGACCTGCAGATAACGCAATGCCGCGACAATCTGCATGCAGCAGTAAACAAGCGAGCCGCAGAGAACGGCGAGGAATACGCCGGAGAGAAACTGGCCCGAGTGCACTGGAAAAGCTATCACGGAAAGGGCGCACGCTGTGCAAAGAAACATGGAGCCGAACCGGCAGTATTATACCGAGGGCGCCCGTAGCGCCGGCGTCCTCGCCGGCTGTGGCGGGGGGCGTCTCGCCCGCCGCGCCGCCACCAGGAACACACCCAAAGTTCCAGAAGGGTCACTCTGCCTATCGACCAGCCGGCGCGATATCCAGCGCCTTGCGAATCTTGGACGACAGTTGCCTCAGGGTGTACGGCTTCTGCAGGAAGTTCGTTTCCAGATCGACCACCTTGTGGTCGAGGATGGTTTTTCCCGCGTATCCGGAAACAAAGAAAAACTGGGTATCGGGACGCACTCGCGCCACTTCTTTCGCCAAAGCGCCGCCGCTCATGCGAGGCATAACCACGTCGCTGACCACCAGGTGAATCATCGTTTGTTCTTGCGCCAGCGCTAGCGCGTCCAGTCCATCCCGGGCTTCGATTACGTTGTATCCCTGGAGCCGAAGAAATTCGGCCGTGGCGCGCCGGACCGCCGCTTCGTCTTCGACCAGCAGAATCGTCTCCGATCTCCCCAGTTCGTTCTGAGATTCGGTCTCTTTGATCTCGCTCAGGTGATGCCGCTCGTGCACGCGGGGCAGATAGATTTTGAAGATGGTGCCGGACCCAGGCTCGCCATAGACCCATATGAAGCCATTATTCTGTTTCACGATCCCATAAACCGTCGCCAGTCCAAGACCGGTGCCCTTGCCCGAGGGCTTGGTCGTATAAAAGGGCTCAAAAACATGAGGTAAGTCTTCGGCAGGGATGCCGTGCCCCTCGTCACTCACCGTAATCAGAGCATAGTGTCCTTTCGGAATGACGGCAGGCTTTCCATGGATGTAGTCATCGTCCAGGCGAACGTCGGACGTCTCGATTTGCAGATGGCCGCCTTGCGGCATCGCGTCGCGCGCGTTCGCCGCGAGGTTCATGAGCACCTGCTCGAGTTGCACGGGATCGATTCGCACGGGGCCCAGGTTCTCGTCGGGAGCAAAACTGAAGTCGATGTCCTCTCCGATTAATCGCGGAAGCGTTTTGGCAATAGTCTGTACCACGGCATTGAGTTCCACCACGCACAATGCTTGCGGTTGCTTCCGGCTGAAAGCGAGCAGTTGGCGAGTCAATTCAGCAGCGCGCCGAGCGGCCAGCAAGATTTCCTGAAGTTTGCTCTCCAGGGGGCTGTTGTGCGGAACCGAATCGAGCGCGAGCTCTGAGTAGCTCGTGATAATGGTCAGCAGATTGTTGAAGTCGTGTGCAACGCCTCCAGCCAGGCGTCCGATCGCGTCCATTTCTGCGCTTGCAGCAGTTGCGCCTCGAGCCGGAGTCGTTCGGTCAAATCGCGCCCGTTAGATATGAAATGCGTGATCTTCCCGTCCGCATCGCGTATCGGACAGATGCTCTCCTCGACATAGTACAATTCGCCATTCTTCTTGCGGTTGACCAGGATTCCGCGAAACACGCTTCCGCTGAGGATCGCCTTCCACATTTCCTGATAAATCTCTGGACCCTGCTCCCCGGATTTCAGAATCCTCGGAGTTTTTCCATGCACTTCGTCGAGGCTATATCCGGTCAAGGCTTCGAACGCAGGGTTGATGTATTCGATGGCAGTCGGTGATCACGACCGTGTCCGCCGACTGTTCGACGGCTCGCGATAGCTTCCTCAAGGATTCTTCCGCGCTCTGTTGTTCCAGTTGGAGGCTGTGCAGCGCGACAGTATTGTGAATCGTGCGCCCCAGCGTCGCTCCATCCAGCCGCGACTTGGCCAGGCAGTTCCATGTGCCGCCTCCGATAATGTCGGCCACCACCTTCTCATCAGCATCTTCGCTCAGCAGAATGAAAGGAACCGGGCGGCCGTCATGAAGCAGGTCCGTCACAAGCCGGACCGCCTCGTCGTCCCCGGCATCATGTTCGAAAAGAAGCAGCCCGTATGGCCGATGTTGCATCAACTCGCGGGCTTCCTCCAGAGACCGGGCGTGCTCCAGACCGGCCGCGATCAAACTTCGATTTCGCTCCAGCATCTCGCGAATCAGGAAGAAGTCTTCCTCGTGATCGCCCACCAGGAGGACCCGCAGTGGTGTCATAGCCGGTTTTGCTGCTGCTAACACATGGTTACCATCGGAATCCGGGAGCGAAAGTTTAACCTCTCAATGGAGGAAGAAATTCCGATGAGACTGAAGAATCCCGAATCAGGCAGCACTCCGCAAATTTCCCCCGAAGGCACTCACTACCTTTCACCATCGACCTGCATCGAGACTTGCCAAGAGGGGGTAAGGTTGGAACATAATTAAGCCCTTCCAAGGAAGTGCCCCATGCATCGCTGCATCCTCTTATTAATTACCTTGGCGGTTGCGGTTCCGGTGAGCGCCCAGTCCGGATCGAACTCTCGCGACCTCACATTCCAGATATCATCCTCCCCGGCCTGGACCGATACCGGATTAAATCTCCAGCCCGGAGACACCGTCACTATCGCAGTAGTCCCGGCAACCTCGACTCCATCCGATAGCGCCGCGAAGCGGTGCGACCCCGCTGGGCTAAGCAACGGCTCCGCTAATGCCGCAGGCCTCCCGGTCCCCGAGGCGGGTCCGGGCGCGCTCATCGCGAAGCTTCAGGCGGACGCGTCTCCGATTCTGGTTGGCGCGCGCACTGAACGCCATATCGATAAGGCATCACATTTGTTCCTTGGAATGAATTTGTCGGGCACGCCAGCCTGCCAGGGTGGATACGAAGTCAAAGTTCAAACTCCCAGTGCTGCGTCCGAAGCAGCCAATCCCTCCAGTACGCAGCAGACCACCCGCGGCGCCCAACTGAAGTCGCAACTCGCGACCGCCGCGCAGGTGTTCATGTCTGGGCAATTTGGAGTCGATAAACCGGCACCGAATTCCGAGAATGCGACATCCGCGACCGGCGCGGATGCCTCCCCTGCTCCCGTTCTTCACGTTTCCGACACTCCATTGGATGCGGATCTTCGTAAACAGCTCGACGGCCTTCCCCGCCGAGTTAACGATCAGTTCAGTAATCTCGGCGACATGGTGAATTTCGTCATCGTCGGCTCCCAGCAGGACGTACAGTCCGCGCTCACTGCTGCTGACTGGCATGCGGCTGACACCAACAACACAAGAGCGGCGCTCAATGCGGTGATGCAAACCTACGACAGCAAGGACTACCTCGCCATGCCGATGAGCACACTCTTCCTGTTCGGCCGAAAGCAGGATTTCGGCTACGAAATGGCTGAGCCGATTGCCATGGTGGCCAGCCGCCATCACTTTCGCATCTGGAAGGCGCCCTTCACCTGGAATGGCCAGGAAGTTTGGGTCGGCGCTGGAACTCACGACATCGGCTTCGCCAAGGACAAGCGCAACAATAATGTCACACACAAGATTGATCCCGCCGTCGACGGTGAACGCGACAACATCGGCGCCAGCCTGCAAGAATCTAACAAGTCCAAAACGTTTAGTTATTACCTCCCGCCAAACCCGGTGCAGGACGCGAAAAACGCAACAGGAGACGGCTACCACTCTGATGGCCGCCTATTGGTCATCTTTCTGCATTGAAACGGTTAACAAAAGAAATTCCGCGCGAAATGTAGCGCTTCCTTGTTAACCCTTTCGCCCGCCCGGCGTCTAACCACCTAAATCCGGTGGACCTCGATTCTTGCGGAGATCGACGGAACGCCACAGCAGCATCGTGCGTATAGAGCTATAAGCGGGTGACTGCCCGCATAAAGATACATCGCTCTTCGGACGTCTGCTTCCGCGGCAACGAGTCCCTGGTGGTCGCGAGGACACTATGAAGGCGTCCAACGTTTCTGGGGGAAGTATGGAAAATGTCGAACGAACCGCTGGCTCTATGAGGCCGATCGATAGGTATGACATCGGTCACGTGCAGGAAGTGATCCGTCAGGCTCACGATGAACTGCGGCAATTAATGCAACAGCGTGCTGAGATCATGAAACGAATCGGCACGGTGAAACAGACTATCTCCGGTTTGGCGAATCTCTTCGGGGATGGTGTTCTGAGTGAAGAGTTGATGGAACTGGTGGACCGCAAGAGCAATGGGCGTCAACCGGGCTTCACCAAAGCTTGTCGCATGATTCTGATGGAATCCGGCCGTGCCATGAATTCGCGCGATATCTGCGACTACTTCCAGGAAAAGCTGCCGGATTTACTAGCGCGCCACAAAGATCCTATGGCGTCGGTAACGACAGTATTAAATCGTCTGGTCGAATATGGCGAAGCAGAAGCGGTAATGTCCAATGGCAGAAGGGCATGGCGGTGGGTGGCCGACGTGCCCTCGTCGCCCGCCACGGGCGACCAGGTAGGGCTCGTCTCCTAGTCGCGTTGTTTCAAGGTATCGGGCCGAGGTTTCCCGATCAGAGTCCCAGTTCCCTGCAAAAATACCCCTGCGCTTCAAATCCTTAACGATTCGGACTGTCGTCCGGCGGCAGTAACATGCCCTTTTCCAGGTGCCGGGTCACGTGCGCGTAAGAAGCCGCGTGCGGATCGTGCGTCACCATCACGATCGTCTTATGAAAATCCTCGTTCAGCCGCTTCAAAATCTCCAGGACCTCTGTCGCCGAATGACTATCGAGGTCGCCAGTCGGCTCGTCTGCCAGCAATAGTGTGGGATCGCTCACGATGGCGCGGGCGATGGCCACTCGTTGCTCCTGTCCGCCCGACAGCTGTTTCGGCAGGTGATGAACGCGATCCTCCAGCCCCACCAGTTTCAGTGCGGTCATCACGTGATCGCGGCGCTGCTGCGCATTAAGCTTGGTGAGCAAAAGCGGCAGTTCGACGTTTTCAAATGCTGACAGCACCGGAATCAGATTGAACGTCTGAAATACATATCCGATGTGTTCGTTGCGCCAGCGCGCAATCTGAGTGTCGTTGAAGCGAAAGATGTCCTGCCCCTGCACCAGCAATTCGCCGGAGGTGGGCCGGTCGATAGCTGCGATCATGTTGAGCAGTGTCGTCTTCCCCGATCCCGACGGCCCCATCAGCGCGAGGAACTCCCCCTTGGCGATGTCAATCGACACATCATCGAGCGCCGTCACCTGAAACGCATCCCGCTTGAAGATCTTGCTGACGCCGCGAACCTGGACAACTTTCGTGCTAGTGGCAACGTTCGGTTGTGCAACTGTGCTCATGATTGCCCCTTGATTTTGATTTTGTCTCCATCTTTCAGATCCGCCGGACCAGCGGTTATCACGTCTTCGCCTCCGGTAAGTCCTTCCACCAGCACTCCGCCGCTGCGCTGTGCCGTCACCCGCACTTCCCGCTGCAGGGCTCTGCCCTTGAAATGGATGAATACAACCTTCTTGCCAGAATGATCGCGTACGGCATTCGTAGGTACGAAAACGCCTGCCGGACTGGACACGCTGGATTTTTTTGAAGGTTCGTCTGCAATGAACTTCACGGTCGAATTCATTTCCGGCCGTAGATAATCGTCCGGATTCAGGATCTGCACCTTCACTTGCACCGTAGCCTTCTGCCGGTTGGCCTCAGGAGAAATCTCCGCGATCACGCCGTCATATTTGCGGTCTGGAAAAGCATCGACAGTGACGATTCCTTTTTGTTTCGCCCCGAGCCGAGCGAAGTCGTCCTGCGCGATATCGAGCTCGACTTGAATATCCTTCAGATCCGCCAGGGAAAAGACCGGGCGTGCCGCGCTGGCAAACTGGCCGGTGAGTAATTCGCCCTTTTCCACGCTCCGATCGAGAATCGTGCCCGTGATGGGTGCTCGAATCACAGTTGCATCAAGCTGCGATTTGGCGTAAGCGGCTTGTCCTTCCGCCTGCATGAGCGCGCCTTTCGCCCGAGCGATCTCCTCGGCTCGCGGCCCAAGCTTCGCCAACTGATAGCTCTGGTCCAGCGAATGCGCCCGCTGCTGGCTCGACTCATATTTCGCGGTAGCGTCATCCAGTGCCTGTTGAGATATGACTCCTTGGCCGAAAAGATTCTTGGTGCGGTCGAGCGTAATCTTGTCGTTAGCGGCCGTAGCCTTGGCCTCGCTAAGGTTATGCTCCGTCTGCTGGATCTCTTCCGGCCGCGATCCGTGCTCCAATTCCAGAAGCTGGGCCCGTGCGCTCTCTGCCGCGCCTGCCGCCTGCTCATACTGCGCACGGAATTCCTGATCTTCCAGGCGGACTAATACCTGTCCTTCTTTAACGTGGTCGCCTTTTTCCACGCCGATCCACGCGACCCGGCCCGTCACCTTGGAGTTGGCCTCAATCTTGTGATGCGCCACGATGTACCCGGTTGCGGTGAGGACGATGCCCGCGGTCGGATCACCGCTGCTCTCCACCGTGGCGCGGGCGGTTTCCACTTCGGGCGCGCTCGATCCAAAAAGGCGATACAACAGAGCGCTCAGCCCCAACAGGACAACCACCGAAATGCCGACAATGATTGTCCGCTTCGCCCACGGAGAAGGCTCTCCTTCACTACCACGCTCCGTCCGGTCAATTCGCAGTCCCTGCAATTCCTGATGTTTTGTATCAATTGGCATCGATCGAATCCCGATCTGACTTTCTTATCTTGTGTATGAAACTAATCTCGCAGCGCTGCCAGAATTTCCCGTCTGGACGCGTGCCAGGCTGGGAAGATTCCACCGAACAATCCCATAATCACCGCAAAAATGATAGCCGCCGTGACCACTCCAGGCGTCATCTGCAGGCCGAATACAACTTCGCTGAACGTGACCTGGTTCTGCGTGCCGGTCGTCATCCCGTTGAAGGGCAGCATCAGAATGATGCCCACGATCGCCCCTAGCAGCGAAAGCAGAACCGCCTCCAGCACGAATGACGTCAATATACTCGGTCGCGAGAATCCAATGACGCGCAACGTGGCAATCTCGCGCGACCGGTAAGCGACCGCGGCGTACATCGTGTTCATCGCGGCGAAACTGGAGCCAATGGCCATGATGGCCGCGACCAGCCACCCGATAAATTGAATGACCGCACCGGACTTGGTTTGCGTGGCATAGTATTCGGGTTCGAGCATCCCGTCGAGCTTCAGCCGTTGATCGTCGCTGACGCGGTGCTTCAGGGCGTCAGCCGCAACCGCATCGGTCGCGCGCAAGTACGCGGAACTGTAGACACCCTGGCGATCGAAATCCGAGCTCATCTGGTTCACATCGCCCCAGATCTCCGATTCATACGCCATACCACCCGCGTCGAAGACGCCAACCACCTTCCACGAGCCCTTCCCAAATTCCACTGCGTCCCCGACGTTGGAATGCATAAAGCGTTTGCGGATGCTGTTGCTGACCACCACCTCCCGCTGACCGGGAGTGAACCAGCGCCCGTCTGCCAGTTTTACGGTCGGCCGAAGTTCAAGGCCATCCTGCATCAGCCCGCGAACCGTCACATTGGCCTCGCCAGAGCCGTCCTTTCGCGGCAACACAATCACGACCGTGATCTCCCCCGAAACCAGAGGTTCACCGTTTTTGTCTTTGGCAATGCCGGACAGAGTCTTCAGAGTTTGAAAATCTTCCTGGGGGAACGGTCCAGTCAGCTCGCTGGTCGACCCTTTACGCAGTACCAGTACATTCAAAGGATTGCCGGTGCTCTTGAAAGCTTTTTGCAATCCGGCCAGTAGAGCCATGATGAAGACTGCCGTCGTTACCGTCAGCGCGATACCCAGGGCAGTCATGATGGTCAGCCCCTTGCGGAGTGTCATGTTGCGAACGTTGTACTTGATTGGGATCGCCATATTTTTTCTCAGCCGATGTGGCGCAGGCCCTCCACAATTCCCAAACGCGATGCGTTGTAGGAAGGAATGATGGCACTGACAAACCCTACAAGCGCCGCCACGACCCAAGCCGTGAGCATAGTGAGTGCGTTGACCTGGAGTGCCCCTGCAAATCCTCCGGCGTTGGCGGCACCCAGGCCCAACAGGTATGCCACCACAGAACCTCCGACGCCGCCCACCAGCGCCAACACCACCGCCTCTCCTACGAAGAGACTCAGAACCGTGGCGCGGGTGAAGCCCAGCGTCTTGAGCACCGCCACTTCGCGAGTCCGTTCGCGAATCGACATGGCCATGGTGTTCGCCGAAACCAGCAGAATCGCGAAAACCACTGCACCGCAAATGCTCAGAATGAATGCCTTCACGTTTCCCAGCATTGCCAGAAATCCCAGTTGAAAAGCCGCTTCGGTCTCGGTCCGCGTGGGCTGGGGTGAGTTGCGGAACATCTCGTCAACTGCGGGACCTATCTTCTGCACTGCTTCCGGTGAATCCGCCAGGATGGTGTAGAAGCCCTGCTGCCCTTTCATGTAAGGTACGGCCTCTTCGACATATTTCTGATTGAAGTAGAGGGCTTGCGTGGGCCGCGGCGCTGTGAAAATCCCGCGAATCGTCAGTTCCAGGTTTACTGGAAAGATGGTCCCTGTAATGATGATCTTCTGACCGACCTTCCACCCGTAGTCTTGCGCCTTCTTGCTATCCACCACCGCGCCGGCGCGGTCGTGCTGCCATGCCTTCAGCTGATCCTCCGGAATTTTCCAATCCTTAAAGACGTTGAAGAACTCGTCCGGATCGGTGCCAAACTGCGCGAAGAAGTTGCCCGATTTGTCATCCTTGTAAACCCCGCCAAACCAGTTCTGGGGAAGAACGTCGGCCACGCCAGGAATCGCGCGGATCTTTTCCCGGTAGAAACTCGGCATGCTGAACGCAAGTGAAACCTTATGTCGGGTCACCAGGCGCAACGCCGATTCCTCGGTTGGCTTTGACATGTAGAAATTGCGCCAGATCGCCATCATCAGCGTGAGCAGCAACAGCGAAAAACCGATGCTCAACACGGTAAGGATGCTGCGCCGAAGATTGCGAAAAGTGTTCTTACGGACAAATCGCGTCAAGGTCATGGATGAACTCCGAGGCAAGCAGAAGACGGACCGCAGGAAGTGGGTACGGCCAATCGGAAACAGGATAGACGATTGCGTTCCATATCGACAACCTGCATGTGTAAGACCTGACAGCGGCTCTCTCCGCCGATTCCGTGACGCCTCTATACTTCCCGGACCCCGCTCCGCCCACAAGTGGAGATCGTCACCAAAGCCGGATGACAAATGTCACCCCAAATCACACACCACAAGTAAAACCGTTGAGACCACCGTGAAGTTACGCGGCACTCCCAGCACAGTTGATAAAACGATTTCCTTCGTGAACCTTGGTGCCCTTCGTGGTTCAAGCCTTTCACGCCCGAAGCTCTCTACTAATTAATCCGGCCCTCATCGGCCGATGGGCCGTAGAGGCCGGAACCGAGGAATCGTTCAGCCGCAAATAGACAGTGAGTTGTCCGCGATGATGGGCCAGATGGCTGAAGACCGAATCGGCAATCATGGTTTGACGAGGATTCTCGCTGACCACATGATCGCCGACAACAAATCTCCAAGACGTCAGCAGATGTTCGTCGGTAGTGTTCTGCAAGGCCTCGCGCGCCTCTGCGACCGCGGCATCGAGTGCCGCGATCAATTCGTCGCGCTTGCGCCACTCCAGAGGCTTGAATTTCGCCGCGGCTGGGGATTTCAGATCGAACTCGTCCTGCTTCACCATGCTGACAATCCACGACGGCATGGTCGCCACCAGCGAAGCCAGATAGCCGAGAGGCATCGACTTCGGATGCGGTTTCCAGTCGTTGTGATCTTCCGGCACGCGTTGCAGCGCCAGGCGGCTGCTGGCCGCTTCCCGTTCCAGTTCGGCAAGAAAGAAATCTGTAAGCTTCATGGTCATCTCCGTTCTCAAGTCGACCCGCCTTAATCCTGTTGGCGGAATCGATGCCGGACACACTATCAGCGATTGAGGACAGATTCAGTCCTCGATTCGTGGCACAATCATTTTCATGCTGCAGACGTCGGCCCGGCTGCTTCGGCTGCTTTCACTTTTCCAGGCACAGCGCTACTGGTCGGGAGCGGAACTCTCGCGCAGATTGGACATAACCGGTCGAACCCTGAGGCGGGATGTGGATCGCTTGCGAAGCCTGGGATATCCCGTGCACTCCACCTCGGGAGTAGCCGGCGGATACCAGCTTGGAGCCGGCGCGAACCTGCCGCCCTTGCTGCTGGACGATGATGAGGCGGTTGCTGTCGCTCTCGGATTACGCACTGCCGCGAGCGGCACCGTCAGCGGAATGGAAGAGTCCTCGGTTCG
This sequence comes from Candidatus Sulfotelmatobacter sp., assembly GCA_035568275.1. GTDB lineage: Bacteria > Acidobacteriota > Terriglobia > Terriglobales > Acidobacteriaceae > Sulfotelmatobacter. The sequence continues at coordinate 19,651 of DATMOO010000048.1, forward strand.
CGCTCTCCTGAAACTGGAACAAGTGCTGCCGCCGCGCTTGCGAAATCGCGTCGCCGCGCTGCACGGTTCTATCGTTCAATTAGGTAGCCGTGGGACAACAGTCGATGCCGGCCGCCTGTCCGCGATTGCCGGTGCCAGCCGCGATCGTGAAAAGATCAGGTTTCGCTACAACGACCGCGCCGGAAGTTCGACCGCGCGCGTCGTCGAGCCACATAAAGTCGTACATACGGGATATCGCTGGTATCTGGTGGCCTGGGACGTCGGCCGGGAAGACTGGCGCACCTTCCGCGTCGATCGCATCGAGGGCAAGATCAAGACGTCGACACAGTTCAAGCCCCGCAAGCCCCCCGATGGAGACTTCGTCGCCTTCGTCTCGAAATCTCTCTCGCAAGTACCCTATCCCTGCCGGGCACGCGTAACTCTGCATGCCCCGATCGAGGTGATCGCCAAGCGAGTCCCTCCTTCCGCCGGAACACTGGAAGCAGCCGGTGCCACGTCCTGCCTCCTGACGACCGGATCGCATTCCTGGGAGTCCATCGCCATCCATCTGCTGTGGCTCGGGGTTGATTTCCAAGTCCAAGACCCCCCAGAACTGATCACCTATCTCGCCAACCTCTCGGAACGCATCACCGCCGTGGTGAAGTCCTCGAGCCAGCTGCGCGAAAGCTGACGTAGGGACAGCCGCCTCGGCTGTCCAGCGAAGGCGAAGCCGGGCGCCTGTGAGGGACAGACGGAGCTTGCCCTGAGCGCGGTCGAAGGGTCCGTCCCGCGGCCGAAGCCCGGCGTCCGCTATCCGCATGCTGCGGCCGGGCCGCAAGACCCACTGCGACGGTTCGACGAGTGACTCCTGCGACCCTTTGGCGTGGCGCGGGAGCTTGAGTGTAATCGCGAGTTTCAACAACTATGCCGACGACGGAGCCCTCGAAGGTGTGAGCCAACCCTCTGTTAAGGTAATGGAACCATGCGGGGACACCGACAGCCCGAGTGTTCCGCATGCGACGGTGCACGATCCCGATAGCTCTCCGCATTACGGCATCCTGGATCTCGGCCCAACTGACGAAAACAGGATTTTTGACCAACTGAGGGTCATTTCCGCACTGCCAATTTGCCTCTAGAATCTGGGCAACCAACCAACAAAGGCTTAAGCAAGTAAGATGTGGGAACTTGTCACGCACAACCGTATGAGCTTCCACCAGTATCGCAACTTGCGCCCCGCACTCCTCCTTCTTGCAGTGTCTTCAATCCAAGTGCAAACGCCGCGATCTCAGACAACGAACAGTCAGATCCCTGCCATAAAGACCGAGGCCAACGTTGTCCTCCTTGATGTAGTAGTGACCCAAGGAAAGGGTGAGCCGGTGGTGGGACTCCACCGGGAGGACTTTCAGGTTAGTGAGGACGGACGTCCGCAGACGATTTCCTTTTTTGAGGAACACACCGGTGGAGCAGTTTCGCCGGTTGGTTTGCCACCGATGCCGCCGGATGTCTTCACGAACTATCCCACCATAAAAACGACGGACTCGATCAATGTCTTACTGTTGGATTCGCTGAACACACAGGCGGTTGACCAGACGTATGTGCGTCCCCAGATGGTGAAGTATCTACGCTCCGAGTTGGCCGCTCCGACGGGCGCCAGGCTAGCGATTTTCACCTTGGGACAGAAACTTCGTATGGTGCGTGGGTTTACGGCCGACTCCTCCGCGAGCCTGAAGGCCCTGATTGATCCAAAGGCTGGAACGGAAGCGAAATTTGAACCACAGATGGCCTCACCTGGGCGGATAGCCAGCGAGAATCTCGCCTGCGATGGCATAAGATCGCCTATAGGCAAAGCTGCCTGCCGGGATTTTATGACCGAAGAGCGCGCGGAACGAGCTGGCGATCGCGTCGCTATGACACTGCAATCATTCCAGGCGCTGGCGCGGTATTTGGCGCTGTTCCCGGGCCGCAAGAATGTGATGTGGATCTCCGGAACCTTCCCGCTGAGTTTTTTCCCCGAGACAAATCCGCGAGGCGGGAACGGAAAATACCAAAGTGAGATCCGGCAAACCGCCGATCTGCTCACCGCGGACCAGGTCGCGGTGTACCCAATCTCGGCGACCGGCCTAAGCGGGGAAGAGGCTACTCACTCCGATGAACTCGGGAGACCAATCCGCGAAGAATATTCGGAGCTCGCCGAGCAAATCGCTATGGAAGCCCTTGCGCAGGACACTGGAGGCAAACCCTTCTACAACACGAATGACCTCAGCAACGCGATGAAGGAAGCGATCAACATTGGCTCTCACTACTACACGCTCACCTACACACCCAGCAACATCAAGATAGATGGTAAATTTCGTCGAATCGAAGTGAAGGGGACAAACCGACCTTACAAACTGGCTTACCGGCGCGGCTACTATACAAAAAACCCGGAAAGCGAACAGGCGGTCGACCGAAATGTGGCGAGCGATCCACTTCTGCCGTTAATCAGCTTCGGAATGCCTGACTTCGCTGAGATTCTGTATAAGGTCCGTGTCGCGGCTCTCCCAACCGACGGCAGCGCAGACTCGACAAAACCTGTTGTTCGATATGGCGTGGATTTTGCGGTTTCGCCGCAGGATGTTAAGTTAGAAAACGGTGTTGGGGGTGTACGGTCGGGTAGCATCGAAGTAGCCCTAATTGCTTACGACTACGATGGGAGGGCCTTGAACGCCGTCAGCAAAACGATTCCCATACACCTCCAACCGGATGTGTTCGCGGCATTGCAACGCGCGGGCCTTCAGCTTCACGAGGAAATCGATCTACCCAAGGCAGACATTTTTCTCCAGACCGGCATTTACGACCTAATGGCACACCACGCAGGTACGCTTCAAATCCCTTTGCATATTGTCGCCGCGCCAGCGCGGAGATAGATTGCTCGGAAGCCAGAGAGCTCACTACGACATCGCGTTGCAGTCCGCACTGGGTACTTATAACTATTGTAATCACGCGATCTCACAAGCTTGCGCCTTCTATTCCCCGTAGCTTGGGATTTTGATTGTTATGGCGATGTTTGTGCGCCGGGATAGTGCAGTGAAGCTAATTGATGGTCTTGCAGGTGAAAGTCCTGCCAGTGCAGGTTACCCAGTTGGCACTGTAGTGATATCCGGCGACGGGGCGGGTGACCAAACCGTCGGAAGCCCGGATGTAAACGTCCTCGTTGGCTGGATGGAAGTCTGGTCAGCTCCGACAGGAGGGCAAGCAAAACAACAGGTCGTAGCGAAA
>DATMOO010000049.1:0-9622 GCA_035568275.1 Candidatus Sulfotelmatobacter sp.
CCCACCCTACGAGTAACGAAATCCCGATTACATCCGTCATGTATCCACCCCCCGCCAGTAAGGAGAAAATTAGATACTTGTGTCGTGAGGGTCCCGCCATTGGCGACGCCGAAAACCACTGTCGTTGACAACGTGCTCGCCAGCAAATCTCTCCGCTTCCTCCGCGACAAAATCCTCGTGGCTACGCGCAGAATCTTCGGCCCGCACTGGGGAACTCTAATCGCGCGTCCGAACCTGCTTGTCTTTGGTTTCCTCGCGACGGCCATCACCGTCCTAGTCGGTCTCTCATGGTTTCAACGGAATCAGGTAGACGAAGCCCGCTCCGCCCAGGTGGTTCTCAATCAAATCGCAGTCCTCACGCGCGAGATCAACAACCTTACATTGACCGCTCTGAAAACGCAGAACCTGAACTCGGAAGCGGAAATCGAGATGCGGGCGGCAAGGCATGTCCTGCCTGAAGCCGTGCTGGCAGTGCATCTGCAGAAGTATCACACTTCAGCCGAGAAAGTCTGGCCCGTCTTAGACAACTACATCGTGTCGGCCGACCGTCAATGGATCTTGATGCAAGTCGGCAACTTTGACGCGGCCAGGCAGGCCGATTTCCAGGAGGTTCGCCCCCAGTTCGACTCCATGCAGCACCAGGTCCAAATCGCCATTGAAGCGGAGGATCAATGGGCCCAGGTCGTTGCCCTCAGAGCCCGAAACGAATTGCTCGCGGCCGCCATCCTGGCCGCCACAGCCATCCTGATCCTTTTTCACCTGCTCCAGCGGCAGGAGCACATCGGACAGCTGCAGGAAACCGAACGCAACGCCCTCCGCGAGAGCGAAGAACGCTTCCGCGCTCTCACCGAGCAGTCCACTGACATCATCCTCATCGCCGATCTCTCTGGTCAAATCAAGTACGCGAGTCCTTCCGTTCACACCATTCTCGCGATGCATGGAGATCGCCTCGTCGGTACCAACATGGTCAGCTTGATTCATCCCGAGGATTTGACAAAGATCCTGAGCGATGGAGCGCGGTCGGCTGCGTTTGATCAGAACCCGATCGCTGAGTTCCGCCTGCGGCATGCCGACGGAAGTTGGCGCTATTTCGAGTGCGTGGTCCGCGACCTGATTCACGACAGAAATATCGGCGGCATTGTGTACAACGCCCGCGATGTCACCGAACGGAAACATGCTCAGGAAGAATTGCTCTTTAACGCCACCCACGATGCGCTGACCGGGCTTCCCAACCGGGCCTTGTTTCTCGGACGTTTGCAAAGTGTCGTCGACCGGACGAAACGGCACCCATACCCGGGCGCCGCCGTCCTTTTTATTGATATCGACGACTTCAAGGTCGTCAATGACTGCTATGGCCACGCCACCGGAGACTTCCTTATTAAAGAAGTGAGCAACCGGCTGCGGGCATGCGTGCGCAGCGATTGCACCATTGCCAGGATGGGTGGCGACGAGTTTACGGTTCTGGTCGAGGACGTCACTGACCCGAGCGATGCCATCCGTGCCGCCCAAAGAATCCAGTCTGCGTTGACGCGGCCCTTCCTGCTCGAAGGACTCGAAGTTTTCAAGAGCGCGTCCATCGGCATTGCACTGACGTCGCCGGAAACGTCGGCCGAGACGGTGCTTCAGAATGCCGACATCGCGATGTATCGCGCCAAAGACCAAGGTAACGCGTGCAGTGAACTCTTCGACCGCACCATGCACGAGCAAGTCGTGAGCCGCCTTCTTCTGGAGGCCGCCCTCAGATACGCGCTGCAGAATGAAGAATTCACCCTTCACTACCAGCCGATCGTCGCGGTTGATACCGGCAGAGTCCAGGGCTTCGAGGCGCTCTTGCGCTGGCAAGCCTCGGGGTCCACTTCGATCGCGCCCGGCACTTTCGTCCCGATCGCAGAACAGTGCGGCCTGATTGTTCCGATTAGTATTTGGGTCTTGAAGACGGCGTGCTTAGAGGCCGCGCGCTGGCACCAGCTCCATCCCGGCGACCCGCTGTTATACGTCAGCATCAACATCAGTTCGCGTCATTTCTCGCACGCCGGTTTTGTCGGGCACGTTAAAGATGCGTTGGAAGAGAGTGGAGTTGATCCGCAGTACATCACCATCGAACTCACCGAGAGCCTGGCCATGAATGACGTAGCCGCGACCGCGCAGACCATGTCGCAGTTGCGGGCCTTGGGAGTGAAGCTGAGCATCGACGACTTCGGCACCGGATATTCCTCGCTAAGCTATCTCCGCCGCTTTCCCGTGGACACCCTGAAAATCGATCAGTCGTTTGTCAAGACGATGGATGCCGAGAACTATGCCATCGTGAAGACCATCGTCGGCCTGGCGCACAACCTCGACTTGAAAGTGGTGGCTGAAGGCGTGGAGACTGCGCACCAACAGCGACTATTGGCGCTGGCCGGTTGTGGCTCAGCCCAAGGATTCCTGTTTGCCAAACCCATGCCCGCAAAAAGTGTTGGCCCTTTCATCGCGTCCAACCTCCGCCCGGCACAAAGCAAACCGGCCCTGGCACGCCGTATGGCCAACACCTCCGGCAAGTGATCTGACACCTGCCCGCGAGTCCGGTCAATCCACGCAGCCACATTTGAGCTTGAGGATCGGGCGAATCCAGTAAAGGAGCCGTAACCGATAGTCTCGGCGATCTCGCGAGTCGGGAGATTCGCGTGCCGAAATTAAGCCAATGAGCCGGGACTCGGCGGAGGTCATTCCTGGGAAAGTTGATTGGCAGGGTGCGCAAGGCTGTCCAGTAAGCTAGCGCGGCTTGCGCCTCGATTAGCCTGACCGTTGCGATGCTGTCGGCTGAGGGCACTTCTGCCCGGAATCGGGCTAGTGTGTCCGCCGTCCGGGAATCCAACAGTTTGTTTCGGGCGACTTGTTGCTGTCCTGCGAGCTTTTGCCTGATTAACTCCCGCGTCATGCGCAAGGCAGCGCCGGATGAATGGGCGAGGGCCTGAGCGCGACGGAGCTTGGCACCCTCCAGCTCCAGTCAACTGGGTCGAGCCCTGAATTGAAGTTCAGAACAACCGATGGACAAGGAGTGGTTAATTTCGGCGGCCTGCCAGCGGGAGAATTTTAAATTGCAGCTTGCCGCCGGACTACATCTCTTCGGGTTGGAAACGCTGGAGTGAATTGACGGAATCTGAACAGGCCGGGCCGAAAGTGCTCAAGCTAAAGCGATGTACGACTCGCGCACGATGCACATACGGTGACCAGAAGCGCCGGAAGGGCGCTCGTACCACCGCCCAGAGAGGCCACTGACTGGTGTGGAATCGGATAGAGTGTGTGGCGCTGAAGACCACCTCGCTGACGATGTTTCGACTCGAAAACTGCCGGGCAGAGTCGAGGATCGTTCCGCCGCAAACGGACACTCTCAGCAGCTGCGCGGAGGAAGATCGCCGCTGCGCAAAGGGCGTGATGGGCGAAGGTGAAGGCGGCGAAGAAGACGGCATAGCAGGTTGGCGTGACACGGTAATCGAGCGCGTCATCTGGCGGGGTGTAGCAGTCTAACTTACCGCGTGGAGTCTACGGCGCAACAATAGCGGATCATTTGAGCTGGGTCGGCTACCCGCGCTAAACTGAGGTTCACTGAAAGGTCAACCTTTCCAAAGAAAGTGAATTGGCCCGCGGGAACGGGCCTTTTCTATTCTGTGACTCCATGGGCGGAGTGAACGGATTCTTCGTCAGCCCATCCTCACCTCAACATCCAAAACGCCCATCGGTTAGCTGCGGAACTTCCTCCGCCAAACTTTGCAGACAGGTCATAACTTCCGATCGTGGCCACAGGATTTGGCTCGATCTCGCGATTAAGCTTCGCTGAGAATGCGCAGGGTGTGTTCTTCCCGGCTTGACACGACATCAAGCCGCCCGGTTTATCCATGTGCACCGCCGGCAGGAGCACTTGAAATCCGGATCATCGGGAATCACCACATGGCCGCACTGTTCGCAGACAAACCAGCTCGGGCGCTGCAACATCGGCCGGAAGCCGTCACCCAACACGCAATATGGACACCGAACAATTTCGTTAGCCACTTTGGGCCTTCAGTTCTTTCACTCTCCGGATCAATCCGGCAATTCGATCCGGTCGGGATGCTTCTTATCCCGTTCGTGTTCCTCGGCAAGGACCTTTTCGAGCCAATATGCTTGACGGTCAGCGACCGATTTATTCACGAACGCCGGTGAATGATAGATGACGAAGTCGTCGCCACATGCGTCGCACCGTAGGATACCCATCGCTTGCAAATCGGCGGTCGCCTCGGCTCGCGTCAGGTCCTTCTTTATTGCCACTGCTTTCATGCAGTCAACTTCTCCGAGTCTGCAAACTTCATTTGGGGCCTTGGCTGCTTGATCAGCGTGCGAACGCTGCTTCGCCCCCCGCGGCTTACCAGAGGGTTATCTCAACCTGGCTACGACGATGAGCAAGGTGCAGATCACGCCGACGAGGACCAACACAGTGAAACCGATCCGCATCCATTGCTCGGGCGTCCGATGTTTCCAGATCATTTGGGGTCTCGCCCCTGGTCAGCCACATGATGTGGGGCCAGTATATCGCTGTTCGGATGCGCCCGCGTTTCGTAACAAGATCGAGGAAGAACGCCGTCCTTGATCGCCGGACGCGCTAACATTCGTTGGCCGGATTTTGGATTTCTCGCACGTCTTTCGGTTCGGCCCCGGAGCAGCGAAGAGCTTAGCGAGGGGGTATCCTGCTTCGGTGGGGCCGCGCACCTTGTCCATTTTGTTCTAAAAACCTCGACAATTTGAAACCACCAATGTTAGGGCTAAGACGATCCACCCGCCGCAAAGACTGATCCGCACTTCGGGCATTTCATGCGCTCAAAATCAATTCGCCTGATCCCTGCCGGAGAAATCGAATACCGGCAACCGCGTCCCTTTGTCCGTCACTACGCAACGCCACTGAAAATCGCATCGACCTCAATCCCCCACTCCTTGAGTAGCCATTCCGGTACATAGCATCGATTCCGGTTGCGTTCGCACCAGCGCTTTAGCTCAAGTGAGGCGAGGAACTGTGTTTTTGAAAGCCCTAGTCGTTCGACCTGCAATTCGAACCGCGTCAGCATAACGGGGAGAGCTGCGAACGGCTTACCCCAGTTCGGATTTCCACGCCCCCGCTTCGTACCCGGCAGAACGAAAGGTCTGGTCATTGGAGTGAACTCGAAACGCTGGAAAACGCATTGTTTGCATTCGAGCCGACGGGACGAACCGTACCCACTACCAAAACAAGGATGACGGCCAGCATGACCGCGTATTCAGCAGTGCCCTGCCCGTCGTCCGTAAGCCACAGCTTTCGAAGGAGATGACGCATGTTGCACCTCTACTGACTGCCGGTTATGACGACCGGCAACTGGGTGCTATCCGGCAAAGTCAGAGATTTTTGAACCATGCGGAATTGTTTGGAGTTCTCATCGAATACGACGGCCAGCAGGTGCGAACCAACTGCCCGTCTTCGAAAAAGCTCGCGATTACCGTACCCGTGCAGTCTGGGTTGACAGTCCACTTTCCAGTAAGTGTCTCGTCCGCGTATCCGCCGCCCACGCTGCGTGCCTCGGTGCCGGCGAGACGATTGCCAAGGAAAACCTGGTGCAGACTGTGTGGCCAGACACCCTTGTGTCCGACGACGCTCTTAAGCACTGCATCTCCGAGTTGCGGCGGCTTATGGAGGACGACGCGGTTGCGCAGAGTGAGCAATTATGAGCAGTCGAGCCATGGCTGCCAGGCCTATGGTTGCCACGGGCGGTGTAGGGTCCTTAAAGACTTGGGGTGAGGTTAACACGCCGCTTAGAAAAATCTGGAGGCACCATGAAATTCCGCAACTCTCCGTTTCTCCTGGCACTTGCAGCACTTGCTGTGGTCGCTCTTGCGGGGATATTGATTCGGTCCCCACGCGTATACGCCAATGACGATGATAACGAATCAAAGATTGGGGTTGGTTTCAAGATAGCCCCGGTCCCGCTGAATCTGGATGGAAAAAACCGCGCACTGGTGGGACTCGGTAGCTACATTGTCAACGCACAAGGCGACTGCAATGGTTGCCACAGTGCTGGCCCTGCTACCGAATTCGTCCCAGGCGCAAACCCATACTTTGGCCAGCCGACGCAGGTCAACCCGGCGACCTACTTGGGTGGCGGCAGGGATTTTGGTCTCTTCCCCGGGCCAGGTCCCTTTCCACACATCATCTCGCGCAATTTGACCCCGGACAAAACTGGGCTTCCTGAAGGGGGTCACACATTTGACGAGTTTGTTCAGATCATAAGGACAGGCGTCGACATGGATAACCTCCATCCAACCTGTACCGGCGCCCCCGACGGGAATTGTCTGCCGCCCCCGTTCGACGGCACTCGTCTCCAAATAATGCCATGGCCCATCTATCACAACATGACTGACCGTGACCTTCGTGCTATCTACGAATATCTGAGCGCGATCCCCTGCGTCGCGGGCGAGCCTGCGCCGAGCCCGCGCCACAACGACTGCCCCTGAAGAGTGAACCGGGGGCCAGAGAAGAAAGGAAAGAGAGGGCGCAACCTTATTGGCTGCGCCCTTTGAAATCGTTGCCATGGACGATTGAAAGCCACCCCAGACTGCGCATCGCTCTGGAGTTACTTTTGAACCAGACTACCGTTGGCCTCCGGTTCAGCAAGCGCCGCTCGCTTTGGTTCAATCGCTAGTGGCCTGCAGATCGTCGGCGAAACATCCCTATTTCACTCAGTGACCCCTGCGATTGCAATAACTGAGAGGCGTGAGCATCACACTCCGTAGGAGGCTGCTTCCTTGTCGCGCGAATCCTGCCGTACTTCGAGCGGGATTATCGGTTGTCGGAGCCCTCGCCTTTAAGCCCTTTTCGTATCCCTGAATGTAGGCCTCACGGTACGACGCTGTGTACTGGTCCTTGGTTGCGCGATCCGCGCTAGTGCGCCGCCACGATGCCCAGAAGCTGCGACTGTAGCCGCGGTTGCCATTCTTATAGTTTTGACCCGTTGTGGCACGGGAGGTGTGTCCCACCTGCCGATCCTGCAGACTGTCGTTGGCGCCATCCTGAGAGCCGTTCTGGGACGCCACATTGCCATTGGGGGCACTGCTCAGCCGCATTCTCGACTGACGCGCTCGGATGACACTTGCCAATCACACTGCCGATATCTCGGCTGCTGCTTGGCGAATGTGATTGGTTACCACTTCGCCGAAAAGAATGATCTTCGCTGCTGTAAGAGCTTCCGTCTTTGTTGATTATGTGCGACTGCGACTGCACACCAACGTTCGTTGTACTTCTTCCGGAGGTACTCTTCTGCCCCAACCCCCTCTTGCATCACTTTCGCTGGCGTGAAAAACTTCAAGTGGCACCGCTGGCAAGTGGCAATAGCAGCACTCTGTCCACAGTACTTCAGAATCGAGAATCCAGTCTCATTCGCCACGACCTTTCACAGTTTCACACCGCCTACAAGGCTAGATTCTCATGTGGTCGGATATCGTTGCCCTGAAGCAAATAATCCAACCCTGAGGGGAAACGCAACAATCGCGAAAGGACCGTATGACAGCACTCTCAAAATCCGATGGGGTTACCTCTTCTTGGGAGGTTGTTGTCGTTGCTGCATCCGCTGCTGCTCTTCTACATGTTTTTGCTCCATTTGCTGTGTCTGTTGCTGGTGCTTCTGCTCGATCTGCTGGTTTCTCGCGCCACTAGCCTGCCGTTGCGCCAGCTGCTGGTGCTCCTGTTCTTGTTTCTGCTGGAGTTTCTGGTGCTCCTGCTCCTGCTGTGCGTAGAGCCTTTGCTGCTGTTGCTGGTATTTCTGGTCCAGTTTAGGGTTTCCTGTATTTGGGGGAGCGGGACGTGCATGCGGTTGAATGTCCTTGGCGTGGATTGCATTGGGCGGAGGAACATTGTTCTCTGGATGCGGAGCAGGGGTATTGGCGCGTGGCGGAGCTGCGCCACGATTGACTGGAGGGTTGTAAGGCGCTCCTGCTTCTCTGGCCGGTGCGACTGCGCGGTCGTTAAAGGCTCCCGGCCTGGGAGTGGCGGCGACCGGGGGCCTGCCCCGATTCACGGAAGCCCGCAACTGCGGATTGGTGCGGGCAGCTTGCACATGTTGAGCTTGAACGGATACAGGGGGAATGTGTCTGTCACGTGCTGCCATCTGATCCTCAGGCCTCGGACGAGCGTTTATCCCGCCGTTACCGCCGTTGTAGCTGACACGATTCACGGTCGTGGTGTTGTTGATCACTGTTGTGTTGTAAACGTTGTGAATGTTGGTGACGTTCACATTGTTCACCGAGCGGTTGTAGAAGAAGCGTCCGTTGTCCCACCGTCCACCTTCGTAGCCCTCGCCGAAATAACCGTAGCCGTAACTGATTCCACCATAGAAACCTACGTGCGGGCCCCAATAGCCCTCATTGAAAAAGAATCCGTCGCCGCGCCACGTCCAATAACCGGGCGTCCATAGTAAGCCAACCTGAGGAGCTTCTACCCAGGTGCCCGGCACCCAGTAATAATCACCATCATCGTCGTCCCAGGCCCAGTAACCAGGAGTCCAGATATAGCCGTCACCGGGACAAAGAGGTTGCTCGTAGACGGGAAGAGCCGGGGGACCGAACGCGACCGAGATTCGCACCTGTGCGAATGACGGCATTGACGTAGCCAGCAGGGTGAGTGCGATCAGCAAATTTCGGATGGAGGGAATCTTACGCATGGAGCCTCCTCTTGCCCGAGCATCAGAATACCTTGCCCGGTTTTCCTGGGCTGATGTGAGCACTGTACATGACGAGCTGAACTGGAATGACGATTTAGCGCAGGTCAGATGCCAGTAGAGAGCTTAAAGGTTTCCTACACACCCCTGTCCGTGTTAACCGCTGGCTCGAGCCCGGAGAGAACGAATATACCGCGCCGAGCCCGGAATCCATTCTCGCCCGTCAGTGCGGAAAACGGACAAGCTCGCCCGTAACAAATCCCTTCCTAAAATTGTTCGCGCGATTGAATATAAAATTGAGGATGACTTGCAGAATTGGACTGTCCGAGACGGACGCGTAGCTGATGAGAGTGAAAGCAGCGGTGTTGCGAAGTGAAGAGCAGGACATCCGACCCTGGTTACATTAGCTGCGATACTTTATCTTCCTGGCTTAGGACGGGATGGCTACCGGCATCTGAAGGGCGCGGTTTGCGACAACCCGCCGATTCATCAGGAGCAGCTCGATGCGGTGGTGTAGCAGGTTGTGTCAAGAAGACGCGCAAGCGTCATGCAGTACGAAAGATGAAGGTGGGCCCTTCGGAGCCACTCTGTAGGGGGAGGCTTCAAACAGCCGTGAGCTGCTTCAGTCAAAAGCTGCGGTGGTGAACGTCACGGTTAAAAGGCGTGGCATCAGATCACGTCATGTAGGGATTAGAGAGACGAATGCAAATGAACCTCCGACTACGCATCGAAACACCACTCGGACGACATCAGAACCGGAACTGCCTGCCAGGGCCGGGAGGAGCACGGCAGCAACCTACTTACTGGCCGTGCGATGTCCGGTGTACAGGGGGCGTGACTCTAGTCTGGGCTTTCGTACGGAACTTGAGAACTTGGTTTGCGATGGGAAGGGAAAAGGCACAAGCGGAAGTCCCGTGAGGCCGAAAGTACCA
>DATMOO010000050.1:0-5641 GCA_035568275.1 Candidatus Sulfotelmatobacter sp.
TATTCCCCTCCGATCGTGGCGTCCAGGCTGCGATTGATGGCCCAATAGAAGGAATCGCCCACGACGTTCCCCTTGGCCGAGGAGCGCCCGGCTGTGGGGATAAGAAATCCGGAGTGGCGCGCCTCACGAGCTACGGGATGGGTGGCGTAGGGGAAATAGAAAATGGGGAAACCGTGCAACAGGAAGTCGCTGTGATAGATGCTGGCGTTGCCACCCACGTCCACCACGACCTTACGAGCCTGGAACTTCCACTTTGGATGCGGCAATTCACAGGTGGTGATGCTGCCGTTGTAGACGACGTAATGGTCCGAACCGGTTTTCTCTACGACCTTACCCGTGAATGCGAAGGGAGCGGTCGAGGTGAGAATGATGCGGCTGCCTTTGAACTGCAGTCCCGTGGTTGCGATGACGTCGTAGAAACGCCCCGTCTCTGTCGTCACGTTGTAGGTTCCGTGGCTTGCCTTGATGTGGTCATCATTCGGCCCGCCATCGATCTTGAAGTGCCCTGTGGCTGTGATCTGGTCCGTGTCTGAGTTGTAAGTCAGTTCGTCGGCTCGCAAGGTGTAGGTGCGATAGTGAATCTCGGCGTTCCCATGCAGCTTGTAAGTATTTCCGATCTTTTCCTGACTGTCGGCGCAGATGGTTGCGGAGTCTGCATCCTGGAGTGCAGCCTGAGCGGAGCAGGTTGCGCTCGTTGAAACCGGGGCGTTTTCTTGCCCATTCTGCCGAGTCGAGCTCTTCTCAGGATCCGTCCCGGTCAGCAACTGACTGGTTACTAGCGACAAGGCGGGAAGCTGATGACAAAGGAACAGCACCGTGATAAGGAATCTAGTGCGCAGAGTCATCGGAAGAAAATCAACGGAAGACCATGGTGCCCGGTTATTGGAGCTTTTTTGCTTGCTGGTTGCGGCATCGTGAACTTAGCACGGCACCGCCCGTGCCGCAAAGTGGCGACAAAGGCTAGGATTGCCGTTGGTTCCCTCCCGGTTGCTCGTGAGTCGTAACTTGCAGAAACAGATTTTCATGAGTTGTGAGAAGTGCGGCGAAGTCTGCCGATGCCCTATGGAGCCCCCTCCCACGCAACAGCCGGTTCTCAATTCCCCGACGGCTCCAGGACCAGAGTCTCTGCCGGACCCTCGGCCATCCCCAGGCTCGGATGCCTGGCGTGATGAGCTCTCCGCCCGGCTGAACCGTTATCGCTCACGACGCAAGGCGCCGCCGCCCCGCTATCCGTCGCTTCGGTTGCCATTCGGTCCGGCGGCTGCGGCGCTTATAGCCCCGGCCCCGGAGGAGTCGCTATCCGCTCAGGCGTTCGAGTCTGTACCAGACCCTGAATTCGTGGTAGATGCAATCGAGAACGAGGAAGTTCAACCGGAACCACCAGCACTACCAACCCGAATCCTGCCGGCGACGCCCCATGCCGCACAATCGGGTGCCAAGATTATCGAATTCCCAAGGTTTGCGTGGGGGCCGCCGCCTCCACCGCTGGATCAGCTGGCCGACTCAGTGATCGATCTACCCCGCATTCTGGAAGTTCCAGACGTTGCTCCTCCAGCACCTGCGCTCGGGGGGATCACGATTGAGCCAGCTCGCGTCGAGGAACCGGAGAAGCGGGCCGGAATCGAAATTCCCCTGCAGAGCGCTCCGCTTGGACGGCGGCTGCTGGCTGCGGGGATCGATGGAGTGATCATCGGCGTGGCATCGGCGCTGTTCGGATTCGTCTTTTGGAAGGTCGCGATTGTTCGGCCGCCGCAGATTCAATTGCTGAGTCTCGCAGCCGCGGTCCCGTGTCTCTTTTGGGTTGCTTATCAATATCTGCTCATCGTTTATGCAGGCTCCACTCCCGGACTCCGCCTTGCTCGCCTCCAGTTGAGCTGTTTTGATGGCACGCCGACCAGGCGATCTCTGCGCCGCTGGCGCGTATTCGCATCGTACCTTTCCGCCGCATCGCTCGGCATGGGGTACGCCTGGATTTTCCTGGATGAAGATAACCTCTGCTGGCACGACCGCATTACTCACACGTATTTGGCGCCATCAAGGAACGCAAGAGTTAAGGACCGCAAGAGTTAAGGTTTGCTGCACGGATTCTTGTCGCGGAGTTCGCCGAGAAAAACCGCAGAGAACGCCGAGGACGGATATCGGACTGGCGCTTGCTGATTCTGGCGCGGGCCAGCGCTGCTCTGGTACTCTTACGTGCACTATGCGCTTCTGCAGCATTCTTGTTGTTTTGATTGCCGCGTCGAGCTTTGCCCAGGATATCAAGCCGGTTGCCGAACGCCTCACCGCCCTGAACGCCCTCTTCGATGAGCAGTACGAGTCCGATCTTCGCAATTTTCCGGAGCGAGCCACCGCTTTCGGGGACTATCGATACAACGACAAGCTGACGGACCACTCGCTTGCCGCAATCGAGGAGCGGCATAAAACGGATGTGGACTTCCTCAATCGGCTGCAAGCGATTCCTACGGCCGGTTTTTCGGATCAGGACCAGCTTTCTCACGATCTCCTGATGCGCTCGCTCGAAATCCGCGTCGCTGACTACGATCTCAAGGAATACGAGATGCCGATCAATCAGCAGAACGGCATCCACACCAGCCTGGCGGACCTGCCCCTCTCGGTGCCGCTGGACTCGGTCAAGCATTATGAGGATTACATCTCGCGTATCCATCAGGTACCTCGCGCACTGAGCCAGGTGACTGAAGTCTTGCATGCCGGCATGAAGGACAAGCTGATGCCGGTTCGATTCCTGGCGGAGAAAATTCCGGCTCAATGCGAGGGCATCGTCACGGCCGATCCATTTCTGAAGCCCACGAAGAAATATCCTGCCGAAATTCCTGCGGAGGAACAGAAGCGACTTACCCAGCAGATCACGGATGCCGTCAATACCGACGTCATTCCGGCATATAAGAAATTCGCCGAGTTTATTCGCACCGAGTATGCACCGCAAGGACGCACGACGCTCTCCATCACGTCTCTGGCAGACGGGCAGAAGCGTTATGAGCACGACATTTATGCCCGGACCACGACGCATACGTCGCCTGACGAAATTCATCAGCTTGGCCTGCGCGAGATTGACCGGATTGAGGCGGAGATGACGGCCATCGCGAAAAAGGAAGGCTTTGCCGATCTGGCTTCCTTTCGCGCGTCGCTAAAGACCAACCCCAAATACATTCCGACCTCGGCCGAACAGATTCTCGACGATTTCCGTCACTACATCTCGCAGATGCAGGCGAAGCTGCCGCAATTGTTCACATTGCTTCCCAAGTCACCGGTTACGGTGGAGGCCATTCCGGATTTCCAGGCGGCCGCGGCGACTCACTACATGACCGGAACGCCCGACGGCAAGCGACCGGGGCGCGTGGTCGTGGCAACCTCTGATTTCGCCCATCGCTCGCTGATCGATGATGAGGCGATTGCCTATCACGAAGGGGTTCCCGGCCATCACATGCAGTTGTCGGTCCAACAGCAACTCACCGACCTTCCGAAGTTCCGTCAACACGGCCTGGGCTTCAACGCCTATGTGGAGGGTTGGGCTCTCTATGCCGAGCAACTGGGGAAGGAAGTTGGTTTTTACCAGGCCCCCGCTTCAGATTATGGCAGGTTGTCTTCGGAACTCTTCCGCGCTGTACGACTGGTGGTTGATACCGGCATTCACGCCAAGGGATGGAGCCGGGATCAGGTCGTGGAGTTCTTCCGCAAGTCCGGCGCGGTCGATGAACCCACGATCCAGAGTGAGACAGACCGGTATATCTCTTGGCCGGCCCAGGCACTCAGTTACAAACTGGGTCAGCTGAAATTCCGGGAATTACGCGAGCGCGCTCAGAAGGAGCTGGGACCGAAATTCGATCTTAGAAAGTTCCATGACGAAATGCTGAATGGGGGAACGTTACCGCTCGATGTCCTCGATGCCCGAACTGACAAGTGGATCGCCGAACAGAAGGGAAAATAAGACCGTCTGCCCGATTTTCGAACTTAAGGCACAAGCCGCCGAGACGGTTGCCTGTGCTATCTTCTAGGTTTAATCGCATAAGGTTGGATCCAGTCTTTTCAACTCATGGCAACATCCGCCGAAGGAACTAAACCGGCAGTCAAGGTCTTCGTCGCCACCACGGTGATGCTGACCTTCATTTCCTTCTGGCGGGCTTCTGCCATCGTGCTTTCCGACCTGGCATCGTCGGCCTACTATGCCGGCGGTGATGCCGAGAAGGTCATCGGCAAAAGCGCTCCCTGGTTCATTCTGGCGGTCATGCTGTTCAGCTATGCCGTGCGCGCTCTGTATATCGAGTCGAGCAGCATGTTTGTCCGTGGCGGTGTTTATCGGGTCGTCAAAGAGGCCATGGGCGGGACGCTGGCGAAGTTCTCGGTTTCGGCCCTGCTGTTTGACTATGTTCTGACCGGTCCCATCAGCGCCGTGTCTGCGGGACAATACCTGGCTGGCTTTATCAAAGACATCGGGGTCTACCTGCACCGGCCTTTGAACTTCTCCGACGATCATTTTGCCGCAGGCTTGGCGATCATGGTCGTGATTTATTTCTGGTGGAAGAACACGCAGGGTATTCACGAGTCCAGCCAGAAGGCGCTGCAGATCATGATCATCACCACGGTGATGGTGGTGATCCTGATTATCTGGTGCACGATCACGGTACTGCGAGCACCGATTCAGTTACCGCCCAGCCCGCTGCAGCCCGGTGTCATTCCGCTCAACAAAGAATCGCTGGGATGGTTAAACGGAACCTGGTTCGCCCATTTGACGTGGATCATTCTTTTCGTTGGCTTCGGGCACTCGGTTCTGGCGATGAGCGGCGAAGAAACTCTCGCCCAGGTCAACCGCGAAATCGAACACCCAAAGCTAAAGAACCTGGAAAAAACAGGCTTGGTGATCTTTCTCTACAGCCTGCTATTTACCTCACTCGTTTCCTTCTTCGCGGTGATGATCATTCCGGACAGTGTCCGGCCCAACTTCTTCGCCAACCTGATCGGTGGCATTGCGATGTACCTGGTCGGGCCCACTAGCGTGAAGCTGCTGTTTCATGGCTTCGTGGTCCTGGTAGGCGTGCTGATTCTGGCGGGTGCACAGAATACTTCGATCGTAGGCGCGAATGGCGTCTTGAATCGTGTGGCCGAGGATGGCGTACTGACGAGCTGGTTCCAGAAGCCGCATAACCGTTACGGCACCAGCTATCGCATCATCAACTTGATTGTCGGGATGCAGTTGCTCACTATCTTCCTCAGCCTGGGCAACGTGTACGTTTTGGCCGCTCTCTACGCTTTCGGCGTGATTTGGAGCTTCGCCATGAAGTCGATGGCGGTGCTGGTATTGCGATTCACCGAGCCAGGCAATCGGGAGTGGAAGGTGCCTGGGAATATTCATATCGGCAAGACCGAGATTCCCGTGGGCCTGGCGGCGATCTCTGCCGTGTTATTCATTACCGCGGTTGTCAACCTGTTTACGAAGTATGAAGCGACGATCGCCGGACTGATCTTCAGCGCCGCCTTCTTCACGATCTTCACAGTCTCCGAGCGCCATGTCGCGAAAGAGCGTCACGGCAAGCCGGAGCAGCTCGATCAATTCCGCGTCTATGGCAACCAGGAACTGGGCAGCGGTGCGATGGGCGTACGCGCCGGAAACGTGCTGGTCGCAGTG
>DATMOO010000051.1:0-5061 GCA_035568275.1 Candidatus Sulfotelmatobacter sp.
TACGCCTTCGACGCAACCAAGCTGGGCGAACCGATCTACAACTCCGAACAAAACAGCCAACGCGACCGCGCGGCCCTGGCTGCCCGGTTTGTTATCCCGATCGTAGTCAATGGCCGCGTCTACTTCGGCACCAGAAGTGAAGTCGAAGTCTACGGCCTCGTGAAGTAAGTACCTACCGCCCTGAAACGAGGCTACAAAATTTGCGAAGCTCAACCACCACCGGAGCCATTCCCTTAAGAACTTGCCACGTCCTGCAGGAATGGCTCTTTATTCCTGAAGACCGAGGCCTGCCGGGGTATCCTCCGTCCCGTGTATTCACTACATCCCGCTCTTTCGCCGAGACCTTAACGACGCTGGTGAAAATCGCAGTTTCACTCAATAACCTACGGCGCCGCCTTTAAGCGAGTACAATGTCTGCCCATTGGCAAGGGAGGGCGGCATGAACTGGACACGACTCGCCCTGATCACTCTCGGGGCAGGAATACTTACATCGCTGACCGATTGGTTCTTTGCTGGCGACTGGATTCATCGACGCTACACCTATCCGGAAATCTGGCGACAGGGAGTAGAAAGTAAGGCTATTGCCCTGACGAGTCCGCTACCTTTCGTGACGTCCGGCTTTTTTGCCTACCTCGCAGCGCGACTGGGTCTTCACGCCGTCCCCAGTGCCCTCAAGCTGGCGGTAGCAGTGTGGCTGATCGGCCCACTGCCTCTACTCCTTACGAACGCCGCCTTCATGAGGCTTCATCGGATCTTCGTAATGTCCAACGCACTCGGCTGGTTAACAAAGCTGGTGATTGTCGCGCTTGCGGTCGGTTGGTTTCTGCGCTAAACAACGAGTCTAGTTGGCGGAAATCCGATTCCATTCAATTGACAGTTTGTTGTATTAGAGTCTTTTGCAAGTGTCTGTTTGGGTGACGATAGAAAGTGGTTTTTCCTTCTGATCGGAGATTTGTCACGAAGAGGCTTCTGGTCCCTCCGAATTGCGACCGACTGTCGGACAGCCGATCCCTTTTATTTCGCGATCGATACGCGACGCGGTCTCAGGTCCCATCCGTGAACTGCCCTTCATTGTTTGAGGGCTCTCGACGGTTATCACACTCTGGAAAGCTTCTTTCAGTTTTCCTGTGGTAATCCCACATAGCTTGTGGGATATTATGTGGCATCACCACAGGAGACACGATGGGCCAATTGAAACTAGATCTTTTGCAAGGGACACTCGATGTAATGGTCCTGCAAACGCTGCATGTTCTAGGTCCGTTACACGGATACGGCATTGCGCGTCGTATTGAGCAGGTGAGTGGGAATGAGGTCCTGCTCAATCAAGGGACGATTTACGCGTCCCTCGTACGCTTGCAGCAGCGCGCCTGGATCAACGCCAAATGGGGCACTTCCGACAACAACCGCATAGCAAAGTTCTACTCCATCACAAAGCTCGGTCAGAAGCAGTTGATGAAGGACACTGCTTATTGGCAGCGGCTGGCGGGAGTTATGCGGCGAGTGCTTGCCATGCAGGGCGAAGGAGGTGAACGATGATATCCCTCCGACAGACATTCAACCGGTTTCGGGCATTCTTCCGTACCGATCAACTCGATAGCGAAGTCAAAGACGAAATGGCTGCGCACCTGGAAATGGCCGTGGAGGAGAACCTCAGCCGCGGTATGTCTGCGGAAGAAGCCCGGCGTCAGGCCCTTGTCCGATTTGGCGGAGTACAACAGGCCCTTGAACGTCATCGCGAGTCGCGCACCCTGCCATGGGTCGATGTCCTGAGGCAAGACCTGCGCTTTACGTTCCGCATGTTGCGGCGCGACTCCGGATTCGCAGTTGTTGCCGTTCTCATTCTCGCCCTAGGTATAGGCGCAAACATCGCGGTCTTCAGTGTGGTGAACACGATTTTGCTGCGGCCGCTGCCGTTTCGCGATCCGCAGCAGTTGGTACGGATTGTCGAAAAGGACCCGAAAGCCGGCGAGTCGAGCAAAACCTATACGGCAGATGCCACTCAGGACTTCCAGCAACAAAATCACTCCTTTCAGTCTGTCAGCGGCTACTTCGCTTTTTCCGGGCCTGACAATTTCAAGCTGATCGGGAATGGGCAGCCCACACCGGCGACAGGTCTTCTTGTTGCGGACGGCTTTTTTCAAACGCTCGGTGTAGAGCCTTCGCTGGGACGCTTATTCAGGCCTGAAGAGCTCGTGCAACACGCCCAGCCCGCTGCACTTTTGAGTTATCCGTTCTGGAAACGCCGGCTAGCTGGAGATCGAAACATCGTCGGGAGCACGATTAATCTGAACAATAGCTCCGTCACCGTCATCGGAGTGTTGCCGGAAACATTCGATTTCGGCGCGGTCTTTTCGCCTGGCACCAAAGTCGATCTCTTTGTGCCCTACATCATGGACGATTTCCGCGACGACGGAAATGACCTGGCCTTGGTTGCACGCCTTAAACAAGGAGTGACTCTCGCACAAGCCCAGAGTGAAACCGACCAACTCCTGCCGCAACTCTATTTCGAGCACAAGCACCCGGAATACGGAAAGGGTTATACCGGGCAGCTTACGGGATTGAAGGAGTACGTCAGCGGCAAGTTGCGCCGCTCGTTGATTGTGCTGTGGTGTGCCGTTGGATTGATTCTGCTCATTGTTTGCGTAAATCTCTCAAACCTTCTCCTCGCGCGGGCCGCGGCGCGCAGCAAAGAATTTGCAATGCGACGAGCGTTGGGAGCAGGACGCGCCCGGCTCGTGCGTCAATTGCTCACTGAGAGTTTGGTGCTCGCCGGTGCTGGCGCAGTGCTGGGACTGGGACTTGCCTTTGCCATCCTCTCGTATCTTGCCCATCAGGGATCGATTGGGCTGCCGCTGCTCGCCATGGTGCGCGTAGATGCAACGGTCCTCGAATGGACGCTGTTGATTGCCATCGCAGCCGCAGTTCTGTTCGCAGCGGCGCCGGGTCTACGCATGTCCTCCGGCAATCTCCAGGAAGTGCTGAAAGATAGCGGACAGGGACTCAGTGAGGGCAGAAAACACGACCGGCTTCGGTCGACCCTCGTAATAACGGAAATCGCTTTGGCTTGTGTACTCCTCGTCGGCGCCGGTTTGCTGTTACGCAGCTTTCTCCGGGTTCTCGACATCGATCTGGGCTTCGAGGCCAGTCACGCGGCCGCGATCAGTGTTGACTATGACGATGGCGGAAATGCCGCGAAACGAGCGGCGATCTGGCAGGAAGTTACAAGTCGAAGTTTGATGATTCCGGGCGTTGAGTCGGCTGGCATATCCGATAACCTGCCGATGAGCCGGAATCGGAGCTGGGGGATTGCGGCAAAGGGTGAGCAGAAGAAGCTCAATGGCCAGGATTTCCTCCCCATTTTCGTTTACATCGTCTCTCCCGGCTACCTCAAAGCAATGGGCATGCGCCTCGTGGAAGGCCGCGATCTCACTTGGAACGACCTTGCCAACGATCGGGCGGTAGTCATCCTCAACCAGACCGTCGCGCACAAACTCTGGCCGGGACAGGATCCGATTGGCCGCACTGCCGTGGCGGGTGGAACTGACGCCGAGGTTATCGGCGTGATTGCCGACGTCCGCGAAACCGGCGCAGAAGATAACCCCGGAGCGCAGATGTACCTGCCAGGCACCAAACAGTGGGGCCCGGAAGGCTGCTATCTGGTGCTGCGTTCCAAGCTGCCTCCCACGACACTGGCAGCAAGCGTGATGCACACTCTACGCAACATGAATCCCGGACAGCCAGCGACCGAATTCAAACCAATTCAAGCTCTGGTCGACCACGCGACCTCTCCAAGACGGTTCTTTGTCCTGCTCGTCGGAGCCTTCGCGTGTCTGGGACTTCTTCTGGCTTCGCTAGGGATTTACGGAGTCATCTCCTATTCCGTTACGCGGCAAACGCAGGAGATTGGTATCCGCATGGCTCTTGGCGCGACGCAATGGTGGGTGCAATTCGATGTGATCTGGAAGACTTTGCGACTCGCGCTGATCGGCGTTGCGGTTGGAATCGTCGCCTCACTGTTGCTTGCCCGCCTCATTGCTTCTCTTCTCTTTCAGACCGCTTCGAGTGATCCGCTTACATTTGTCGCGATGGTGGCCGTACTGGGAGCGGTCGCGCTGGTGGCGGGATACCTGCCGGCACGAAGAGCGTCGAAGATTAATCCGATCGTTGCGCTACGTACAAATTGAAATCACGAAGCGTTTCGGCTTTAACGGAATGTGATTCGCGAAGGGTCATTCCGAGTAGTCCTCGATTGCGCACCTGCAGGAGCTGAGTTCGTAAGCCATTTTGTTCGCAGTCAATTCGCGCCGGAGGTATGTATTCGACGACGGCTGATCTCATGAAGTTCGCGAACGCATTGTACGGCGGCAAGTCTTGAGTGCAGCATCCTTGGACTTGATGCTGACACCACGCCTCGATTTGGGGTATGGATTCAGTTGTGTGCCGGATTTCACGTTCACGCATTCGCAAGGCGGTAACTCAGGACCATCCGGATCATGAATGATGAAGATTGGTTACGGCTTCGACAGCTTGGGTGACCGCATCCACCGGCTCCCCACCAGCTCTTGCCGTAAACATTCTGGGTCACGTCGATATTCGCGTGACCCAAGTTGTCCCGCCCAACCTCCGGCCTTGCGCCCTCGCGCAACATACAGCTGGAATGCATGGTGCGAAAGCTCCGAAAATGCCTTTATCGCCCGAAGTGGAGGAGTCCGAGTCTCTGCAGTTGTTCGCCAACATTCGCGGGCAAATTGGATTTCGGGCGTGTAGGTGCGACCTCTGCAACCGATCTTCCCCTGCTTTGGTGTGCAGGCGTTGCCAGAAACGCGTGGACGTCGCCCGTATGCGGCCCGCTGCGTACGACTGCCATGCCCGAGATTTGTCCGCGCTCGTTGATCTTGTTAGCCATGGTTGCGAAGAGGTTGGAACTGGCAGGAAACAGCGTGTTAAGATCGGTCATCACGCCGTTCTGGTAGATGAAGGCATGGGACCAGTTGAAGTTGGAGTCCCAGTTGCTTCCCACCACTTGGCCCCGGTCGTTGATGCCGCTGGCTTCGCCGCCAA
>DATMOO010000052.1:0-6725 GCA_035568275.1 Candidatus Sulfotelmatobacter sp.
CTGCGTCTGGCTTCCTCCGATCATCTGCCCGCGCATCTCCTGCTGGGCAGTGACGCCGTTCAGTACGCGGCACAAGCCCAGGCGACGCGTGATGCCGATGCCGAACGCTGGCGAGAGGCTAGCGTCTCGACAGACGTCGACTCTGCTGTGTCCTTGCCGGCGTTGCGCTTCTGAGGAATAAACGAGTCCTGCCTCAACCCTATGATGAGAGCAGGTACATGGCAAATGCTCGCCCGACGCGCCTCTCTGCAGAGGGTCGCTCTTTCTCCAGCGAAGACGCCGTGAAGCGCGGGTGCGGACTGCTTTCCAAGAGGAACACAAGGCGAACAAACTCAAATGTCTCTATACCACACCCGAGACCGCAAAAGTCAAAGATCATCAACTCTGAGTCAAAACCGTTTCCCTCTCGCTTGTGCAATGGCCTGATGGCATCAGTTGGCAGAGACCGAAGTGTCCTGATTAGTGCATCGTGATCCACGCCAGGCACTTGACCGATGTCACTTCCGGAAGGCGCACACACGTTAGCAACACAGCTCCCGGCTGCATGACGCTTGACAGGACCAGGCTCTAGTGTTCGCTCATTTCACATACTTCGGTTCGTCGCCATGCGACCAGGGATCGTACGTCCGGAAGAAAATTATCCGCTCGTTCACCGGAGGGTGATCGAAGTACCACCAACGAATGAAGGCAGGCGGCGCCGGATCGGAGAGATCACTTTCAGCATCTTTCTGGAAAGCTAGTGCCGCCATTTCGCCCGCATTGGGAACAACCCCGTGGACCAATTCCAAGCCGCAGCGGTCTGCTTCGTGTTCGCGGTATCGGCTCAGAGCGTTGATCGCTGGGGTAAAGGAAACCGCGATCAGACTTAGAATGAGCGCCAGCACTGGAAGTGATGCCCAGTCGTCCGGGCCGCGGATGCGCCATCGCTGACCCCAGCGGGCGAGCAGGGTAACGAGTAGGTGGTCGACAAGATAAAGAACGCCTAATGACAGGATGACCGCAATAACGAACTCGATCCAATCTAGGACCATCCGGTAGTGCCCAATCTCGTGAGCCACGAAGGAGAGAATCGTTGTACTGGGCTCAGCTGCGATGATTGTGCCGGAAATGAAGATGTGCTTGGTCGGCCCGAAACCCTCGGAATAGGCATCCTCTCCAGTCGACTTATCCGCTAGTTTCAACAGGCAAATGTGCTCGCGGGGAATATATAGCCCTGCACGGTTCACCATTGCCTCGATGGAATCGACCAATTCCGGGTGGGACCTGTCGAGTGGCTCAAAGGTACTTAACAGGGGGTCGATCACCACTGGCTGGATGAAGACGACCAATATGATCAGGGGCACGGTAATCATCCAGAGAAATAGCCACCAACTGTGCCGGCCGCGCCGCATGGCGAAATACACCAGCGCGATGATTGGTGTCCCCAAGAGGAGTGTCACCATCTCTGCAGTCGTCCATCCCCCAAGCCAGGAAGCCCAGCCCTGGAGAGATTGGCCGTACTTGCGCTCGTGCCACTGAGAGGCAACAGCGGTCGGCAGCAGTAGAACAGCAAACACAAACAGCAACGTCGGCGCGTAGAGCAGAAACTGCACCCATGCTCGACGCGAATTTCTTTCAGCCCAGTCTCGGAGTCGAGGCGCAAGTTGCCACTTTATCATTGCGCAAAGAACGAGCAGCGCGTAAGCAGTCGTCAGGAAGTAGATCCAATACTCCCCTCGGCTATAAGCAACTGCGCGGGCGTATTGCGCCGGAGACAGTGTGTATCCCAATACCTCTTGGGCTTGAGGTCTGGGCCTCGAGGCCGACGTCATAAGCGATGCTGCGGGTGGTGCCGTAGAGTTCGATATCGAATTCTCAATACGGGCTGGAAGTAAGACGAGCAGAACTCCGAGGAGAGCGAATGATGTTGAGAATCGCGGACTGGACATAGTTCCTCCCCCTGTGCATACAGCCTGAGGTAGAGCTCTTCATCATGAAGACGCGGCGCACAGCTGAGTTTTACAGTCGGCCTGGAAAAATCTGTACGTCATTCCACTACATGTCTGCTCAAGTGGCGAAACATCTCTATTATGCTCATTGACCCTTGTTCTGAGCGCTGACGCCTGGGCCGCCCGGCACCTGCGCCGATTCGGTGTCACTTCAGGTGTCAGTTCGTTTTGGAAGTCGGCGCGCTATCCTGCGTTGCAGTGCGTTAGCTCAGGTCGTAACCCGTTGATTCAGTTACTTGCTGCTACTCGCTGCATTTCGGTGCGCTTGTGGAAAACACATCCTACGTCTGGCGTGTCTGCCAACGAGTGGGCGTCTGTCGGCATCCGGCAGAGACTGATTAGGACGCTTCCGTCGGATCAGAAGTCAGTCGGCATGGGATCGTGCAGCTATTGCGGAGGACAGACGGGACAGGGCAGACGGAGCAGACCTTCACCCCTTCACGTTGAATTTGGTATAGTGGAAAACGGCAATTCAGGTTGCACGCCGTCCGCGTAAAGGGATGATCCCACCTGCGATGACTCTTTGAGCACCGAGCATTGCCTTCTCTTCTGCCCGTCATAGCGGACACCGGGCCATAGAAGGAGGAGTAATGTCTCGTCACCTACCTGAAAATCCAAGTCTCGAGTATCTAAAGAAGCAAGCTAAAGAACTGCTGCGCAGCATGCGGCAAGGCAAGCTGGCGGATGCGCAACATACGCTGGCCAACGAGTACGGTTTCGCCAACTGGGCAAAGCTAAAGTCGCACGTAGAGGCGCTGAGGCTCAGTCCGGCGGAAGCCCTGAAGGCGGCGGTCTGCGACAGCAATGCTGCGCGCGTCCGCCAAGTGCTCGAGCGATATCCGGAGCTGCGGGCGAGGATTGATGATCCGCTGCCGGACTACGGCTTCGGCGAACAAGCGTTATTCGCGGCCGTGCAGCGGAGCGATCGGGAGACCGTCGACGCGCTGCTGCTCGCGGGCGCGAACATCCGGAAACGAACCGAGTGGTGGGCTGGAGGATTCGGAGTGCTGGACGATTGCGATCCGAGCATGGTGGAGTTTCTGACGGAGCGCGGCGCGACGCTGGATGCACATTCGGCATCGCGGCTGGGAATGATGGCGAAGCTACGAGAGCTGGTGGCGACCGATCCAGGCATCGTCCACGCACGCGGCGGAGACGGGCAGAAGCCGTTGCACTTCGCCTCCACGGTGGAGGTTGCGGAGTTCCTACTGGCGAACGGCGCTGAGATCGATGCTCGCGATGTGGATCACGAATCGACGCCGGCGCAGTATATGCTGCGCGTGGCTCAGAAACGGCACTACCCGCGGGACCGGCAAGATGTGGCGCGCTACCTTGTATCGCGGGGATGCCGGACGGACATCTTGATGGCGGCGGCGTTGGGCGATGTGGATCTGGTGCGGCGGCATCTAGTCGCCGATGCGGAATGCATCCGAATGAGCGTATCAGAGGAGTGGTTTCCCAAGCAGGATGCGCGCGCGGGTGGCACGATTTACATCTGGATGCTTGGAGCGCACCGCACTGCGCATACAGTAGCGCGCGATTTCGGTCACGAGGAAGTTTTCCGGTTGCTGATGGATTGGACTCCGGAGGACCTGCAGCTGACCCTGGCGTGTGAACTGGGAGACGAAGCGGTGTTTCACGAATTTCTATCGAAGCATCCAGATGCGGCAAAGACGCTATCGGAGGCGGATCAGAGGAAGCTGCCGAACGCGGCGCAGAACAACAACACAAGAGCAGTTCGGCTGATGCTGGAGGCGGGTTGGCCAACAGACACGCCGGGAGAGATGGGAGCGACGGCGCTGCACTGGGCTGGATTCAACGGCAACGCGGAGATGACCCGCCAAATTCTGCGGTTCCATCCGGCGGTGGAATTGAAATCAAGGGAGTATGAAGGGACGCCGCTAGGGTGGGCCCTTTACGGGTCCGGGAACGGTTGGCATCGAGACACAGGGGATTTCGTCGGGACGATTCGGGCACTCCTGGAGGCTGGGGCGACTCTACCGCCCCATGCGGAGGACCTAGAGCCCAGCGAAGCCGTGCTGGAGGTGCTGCCATGAATTTCCTTTGTGAACGGCGGAGCGGGGAATGGTTCTGATTGTGTTGTGGACTTCCAATCGCCTGGCCCGTTCGGAACCGCAACTACGATCACCGTGCCCTGACACCGCGTGTCGCCGGTTACACTCGCGGCCATGAATTGGGGGAGTTGAATATGGCGCTCACTACTCGAAGAGAGTTCGTGCAACAAACGGCGTTGGCGGCAGCGTCCCTTTGCGGAGGCCCGATGAAGGCGTTTGCCGGGACGCGGCGAATGTTCGCAGCGCGCGGTCAGAATGTGCCTCCTCTCGACGCGGCGACGATCCGAAAACTTGCTTCCCAGGTTCGCGGGAACGTCATCACACCGGAGACGTGCAACCTTAGAAACCAAAGCGACGTTTGTGTACGGCGCGGGTGCAGAGTACGCGTTCACTAGGCACTTCTCATTGCGAGCCGAGTATCGCGGATTGGTGTACAAGGCCCCGAACTTCAACCTTGCCAGCTTGAACACCGGCAGTTGGACGCACATCGCCCAGCTATCGGCAGGGATCGCATTCCGCTTTTAGGAAGCCGCGTGGCGCCCTCCGACCGGATTAGGATGCGGAAATCAAGCAGTCCATTTGAGTTGGTGGGTGATCCTCTCCATAATGCTGGCAGCCAAAAGTAGCGATCTGTAGCGGCGACCGGAGGGATGCGGTGATCGGAAGTGTTTTCCTGTAGCGGTCTGACTAAACAGCTGCGAATTTATTTCTTCGTCATCTGCGCCGCGCCCGTCACGTTCAGTGGAGCTCCAAGCGTGCCGCAATTCCCGGAATTCAGATCGTAGATTCCCGTGCGCAGATACACTTCGCCGGCCGGAACATCAATCTCTTCGTGGATCTGCATTCCCACCGCCTGCGTCGCCATGTACACCTTCGGCTCAAGCGCCAGCTTGCTGCGCTTCTTCACGATATTGAGGATATTGCCGTCGTGATCGAAAGCGATGAGCATCACTTCAATGTGGCCGTGCCGCACGCCGTCGGAGTCCGCGCCCATGGCAATGTCCGGCAACGCCGCCGCGAAGTTCACGTCATAGCGCGTGAACGGCGCCTTTAGCTTAGTGTTGCTTCCGGCGCGCGGTGCGTTCGGCGAAGGCTGCGGATTCTTGGGAGCGACCTGCACCTTGTACAGGATCCGGTTGAAGTTGGGCATGCCCAAACCGATCAGCGGCATCAGCGGATCGTCGGCTGCTTCTTCAGAGGCCGACTCGGGCAGCGGCTTGTCGGCGTAGTAGCCGCGACGATAGGAAAGCTGGTAACCGTCATCGGAGACGCGCACCTGGATCCGGCGGAATTTTCCGTCGTTTTTTTTGTTCGCGGGCGAATAGGCCAAGGTGTAGTAATGCGAGCCACTGTTGACGGCGTCCTTCAGAGCATCGTCGAGAGCGTTGGTGCTGGAGAAGGCGCGGCCGCCGGTTTCTTCGGCGATGGTTCCCATGGCGATCTGATTGGCTCTCAGGCGGATTTCGAGTTCGCGGCGCGAGCCGGCGAGTTTGCTGGCATCGAAAGTGGGGTCGCCGAGGACACCAAGTGCCGATACGGGATAGATGGCGATTTGCGCCGCAATGAGCATGTCGGAAGTCTTCTGGATGTGTTCCTGGTTTTTGGGCACTTTGCCTCGGGTATCGGGAAAGAAGCTGATCGGGAAATTGTCTGAGAACCAGATGAGATTTTTGCGGGCCGGAACTCCGGAAAGATAGCGGGCGATTTGCTGGAAGGCTTGCAGCGTAACCTCGATACGCGCGCCGACGCGATCGGCGGCCTCATCGCGCTGGAAAGCTTCCACAGCTTCGATCGCGGAGGGCGCATCCTGGCTTTTACGCATTTGCCGCAAGATCTCAGCGTCGCTGTACTGGTTAGACTCGGTCGGCAAATTTCGAGAAACTTCGGGCGTGACGCCGAGTTTTTTGTCGTCGAGTGCGGCGGAAAGTCCAGAAAAGTCAGTGGTAAATCCGCGCACGAGGCGCAACTGGGAACCGAGAGCGAACACCGCGAGAGGCGTGCCGGGCTGGACTTCGGTCAGATATTTGGCAACCTGCAGACGGACGAACGCCTGGTTCTGCGGCTGGGTGTTGAGCAGATCGAGCAGCAGGATGTTGACCGAGTCGGCGTAGCGCGTGGTGGGGAAGTTGGTGAAGACATTGGCAGGCATCGGCGGAAGCTTGATTTCCGTGGCTGCCGCGCCTTTGTGCTCTTCGAATGAGGAAATGGTCTGCGCGGTGCCGTCCTCGGTGATCTGGAAATTGTTTTCCCGCAGTCCGGGGACCGCTTGTCCTTGCTTGTCGGTGGCCACGACGTCGACCAGCACGATGCGCGTTTCCACTTTTATGACGGGAGCCTGAACGGGGGCAGCAGGAGCAGGCTCCTGTGCGTTCAGCGAACGTGAAGGCAAACCGGCGAGCAGAAACAAGGAAGCCAGGATGAGTGGTCGGAATGTCATGGGCGGCCCCGGAACCGAAGTCTCTCACAACGAGGAGGGTTCGGGAACTTCGGCGGGATTTCCATTTTGACCAACCGAATGGCCCCTTATACACGCAAGGCCCTTCCGAGTGAAGCAGATTTATTTCGTCGCCGCCCTGGGAGGACCATCAGCCGACGTTCTGTCCGTGTTGTTGCCGAAGGCAACTCAACCAGCGGCTCGCAACACGCCTCCTCGAGAAGCGCG